>JBKOVT010000059.1:0-6136 GCA_046724035.1 Pseudomonadota bacterium | reverse complement strand
ACGCTCGCGACGATTTCGGCGCGCTCGATCAGCAGGTCCTGCAGCCGATCGTCGATCTCGTCGATGCGGCGGCGCAGCAATTCGAGATCGGAGACGCTGTCTGACATTGTTTCAATTCGCTGCCCGGGGCCGGCTAGTAGTAGAGTTGTGCCCTTGCAAAATCAAAGAAAACATTGACATGGCATAGAGCCATTCCCTAGCTAGGCCGCCCAATCGGCAGGGCGGCGGCTCCCGTAACCACATTTTAGCTGGGCCGCGCAAATCTGGGCTTAGAGCAGAGCATTGTCGATCGTAACCGCACCCCTGTTGAAACGCCCCGGCAAGGAGTGGCCGGGCCACAGCCTCGTCGTGCGCGAGCCGCTCAGGCTCGATTGCGGCGTCGATTTCGGTCCGTTCACGATCGCCTATCAGACATACGGAAAGCTCAACCCGGAGCGCAGCAACGCGATCCTGATCTGCCATGCCTTGACCGGCGATCAGTATGTCGCTGAGCCGCATCCGATCACCGGCTCCGCGGGCTGGTGGACGACGATGGTCGGACCCGGCGGCGTCCTCGATACCGAGCGCTATTTCCTGGTCTGCGCCAATGTGATCGGCGGCTGCATGGGGACAACGGGCCCGAAGGATATCAACCCGGCGACCGGCGAGCCCTGGGCGCTCGATTTTCCGGTGATCACGATCCACGACATGGTGCGGGCGCAAAAGCTGCTGCTCGAGCATCTCGGCATCGATACCCTGTTCTCCGTCATCGGTGGCTCGATGGGTGCGATGCAGGTCCTGCAATGGGCCTCGAGCTACCCCGAGAGCGTCTTCGCGGCAGTGCCGATCGCCGGCGCCGCGCGCCATTCGGCGCAGAACATCGCGTTCCATGAGGTCGGGCGGCAGGCGATCATGGCCGATCCCGAATGGTGCGGCGGGCGTTACCTGAACGCGGGGCGCAATCCCTCGCGCGGTCTCGCGGTGGCGCGCATGGCGGCGCACATCACCTATTTGTCGGAAGCGGCCTTGCACCGCAAATTCGGCCGCAATCTGCAGGACCGAAAGGCGGTCACTTACGGGTTCGACGCCGATTTCCAGGTCGAGAGCTATCTGCGCCACCAGGGCAGCACCTTTGTCGACCGGTTCGACGCCAACTCCTATCTCTACATCACGCGGGCGATGGATTATTTCGACCTCGCCGCCGAGCATGGCGGGTCGTTGCCGGCGGCCTTTCCGGGCAAGCAGCCGCGCTTCTGCATCATCTCCTTTACGAGCGACTGGCTATTCCCGACCTCTGAGAGCCGCGCCCTCGTGCATGCGCTGAACGCGGTCGCCGCCAATGTCAGCTTTGTCGAGATCGAGACCGACAAGGGGCACGACGCCTTTCTGCTGCACGAGCCGGAACTGTTCGCGACCTTGCGCGGCTTCCTGACGGGCTCCGCCGAGCAGCGCGGCCTGACCCGCTTCTGGAGCTGATCTGAGATGGCGGACCGCAGCGCCGCGCTGCCGCTCGGCGCAACTCCCGCCGTCCCAGGCGCGGCATCCGCTCCGGTGGAGAGGCTGCGGCGCGACCTGCGCCTTATTGCGGAGATGATCGAGCCGGAATCGCGCGTCCTCGACATCGGATGCGGCGATGGTTCGCTCTTGGCCTATCTCGCGCGCGAGAAGGGCGTCGATGCGCGCGGCATGGAGTTGAGCCAGTCCGGCGTCAATGCCTGTGTGCGGCATGGGTTGTCGGTGATCCAGGGCGACGCCGACCACGATCTCGACGCGTTTCCGGCAGGCGCCTTCGATGTCGCGGTATTGAGCCAGACCTTGCAGGCGACGCGGCACCCGCGCCATGTCGTCGAGGAGCTCGTGCGCATCGGCAAGCGCGCGATCGTGTCATTCCCGAATTTCGGCTTCTGGCGTATCCGCCTCGGCCTGTTGTGGCGCGGCCGCATGCCGGTGTCGGAACTGCTGAACAACTCGTGGTACGACACCCCCAACATTCACCTCTGCACGATCCGCGATTTTGTCGTGCTGTGCGACGAGCTCGGCACAAAGATCGAGCGCAGCATCACGCTCGACCGGCATGGCCGCCCGTTCTCGCTCGATCCGCGCGGCGGCCTCGCCAATCTCTTGGCCGAGCAGGGCGTCTTTGTGCTGTCGGGTAAGTCGCGCGATTGAGCGCGGCGGCTGATCGGAGCGGAATGCCGATGATCGTTGCCCAGCTGTCGGATCCGCACATCGTCGAACCGGGGAAGTCGCCGCGCACGCCGGCCGGGTTCGGCCCGGTCGATACGGCGGGGTTCTTGTCCCGCGCGGTAGATGCGATCAATCGGCTCGACCCGCTGCCCGATATCGCGGTGATCACCGGCGATCTGGTTGATCGTGGCGAGCCTGCCGAATACGAGCATCTGCGCCGCCTGATCACGCCGTTGCGCATGAGGGTCTTTGTCATTCCCGGCAATCACGATGCCCGCGAACCGCTGCGCGCCGCCTTTGGCGCCGACGGATACCTGGCAGGCGACGGTTTTATCCAATATGCGGTCGACGACTATCCGCTGCGGCTCGTCGCGCTCGACACGCTCGTCGCCGGCAAGCACCACGGCCAATTGTGCGCCGAGCGGCTCGAATGGCTCGACCGCACCCTCGCCGCCGCGCCCGACCGGCCGACCCTCGTCATGATGCACCACCCGCCCTTCATGACGGGCATCGCCTATATGGACAAATACGGGTTGGAAAATCCCGGTGCGCTCGCCGAGATTATCGCGCGCCATCCGCAGGTCGAACGCATCCTTTGCGGTCACCTGCATCGTTCGATAGATCGGCGCTTTGGCGGGACTGTCGCCGGCACGGCGCCGAGCACCGCGCATCAGGTCGCGCTCAACCTGCTGCCGGACGCGCCATTGCGCTTTGCGTTCGAGCCGCCCGGTTATCAATTGCATTTGTGGCGCGACGGCGTCGGGCTCGTCAGCCATACCGCCGTCCTCGGCGACTGGCCCGTCCCGTCCGCGCGGTAAAACCGCCAGATAAGGTCGTCTCGGTTTTCGTGACTTTCGGATCGCGTGTGGGAGCTAACGCGTGAAGCAGATCGTCGTGCTTGGAGCGGGGTTTGCCGGCTTGATTGCTGCGGTGGGCGCAGCGCGCAAGCTTGCCGAATTGCACATGCCCAGGAATGAAATCTCGGTGACAGTGGTCAATCGCGACCCCTGGCATGCGATCCGGGTACGCAACTACGAGACCGATCTCAGCGATGTCCGGGTGCCGCTCGAGGAGGTGCTTGGGCCGATCGGTGCCGAGCTTGTCGTCGGAGAGGTGACCACGGTCGACTGCAACCGGCACGAAATTCTGTGCAACAGCGCTGGCCGGCCGGTGACGCTGCCCTACGACCGGCTGGTGTTCGCCCTCGGCAGCGAGTTGGTTCGCCCGCCGATCCCCGGATTGGCGGAGCACGCATTCGACATCGACACCTACGATGCCGCGGCAAGGCTTGGCGCGCATATCGCCGGGCTTCCCGACCGCCCGGCATCGCCCGGCCGGTTCACGGCGCTCGTGGTCGGCGCCGGCTTGACGGGGGTTGAGGCTGCCACCGAATTGGCGACGCGGCTGCGCGATATTGCGAATGGCGCCCCGGCTCGAATTATCCTCGCCGACCGAGCACCGCGGGTCGGCTCGAACATGGGCGAGGGCGCCTGCGCCGTCATCGAGCAAGCGCTGCGCTCGCTGGGCATCGAGGCCCGCTCGGGCGTCACGATCGCGGCGGTCACCGAAAGAGGTGCGCGTCTCTCCTCCGGCGAGGAGATCGCCGCCGAGACAATCGTCTGGTGCGCCGGCATGCGGGCGCATCCACTGGCCGCCTCCCTCCCGGGTGCGCACGACCGCTTCGGACGCATCGCGGTCGATCGCTTCCTCAAAGTGGAGGATTGCGCCGATGTCTTTGTCGCGGGCGATTCCGCCGCCGCGCCCATCGACGCAGCGCATGTCTCGGTCATGTCGTGCCAACACGCGCGGCCGATGGGCCGGATCGCCGGCCATAATGTCGTCTGCGATCTGATCGGCGAACCGATGCTCCCGCTCGACATCGGTTATTACGTGACGTGCCTCGATCTCGGCGCGTGGGGAGCCGTGTACACCGAGGGCTGGGACCGCCGGGTTGCCGTGACCGGCGCCGCCGCCAAGCGCACAAAGCGCATGATCAATTGCGAGCGGATTTACCCGCCGCGATCGCGCAACGCCGCTGAGATACTCGCCGCTGCGGCGCCCGTCACCCAGGCGCCGCCGCAGCGCTTCTCGCTCGATTAGCGATCGGGTTTACGTCCGCCGGAAGTGGCGGATGATCTCTTCCTCCCAGAGATCGAGCTGCTCGGGATCGTAGTCGAGCGGCGACAGCGCGGCGTATTCGAGCCCTGCCTCTTGCATCGCCTTGAGACGCGCGCGGATCTGCGCCGGTGTCCCGAGCATATAACAGGTGCGAAGCGTCTCGAACGAGCGGTGCGAGCCCATGATGCGCTCGATCAACGGCCGCTGCACCCGCAATGCGGCGGCTTCGTCATCAGTCGGTACGATGTGCATAAAGTTCACATGGCCAAAGGTGATGCTGCCCTTCGGCCGGCCGATCTCATCGAGCCGCTGCTGGATCTGCGCCCAATCGGCGATGACGCTGTCCATCGAGCCGGCGGCGCGCGCCAGCCAGCCATCCGCGTGCCGGCAGATCCGCTCCAACACGGTCGGCGCCATGACCTCCGGGTCGGGCGACAGATCGGTCTTGATCTTCGACCCGCCGGCAAGCCACACAAATGGTTTCCGCGGCAATGGCGGGTCGATGACGACATCCTCGAAATGGTAGTAGCGCCCGTGATGTGTCACCGGCTCGCCGGTCCATAGCCGCTCGAAGATTTGCAGGATTTCGTCGGTGCGGCCGCCGCGCTGCCGCAAGGGTACGCCGGCGACCTCGTATTCATGCGCATCCCAGCCGACGCCAAGACCGAGCTCGAAACGCCCACCCGACAAATATTGCAGGCTCGCGATGTCCTTTGCGGTGAAGACCGGGTTGCGGAGCGCGGCGATCAGGATGCCGGTCGCGAGCTTGATGCGCGTCGTGCAGCCGGCCGCGAACGCGACAGTTTCGAGCGGCGACAGCCAGGCCGTGCCGTAGAGGCCGCGCGCGGTCAGCAGATGCTCGACGACCCACAAGGCCTCGAAACCCTGCGCCTCCGCTCGCTGAGCGAAATCGCGCAGCCGGGCCGCCTTGGCATAATCGAGATCGGGAAACGAGAAGCTCGGCAGGATCAGCCCAAACCGCATCTGTTGTCCTCCCAATTACCGCGCTTCCGTCCTACTCTCGGCCGATCGCCAGGCAGGGAGACCGCGATGACGGAGTTCAGCTACGACCATGTCCATCTGCGCAGCCCCGATCCGGAAGCAACCGCGCGATATTACGAGCGCATGTTCGGCGCCGAAATCATCAAATCGATCCAGTCAGACGGGCGCGAGCGCGTCGATATGAGCCTCGGCGGCGTCATGATGTTCATCGCCAAGGTCGACCCCGATGCCTCGCTCTCCGAAAAGCCGGCCGGCAGCTATGTCGGGCTCGACCATCTCGGGTTGCGCGTGCGCGATATCGACCGGGTCTGCGACGAGCTGAAAGCCAAGGGCGCCGAGTTCACCGTCGAGCCGAAGACGATCCGCCCCGGGGTGCGCATCGCCTTTGTGCGCGGCCCGCAGAATGTGCTGATCGAGATCCTCGACCGCGACGTCGCCTGAGCCTCGATCAGCCCGTTTCCATCGGCAATGACGGATCGTTGGCCCATTCCGACATCGAGGCGTCGTAGAGCCGCACATCGGGGTGGCCGAGCATGACAAGCGCCAGCGCGTCGGCGCTCGCCGCGATGCCGCCGCCGCAATAGGTGATGACCTGCTTTTTGTCGAAGGCGCCGGCCGCGGCGAATTTGGCGCGCAACGCCGGTGCCGGCATGAACGCGCCGCTCTGCGCATCGATCAGCGAGGCCGCCGGCACATTGACGCTCTTCGCGATGCGGCCGGGCCGGCCATAGGTGTTGCCGCCGCTGCCGGCGTGCTGCTCGCCGGAGAGCGCGTTGATCGTGCAGACGGCGCTGTCGCCGACCGCGGCCAGCACCGCTTCCTTGCCGACCATCAGATGCCGGTCCTCGCG
>JBKOVT010000084.1:0-9520 GCA_046724035.1 Pseudomonadota bacterium | reverse complement strand
GGCATGAAGACACGAGGCTTCCCGGGGATATTGGCGCCGACATACCACGAGTTCGCTAAGGGATAGAGGGTACGGTCCGCGACCTCGTTATTGTGCTGCACCCAAGCAGCTTCGGCCTGTTCCTCTGCTTCGATGCGGCAGAGCCCTCGGTTGCGCATGTACTGCAGGCAATCGGCGATCCAATCCACGTGCTGCTCGCAAGCCAAAATCATCTGGCTTTTGACGCCGGGGCTTTGCGGGCCGGTGATCATGAAGAGATTCGGAAAACCGGCGATCATGATGCCGAGATAGGTGCGCGGACCGTCTTCCCATTTCTCTCTGATCGATATCCCGGCATCCGTACGGATGTCGATTTCTTTCATCGCGCCGGTCATAGCATCGAAACCGGTCGCAAAGACAATGGCATCGAGCGCGTATTCGGAATCGGTGGTACGCAGCCCGGTGGGTGTTATTTCCTTGATCGGCCTGCTTCTGATATCGACCAGGGTGACGTTGTCGCGGTTGTAGGTCTCATAGTAGTCGGTATCGAGAATCAACCGCTTGGTGCCGATGGGATGATCGTCGGGGCACAGCAGCTCGGCGGTTCGGGGGTCCTTGACGGTAGCGCGGATTTTGCGGCGCACGAACTCCGACGCCGTTTCGTTCGATTCCTTGTCGATCAGCAGGTCTGTAAGGAATACAGAAAACTGATGCTGCCCCCTTCCGCCCATTTCGCCTCATAGGCGCGCAGCCGCTCGTCCTCGCCGGCATCAAGCGCGGATTTCACCGGCGCCGGATAGCCCGCGATCCCGAAAGGCGTGCCGAAGGCGGCACGGCGGCGCTCGGGATACTCCGGCTTGTGAGCACGCTCTTTCGCAGGGTCGAGCGGCGCATTGCGCGCGGGCAGGCTGAAATTGGCTGTGCGCTGAAAGACATAAAGATGCTTCGCTTGCTTTGCGATGATCGGTATCGACTGGACACCCGACGATCCGGTGCCAATCACGCCGACGCGCAAGCCGGTGAAATCGACTCCTTCCTGCGGCCATAAACCGGTGTGGTACCAGTTGCCCCTGAAGCTATCGAGGCCGGGATAGTCGGGCTTTCGCGGCGTCGAAAGATTGCCAGTCGCCATGATGCAGAAGCGCGCGGTTGCGGTTTGACCCTTGTCGGTCGTCACCGTCCATGTGCTGGTCTTGCTGTCGAACGCCGCCTCCTTTACCCGCGTGTTGAACTCGATATCGCGCCTGAGGTCGAAGCGGTCGGCCACGTGGTTAATGTATTTAAGGATCTCGGGCTGCGTCCCGTAGCGCTCGGGCCAATGCCATTCCTGCTGCAGCTCATCGGAGAAGGAATAGGAATACTCCATGCTTTCGACATCGCAGCGGCACCCGGGGTAGCGGTTCCAATACCAGGTGCCGCCGACCCCGCCGGCGGCCTCGAAGGCGCGTACTTTGAGGCCGAGCTTGCGCAGGCGATAGATCGCGTAGAGACCGCCGACTCCCGCGCCGATGACGATCGCGTCGAACCTCTCGGGCTCCGAGGTCGCCCTTGATGTTTCGACTTTCCTAGGTGAGCTGCTCACTCGGCCGCCTCCTGAACCTTTATGGGAGACCACGATTTGAGAGCCGGCAGCACCTCTTTGGCGAAGAGCTTCAGTCCTCGCTCGGCGACCTCGTATGGCGTGCCGCCAAAGCGGAAAGCCACATTGAGCTCGAAATCGCCAATGATGTTCCGCCGCGCTTCGAGGCCGCGCAGGATTTTGTCCGGCGTGCCCCAGCTGGCAGCCTGCATAAAGCCGTTTACCGCGCCGTCCAGGCCGCCCTTCCGTGCAATCTCCGCCTTCTGCTGATAGGCGTCATAGCCCTTCACCGTCTTGAAATGCTCGCCGAGGAATTCGTAGTGGTAGAAATTGCTTTCGACAAATTTCCCCTGATAGCGGCGGGCCTCATCCTCGGTCTCGGCGAGGTTCGTGCCGCAGACACAGAATTCGGTGAGCATCACTTGCGGCGGCGCGGTCCCATGGTATTTGCGGTGTAATTCGCGGCCGCGCTCGATCGCGGGCAGCCGCATCTCCCACGGACGGTCGGCGAACATGACGATATGGGCGCCGAGTTTGGCGGCGGATTCGATCGAATCTTCGCTCGACGCCACGGCATAGATGCGTCCGTCAAAGGGATGCTGCGGCCGAGGCCGGATCTCGATGCGCGGCTGCTTGTAGAACTTGCCGTCGCCCTCGATAAAGCCGGTCTTCAAAGCATTGACGATCATCGGCGCCGCCTCGTCGAAGCGCTCCCGCGACTCGTCCATGCTGAGGCGGAACGCGGCGAACTCGCGCCGGGCCAAGCCGCGCCCCAGACCGAGGCGAAGCCGGCCCTTGCTCAGCATGTCCAGCACCGCCGCCTGCTCGGCGACGCGCAGCGGGTCGTGCCAGGGCAGGATGACGGCCGCGGTGCCCAGATCGACGTTAGGGCAGAGCGCGGTCAAATAGGTCATCAGCTGGAGATTGTCGGGCACGAATGAGTAATCGTTGAAATGGTGCTCGGCGGACCACAGGCAGTCGAAGCCGAGATCGGCGGCGAGCCGCGCCAACCGGATCTCCTCGTCCCACACCTGCGCGTCCGAGCAGTTCTCCCAGCCGTAGCTGGCGAACACCATCATCATGCCGACATTCATGGGATGCTCCTTCACTCGTTGTCTGCCGGAGGGCCAGGAATGGCTTTCACGGCACCCGCATTACGGCAAGTTTCGACCGGGAGTGCGGCGCGCCTAAGCCAGCGCCAATTCGCGGTAGCCATCTGCAACAACGGCATCGCAGTGCTCCCGAAACGTGGGATGGCCGCCGCTGTAGCGCATGATCTTGCGGGTCTGCTTGCCCTCGACGTTGCGATTGACGCCGGTCATCCACGAGTCGATCTCGTTGAACAGCAAGCCCTCGCCACTCGCCTTGACGTGGTCGGTCCACTGCGCCACGCCATCGGCCGTGGCCTCGATGCGCGTGACTCCACGTTCGCGCGCATGCCGGATCAGACCGGTCACCCAGTCGACATTGTATTCGACGGCGCGCGGAAAATTGCCGAGCGCGGCGTGCGGCCCCATGACCATCAGCATGTTGGGGAAGTCTTCCACCAGGACGCCAAGATAGGTCTGCGGCCCCTCCTTCCATTTATCCTTGAGCGACACGCCGCCCGCGCCGCGGATGTCGATACGGTCGAACGTGCCGGTGATCGCATCGAAGCCGGTCGCGTAGATGATCATGTCGAATTCGTATTCGGCATCGCTTGTCCTGATGCCGGTCGGGATGACCCGCTCGATCGGCGTCTCGTTGATGTCGACTAGTTTGACGTTGGGCTGGTTGTATACCTCGTAATAGCCGCTTTCGAGCGGCACCCGCCGCGTGCCGAAGCCGTGGTTCTTCGGGATCAATTTCTCGGCCACGGCCGGGTCCTTGACGCGCTGACGGGTCTTGCGTGCGATGAAATCCGAGATCAGCGCATTGGCCACGCGGTTGGTCAGGATGTCGCGGAAATTACCCTGCCAGATGCCAAAGCCGGGCTCGGCATAGAGCTTCTCCCAGAAGGCTTCGCGCTCCTCGGGGCTGACCTCGTGCGTGCGCCGCCGGTCGGGCTTGTGGATAAAGCAGCCGGGGCTCTCGTTGCAGCGCGCGAAGATCTCGGGATAGCTTTCCCGGATCCGGCGCATCTCGTCCTCGCCGATGTTGGCGTTGTGCAGCGGCGCGCACCAGTTGGGGGTACGCTGAAACACGGTCAGGTGGCCAACTGTCTTGGCAATTTCGGTGATCGCCTGCACCGCTGTCGCGCCCGTGCCGATGACGCCGACGCGCTTGCCTTCGAAGCTGACCGGCTCCTTCGGCCAGTAATGCGTGTGAAAGGATTGCCCCCGGAAGCTCTCGACGCCGGAGATGCGCGGCATCGTCGGCGCCGACAGGACGCCGATCGCGGTAATCAGGAAGCGCGTGCTGTAGCGGCGGCCATCCTCTAGCGCCACGTCCCAGCTGCGCGTCTCCTCGCAGTAGTGAGCGGCGGTGACACGGCTGTTGAACTGAATATCGCGACGCAGATCGAACTTATCGGCGACATGGTTGAGATAGCGCTCGGTTTCGGCCTGGCCCGCGAAACGCTCAGCCCAGCTCCACTCCTCGAGCAACTCCTGCGAAAAGGAATAGGCGTAGGTATAGCTTTCCGAATCGAACCGGGCGCCGGGATAGCGGTTCCAGTACCAAGTGCCGCCGACGCCGCTGCCGGTCTCAAATATCCGCGCCCGGAGGGCTAGCTCGCGCAGTTTGTAGAGCTGATACAGGCCGGAGACGCCGCCACCGATGATCACAGCATCGAAATCCAAGGCCGGCTCGGCATGTCCGCTATATCGTGCCGCCTGTGCCACACTCATCGCTTCTTCTCCTGGCAAAGACCAGCCCTAGTCCCAGCCGCACAACCGGGATCTCCTCAGTTCATGCCGTAAAATCCCAAGGCGCCGCCGGCCATCACCTGGTGCTTCGCCTCGGCAGAAAGCGGCCCGAGGCGGTCGCGGACCATCTGCGGCGCTCCAGGAAAGAAGCCGTCCTGATGCGGATAATCGGTCGCCCACATGATCTTATGTGGCCCGATATAGTCGGCCAGCGCGGCAATGCTGCTCTCGACCGGCTCGAACGAGATCCAACAGTTGCGCTGGAAGAGCTCGCTTGGACGCGTCTTTGGAGCGGTATCGTTGAAGCCGTGATCATCGAAATGCCGGTCCATGCGATCGATCCACGGTGCGATCCAGCCGCCGCCCGATTCCAGAAACGCGACGCGCAGACGCGGGTGGCGATCGACCACGCCGCCCCAGATCACGGCCATTGCCGCCAGCATCATCTCCATCGTGTGCGAAATCATGTGGCGCGCCGCGCGGTCGCCCTCGAAGCGGTCGACGCCGACAGTGGGCATCGCATTGGTCGAGCCCTCGTGAAAGCCGATCGAAAAACCGAGCTCCTCGGCCATCGTCCAGAACGGCTCGTACATGGGATCATTGATCATCTTCTTCCCGTGATACGGGTTCGGCCGCAGAAAGCCGCCGCGCATCCCGAGCTTTTCACGCGCATAGCGCATCTCCTCGATCGCGAGCTCGACCGACTGCATCGGCAGCATCGCGACCCCGAACAGCCGGTCCGGGTAAGGCTTGCAATAATCAGCAAGCCACCGGTTGTAGGCGCGGCACATCGCGGCGGCGAGCTCCGGGTTCTCGACCGCGCCGGCGAATAGGCCGAGGCTCGGATACAGAAATGCGGCGTCAATCCCGTCGGAATCCATATCGACGATGCGGGCATGCGGGTCGAAGCCGCCCTTCTTCCCGTCGGCGTATTTGAGACTGTCGAGCTTTACGGCGCCTTGCCGGACGCCGACCGCGCCGAGGCTGCCGATCCCGCGCGGATTGCCGAGCAATTTGCCCTCGACGCTGAGGCGCTCCTTGCCGTTCTCGTCAATGACGAAGCGGGGCCGGCGCTCGCGGAACCCGGGGTCTATGTACTCGTCCCACAGGGTGAGCGGCTCGAGGATGTGGCCGTCGGCGTCGACGACGTTGTAGGCACGGGTCATCGGGACATCCTCCGGATGCAGCGATCTTGCGACATGCTACCGCAGCGGCCCAAGCCGCGCGACCCTGAACATCATTCAGAATATTGAATGCAGGCATGCCTTCATGCCCGAGCCCCGGGTCGCCTAAAAAATCGAGCGCTATTCCCGATCCGGCAGGCGTGTTCAACCGCAAGGCGCGATCTGAGCCCTTGTGAAGCTCAGACCCGTTTTTCAGAAAGGTCGGCGTTGTGCAACGCCGGCGTTCTTACGCAGGAGACGTGAATGAAATCTATCGCACTCGCGGCCGCCGTTGGCGCGCTCGCTGTCGGTCTAGCCTCGCCGCCCTCGGCGCAAGCGAGGACATGTTTCCGAGAGTCCCTATCCGACTCCGCGGGCCATCATGCAGTAATGCGGGGATGCTCGACCGCCCGGCACCACGCGCTTCGAACCGCCCGCCGGTCAGTGACAAGGACGACCAGGGTTGTGACCACCGACGACTATGTCACGACGACCCCTGTCCGGACCCGGACGCGTTACTATTCGGCCCGGATCCCGCGGAACGAGATCGTCGAGTACGGGAGCAGCACCTATACGGTTCCAAGGACGCAGTACAGCGCGGTCTATCAGCCCAGCTATGCGATGCGCTGTGGTCCAGGGAACAGCGCGAATTGGGGTTACAACTACTATTATGGCAGCTCGTCCCCGCCGTGGTGTCAGGCCAGCGCCAGCAGCCATCCGGCATTCACCGGCGGAAGCGGGCAATTTACCAACCATCCGATGCTCGGCTGGGGCTACTGAGCAGCCCTTACGATAGTCATCGTGTAGCGGCCGGGCGGTGCAACACCGCCCGGCTCCCGAGGATTCACGCCGCCGAAGCTGTATCCGCCTGAGCTCCCAGACTGCGGTTATCTTCCTTCAATCGGTCGAGCAGATCCGGAAGCTCGCGGACGAAATCGACATCGTTTCCCGGATTGAGGTTAAAGGAGTAGTGCTTCATCTTGATCGGCGCGTCGCCGTGATGCTTGCCGTCGGCGTAGATCAGATAGAGATCCCGCGACGCTTCCTCGTGGACGAACACGGCCCGGCATTCATATCGGTTGCTGCCCCGGGTCTGAAACGTGGCCATTGCATCGGCCATGTAATTGAATGCTTTCGGCGCGCCGAAGACCGCTACGTGGCCCCGGAAGATACGGCCGTCAAAGCCCCAAATCGTGTACTCGGATTCCGAGTGGCCGGAGAGTTCCCAGATCGACTTCTTGATGAAGTTGATGTCGGTGAAATCCTGTACCCGGATCTCGGCTCGGCCGGGAATATCGCCTGAGCAGCCGGCCCATACCCATTCGGGATATTCGGGATAGCAGAGCTTCAGCGCGGCGAGCTGGTCGCCCCGGTTCTGATGCGTGCGGCGGAATGAGCCGAGTGCAAACGGGCTGCCGCGGTATTTCGGTACGCCATCCTTCAGCAGATCAAAGGCGGCGTTGATCGATTGCGCGGTATCGAGGTTGCCGCCGCGATCGGGATGATGCCGGTGGATCAGCTGCCGCCGAACCTCTCTGAGCGCTTCCGGCGTCATGCCAGTCACATCGATCCCAAAGCGCCGGAACAATAGGATGGCGTTGATAAGGCTGACTTCCGGGAGAATTTCTGTCGTCCGCATCCGTTTGCGCCGCTCGCCTATATACCAAACGTCGTGAGGAATGAGCCCGAGGCGTGACCCTGCAGGGCGGGGACCCTAACCAATCTTCCGCGTGCTCGGGCGGAAGAAAGCTCGGGGATTATCGGGAATATTCGATAAACTCCGATTAACAGGCTGCGGACATCGTCCGGACCGCTCGCCAGCACCGCGAAGTTCGCGCCCCATAGCTTGTGAACGCAGCTGGCCGGAGGCATTCTGCGGCCCTTCTAAAAACAACATCTCCTGGGAGCCTGCCATGCGCCTCGATGGGAAGATCGCGATCATCATCGGCGCCGGGCAGAGCCCGGGCGAAGGCATCGGCAATGGCCGCGCCACGGTGTTGCGCTTCGCGCAGGAGGGCGCTCGCATCCTCGCTGTCGATCGCGATCTCGCCTCGGCCGAGGCGACCGCCGCGCTTGCCAGGCGGGAGGGCGGTGAATGCATCGCCTTCGAGGCCGACGTAACTCGCGAGGCAACGCTCGCCGCGGCGATGCAGAGCGCGCTCGAGCGCTGGAGCCGGATCGACATCCTGCACAACAATGTCGGTGTCAGCGTCGGTGGCGGCGACAAGCCGATTGAGGAATTGAGCGAGGAGGCTTTCGATCGGGTCTCGGCGATCAATCTGCGCGGCACGATCATGGCGTGCAAGCACGTGCTGCCGATCATGCGCCGGCAGCGCTCGGGCGCAATCGTCAATATTTCCTCGGTCGCCGCCTTTGAAAACAGCTATCCGCTTGTGACCTACAAAGTGACAAAGGCCGGCATGGTCGCGTTCACGCAGCAACTGGCATTGCAGAACGCGCCTTACGGCGTCCGCGCCAACTGCATCCTGCCCGGATTGATGGATACACCGATGGCGGTCGACACGCGGGCGCGCGCCTCGAACCGCAGCCGCGCCGAAATCGCCGCTGAGCGCGATGCAAAGGTGCCGCTCCGCGGCAAGATGGGCACCGGCTGGGATGTCGCGAACGCGGCGCTCTTTCTCGCCTCGGACGAAGCCAATTTCATCACCGGCGTTGCCTTGCCGGTCGATGGCGGCGCGCTCGTCAAGATCGGGTAGAGCTTAACCCGCGGCGGCCGGGCGGCAATTGAACGAGCCGAAGATCAGTTGTTTTGACCAATTCGGCCGCAGCATGATCGGCATGAACACAGCTCGAAACAATTGCGCTCCGGCTCCGAAGCCCAATGTCCCCTCGAGGGTCACTGGTGAGGATTCCATCATCGATTTGCTGCAACCCTCGGAAAACATCTCGCGGTGAGATGCCGGTACTTGCTGGATGAAGGGGGCTGTCGTCACCGGTTTGGCGGGCAGCCCGAGCAGCCGCGCGAAGCCGGCGCCATAAGCGACAAACACCGAACTCTCCACCGCGCGGCCACCGCAGATCAGAAAGCGGTGCCCCCAGCTGGCCTTCATCGGTGAAAAATCGAATGTGTCGAGGAGGGGGACGCAGTCCTTCCCCCAGGTATTTCGTTCCCAGTGCTGAATCGCGAGCTCGACGTCCCGCCGCTCAAGTTGCGGTTCAGGGGCGAAGGTGTGCTTCAGCGCGGGCAATAAAGCTGCCAAAAGTCCTGTCCTTAGCAAGCCTCGCTTGCATGCCTACAATGCCGGCAAAATATGAATTTTCTGTTTTCGCGGCGATCGCCGGGCAACGCCGCTGTTTCGCAGCGGAAGGCCGTCAGAAACCTAGAGGGTTCTTCAGATGGACACCGCAAAGTCGGCCGGACCTATCGCGCTCCAGAATTCCTTATACGGCGCCCAGCTCACGGCGATTGAACGAGCCGAAGATCAGCTGCTTCGACCAGTTCGGCTGCAACATAATCGGCATAAAGACGGCGCGGTATAATTCGACACGCTTTTCAAAACGGAATGTGCCGTCGAGTGTCACCGGTGATGACGCGCTGCCCGCTCGGTTATAGCCCGCGGAAAACATGGCTCGGTAAGGCACCGGAACCTGCTCGATGCAGGGAAGGTCCGTAACGGGCTCGCGTGCCAGGCCGAGCAACTGCGCAAACCCTGCTCCATAGCCGACGAAGACCGCGCTCTCGATCGAATGATTGCCGCAGATCAGGAACCAGTGGCCGCCGCGTTCCCGCAGCGGGGCAAAGTCGAAGGTGTCGAGAAGTGGGATGCAATCCGGCCCCCAAGTATTCCGCTGCCAATGCTCGATGGCGAGCTGAATGTCGCGGCGCTCGTCCGGAGTTCCGGAGCCCACGGACATAGAGGCACTCTCTTGCTGGGCAGGCAGATCTGCCACGGCGCTTTCCTGAAAAGGAACGGCAAGTACGAATAGAATAC
>JBKOVT010000010.1:0-15172 GCA_046724035.1 Pseudomonadota bacterium | reverse complement strand
GCGGCAAGTCTTGTCGGCGGCCGCCTCGTCGAACGCGGCATCCAGTGCTGCCGCCATCTCGACATTCAGCGCGTTCAATCGCTCCGGCCGGTTCAGCGTGATCCGGCGATACCCGGGACAGCTCTCGACGAGAAGGGTCATCCTGAACTCTCCGAATTTAAATTACGCGTCCCGGCGAAAGCCGGGACCCACCGAGCCGCCGCATCAGTATCCAACTTCCGAGAATCGAAAAGCCGAAAAGTGGATCCCGGCTTTTGCCGGGACGCGGAACTCGGTAGCGGGCTGGAGTCGGCGATGCGTGCCGAAGCCAGGGCCGCGCGGATTGAATTTAGACGATTCATCCATCTTACAGACCGGTGACGCGGCGGCGGAGTATGTGTAGCCGCAGCCATCGAAAAACGGGCGGCGAACCGCCCGGAAGCGAACATGAGGGAGAGCGACCCCGTCGTCACAGGAGACGCGCGCATGCTGGATCTGCTCGAAAAGCAAAACAAGCTGACAAAGAATCAGTGGCTCATCGCCGGCGCCGCGACGCTGGGCGATATGCTCGACTTCTTCGATTTTCTGCTGATCGGCTTTGTTGTCGCGTTCATCGTCAAGGACTGGAACCTGACCTACGGCGAGTCGGGCGCGATCCTGTTCGCCTCGGGGGTCGCCGCGCCCTTCGGGTCGCTGTTCTATGGCTGGCTGGCGGATAAACGGGGGCGCCGGACGGCGCTCGTCGCCGCTATTTTGAATGTCTCGCTCGCCACCGGCGCCATGGCGCTGACGCCGCACGGGGCATGGATCTTTCTGGCGGCTTGCCGCCTGTTCGTCGGCTTCGGGACGACCGGCCTCTATTCCGTCGACATCACGTTCATGCAGGAGTTCACCGGGTCGCGCAACCGAGGCTGGATCACCGGCTTGACCACGACGATGCTGCCGGCCGGCTTCCTGCTCGGGGCCCTGCTCGGCGCCTTTGCGACGCCGTATATCGGGTGGCGCGGGCTCTTTGCGGTCGGCCTCTTGCCGGCATTGCTGGTGCTCTACGTGCGCGCTTTCGTGCCGGAATCGCCGCACTGGCTGGCGCGCCGCGGCCGCCTCGAGGAAGCACGCCGGTCGTTGGCCTGGGCGCTGATGGTCGATCCGAAAACGATACCGCTGCCGACGGTCCCGCCGCCGGTCGAGAAGACTCGGTGGATCGAGCTGTTCCGTTACCCGCGCAGCATCATCGCCGGCTGTCTGACCGGCCTGACGCAGACCGGCGGTGTCGCCCTGGCATTGTGGCAAGTGACGCTGCTCGCCATGGTCCTCAACATCACGCCGCCGGAGGCCTCCAAACTGGTCATTTGGGTCAGCGTCTCGGCGATCGCGGGCCGCTTCTTCTGCTCGTGGATCTCCGATGCGTGGGGACGCCGCGCTTCCGGCATTTTCAGCTGCCTGACGGCGGCAGTTTTCATGTTCCTGGCCGGCTACCTGCACAGCGTCTTCATCGGGGGCCTGTCGATGTTCTATCTGATGATCCTGCTGCAAGCATTTTTCGGCAGCGGCAACTACTCGATCGTCGGACCCTATATGGGCGAACTATGGCCGGCGCGGCTGCGCGGCAGCGGCATGGGGCTGGTCTACGGGGTCGGCAATCTCGGCAAATTTATCGGGCCCGCCGGACTGGCGCTGATCGCCGGCTCCTCGAACTACGTAAAGCCCGGCGTGACGATGGACGCATTGGTTCCCGGGTTTGCCTATTTCGCGAGCTGGTATGTGCTCGGCGCCATCGCCTTTGCGTTCATCGCGATGGAGACGCGCGGCCGCACGATCGACGAGATCGATGCGGAGCTGAGCGCGCCGTCGCCGCAAGGGGTCAAAGCGAGCGCCTCCGTCGCCTGATCGCGCATCCGCCAGCAACGAGGAGCGCGATTACGATACTGCTAGCGAGGCGGCGGTCGTATCATCCCTCTACCGCGTCCCGGCGAAAGCCGGGACCCACCGAGCCGCCGCGTGTTGTTCTTCGTCTATATCCTCGCGAGCCAACCGCACGGAACGCTGTACGTCGGCAGCACGCCCGATCTGATCCGTCGGATTTGGGAGCATAAGATCAAGGCGGTTCCTGGCTTCACCGCGAAATACGGTGTCGATCGGCTGGTCTGGTTCGAGGCGCATGAATCAATGGCAGCCGCAGCAAAGCGCGAGAAGCAAATCAAGGAATGGAAACGTGCGTGGAAAATTGAGCTGATAGAGCGCGATAACCCGCAATGGATCGATCTCTATCCAGGCCTGAAGCCATAAATTTCAAACGACCCGAGCCACTGAAAAATGGGTCCCGGCTTTCGCCGGGACGCCGGAGTAAGCATTAGCCGAAGAGCCGCTCGATATTTAACTCGACGGCCATACGGTCGAGCGCAGTGCCGAGCTCGGGCGGGATCGGGATGCCGTGCGCCTCGCGCTCCGCAATGCGCTGCGCGCGGTCCTCGCCGGGCAGGCGGATATGGTTGAAACCCGGCAATAACGCCGAGCCGTGCAACTGCCGGATCACCGTATCGACCTGGCGCTTGAACTGGGTGGGCTCGGCGAAGGCCTTGATGTCGAGGACGCAGATCGCCTGGCCGGTATTGGTCGGGGTCGTATCGTCCTTGTTGAAATCGACGACATCGGCGCCATTGGCGGCGCCGTTCAAGGTGCCGGCCAATAGGCCGAACATCAGCGCGAGCGCGGCGCCCTTATAGCCGCCGATCGGCAACAGAAAACCGTCATCGGCGCGGTTTGGATCGGTTAGGGGTTGACCCTGGCGGTCGATCATCCACCCCTCGGGCATTGTCTTGCCCTGCTGCGCGGCGACCTTGACCTTGCCGTAAGCAGCGACCGTTGTCGCCATGTCGAGAATGAGCGGCGGCTCTTCGAGGGCCGGCACCGCGATGGCGATCGGGTTGGTCGAGAGCAGCATGTCGATGCCGCCCCAGGGCGGCAGATGGTTAGCGTTGCCGACCGCGAAATAGAGCCCGATCATGTCATGCGCGAGCGGCATCGCGGCATAGACCGCGGCGGCGCCGGCATGATTGCCGCGCCGCACACCGACCCAGCCGACCCCGTTGTCGCGCGCTAGAGCGATCGCCTCCTCGACGGCGCGAGACACCACAAGACTGCCGAGCCCGTTACCGCCATCGATGAGTGCCGCCGCCTTCGCGCGGCGGATGACGGTGATCTCGGGGCGCGTGTTGAGGCCGCCCGCCTTGATGCGGCGGATGTATTGCGGCAGGCGAAAGACGCCATGCCCGTCAGCGCCGGAAATGTCGGATTGCGCCATCAGCTCGGCTGCCTTTGCCGCATCCCCTTCCCGTATGCCGACGGTCAGATAGGCCGCGGCGATAAAGCGTCTCAGCGCCTCGGCTGACACACGCAGATCGGCTGCATTCCTGTCCTGTGCCATGTGGCTCTCCCGCCGCGCTGCCTTGGGGACCGGCCTATAGCGCCAAATCGTCTTCTCGTCAGTAGCAGAGGCTGAGTTGAACGCCGCGCTCGGCGGTGAAACGATGGCGCCATCGAAAATGTAGAAAACACTTCTCGGGGAGGAACCGATGCCGCCACGCGCGCAACCGCGTCCGTTCGCCGCCGCGATCGCCTCGTTGCTGAGGAACCCGCGCCATAGCCCGCTGCTCGACAGGAGCACGATCTGGCGGGTCGCGAAGCACGATTTGTTCGGCACCAAGGACGTCCAGGATTCGCCGACCCTGAGCTATGTCTGGCTCGCCGATCAGTTCGGACATTTCGGGATCGGTTTTGCCGGCACACTGGCGGTCGGCGGCGTCATCGCGGCCGCTTTCGGCTGGTCGCCGGCATGGTGCGCATTCGGGGTCGGGCTGCTGCTCGCCGCCTGGTTCGTCTACAAGGAATGGCGCGACTATCGCGACGAGCAATCCCACGCCTGGTCGGTGTCGAGCCCACGGCCGGTACCGTTCGCCTTCAATGGCGGCGAGATCCTGCACAATTGTCTCTGCGCTTGTTTCTACACCTTCTGCGGCATCGTCATCGCCGTGCTCGGCATCTGGCGATGGTGGGCCGGCCTCGCAGCTTTCGCCGTCCTTCTGCTGCTCGGCGCCCGGGTCGCGTTTTGGTGGCTGCAGCGCAAGGTGGCGTTTCAGCAGGCGGACCTCCCCTATCTCTACCGGTTGACGAATTTCCCCGAAAATTTCGAGCCGCCCCAAGGCGGCGAGCCCGGCGCCGAGGACATCCTGCACGAGCTCATTTGCGGCGCCGCGCCGAAGATCCGGCACGTCCTGATCGCCGGACCGCTCGGCTCCGGCAAGACCAGCCTCGCGATCGGCATCGGCACCGAATATGCCTTCCGGCTTGGCATCGCGCGTTTCACCTCGGTGGTAAAGCTGAGCCAGACCGGGGTCGCGATGGCCCTTGGCGGCGGGGTTCAGCCTCGGATGCCGCGGCCGAACAAATCGCCGCGCTGGATGCCCGACAACACGACGTTTCAGGACGGCCGCGTGTTGTGGCCCTACGACGATGCCGAGCTGCTGATCGTTGATGACCTCGACGGCGGCATCGCCGATGCGGGGGTTATCGATCCGAAAGACATGCTGGCGGCCTTGCAAGCGGCGCCGGGGACGCAATTCTTCGCCAAATTCGCGAACCGCCGGACGGTGTGGATCGCCGGCGCGGCCGATCGCGCCGCGGCGTGGCGCGATGTCGTGACCCAACTCGTCGCGATGGACGATCCGGGTTCCGTCGCCCTGCTGCACCTGCGCGAGGATGTGAAAGCCGCGTTCGACCGCAAAAGGTGATCTCGGCGAGGTTGCTTCGCTGCGGCGCTTCTCGCAATTAAAGCCTCGGTCAGGCGAACGCGTCCTTGATGCGGGCCCAATCGGCGAGCGCGCTTTCCTGGCCGGGAGTGATCGGGATCACGAGCTGCTTCCAGCCGGCATCGCGCAACGCCGCGACGCGCTGCTTCAATTCCTGCTCGGTTGCCGTGAACGTAGTTCGACGGATCAATTCGGCCGTCACAAAGCGCTTCTCTTCGGGCTTCACAAAGACAAAATGGCCGCGGTGGTTGAAGAGATAGCGCGCATCGGGCGGCTCGAACCCGCGCGCCATCTCGACATAGCCGGCGATCGCCTCGGCGATCCCCTCATGCTCCACCTTCATCGTGTTGTCCCAGCCCTGCTGATCGACATCGGCGGCGCGGTGCAGCAAGGTCGCGGCCCGGGGCCCGGCCTGCGCCATCGCGCGCGGGCTGTCGGCGGGCTCGCCCGGTTCTAAGACGCAGCCGCAGGCCCAGGCCGTCGCGTAGAGATCGCCGGGCGCGCGTCCGGCATCGCGCCAGGCCTGCTGCATCCCCTCGATCGCGGCGATGCCGCCCGAGGTGTCCTGGATAAAGCATTTCCACCGCGCGTCGAGCTTTGCGGTGAGCGCCTGCGATCTCGGGCCGTAGGCCGAGATGTGCAAGGGGATCGGGTCTTTTGTGTTGAAGAGGCCGATCTCCGGGTTGAGAAAGCGGATTTTGCGGCGCTTGCCTTCGATCGGCGTCTCGACGGTCTCGCCGGCGAGGAGCGCGTAGACGACACGGATATATTCCTCCATATCGGCGAGCTTCATCGCGCCCAACCCCATCGCGCGCCGCGCCGAGAAGCCAGTGCCGACGCCGAAATCGATGCGGCCGGGCGCGAGACCATTCAACGTCGCAAACGCGTTGGCGGTTACTGCCGCGATGCGGTTCGACGGCACGAGGACGCCGGTGCCGAGGCGGATCTTCGACGTCTTCACCGCCGCCGCCGCCATCGCGACAAACGGGTCGGCGGTGATCATCTGCGTGTCGTAGAACCAGGCATGCGTAAAGCCCAACTCCTCGGCGCGCTGCGCCGTCTTCCAGGAGTCGCTCGCGCTGGCGATGCCGATGCCGAAATCCATGAGGCCTCCTAATTGTGCTTGCGGGCGATGATCTGCGCCTCGATGCAGAGCGCCGGCAAAAGCGCGCCGAGGCGGCGGTTGCAGCGCCACCACCAGCGGTAATTTTCGAGCCCCCGCAACAACCCGCCCGAGACGATGCGGAAGCCGCGCACGGTTTCGACGGTCAGCGGCTGCTTCTGCAATTCGCGCCGAAACGAGGCGAGCGAGAAAGCCTGCTGATGCGTCGAATCGTCGGGCCGCAGCAGATGCGGGAGCCGCGGCACGAGATGTTTGCGGACGAGATGCAAAGGCGGCGGGAAGATCGGCACCCCGATGACGAGCCGGCCACCGGGCCGCACAAGACGGACCAGCGTCGCGAGCGCGGTGTCGAGCGCGGCCAAATGCTCCAATACCTGCTCGCAAACGACGACGTCATAATGCCCGGACGGGAGCTCGGGGTAGCCGCCGGTCAGATCGCCGACGACATAGTCGCGGTAGATTTCCTTGCGGTAGAGCGCGGTGTCCTTGACATCCGCCGCCGACATCGCGATGCGGTCGAAATGCGGCTTTGTGTCGAGATGGCGCAACAGCGGGCCCCAGCCGCAGCCGACATCGAGCACCGCGAGCGTTTCGTCGCGGCGCGACGCTTCGCCGGCCCAGGCATCGATGTCATCGGCGAGCGCGGCGTAGCGCGCCTGGCGCAGGCTGTAGCGCTCGGGGCGGCTCGGATCGACGCCAAAAGCGAGGCGTGCGGGGCTGTGCGATACGGTTTGCGGGTCGACGGAGGCGGTCATCAAAGGCTCGGGATGCGGTCGCCCGAGCCATAGCACAGAAGGCGCGGCTCAGCCCATCGCGTGGTCAGCCCATCGCGTGCGCGGCGAAGGGCTCGATCTCGTACATGATCCGCACCTCGCCGGGCTGCGCGAAGGGGTACTTGTCCTTGCCGAGATATTTCTTCGCGAGCGAGTCAATGTGCCGGTCGGCGCCCTCTTCGACGCAGCGTTTCACGCGGCCGCGGATCTGGATGTAGCGGTAGGGATTGTCGGGATCGAGGATCGACATGGCAACCGGCGCGCCCTCGCGCAAATTGCGCGCCTTGACGCGGCCCTTGGCGGTGTTCACGCGGATCATGCCGCCGGTGTAGTCGAACCAGACCGGCGTCACCTGCGGCGAGCCGTTGGGCATGATCGTCGCGAGATGCGCAAAGGCTTTTTTCTGCTCGAGCAGATCGTGAAAATTCTCGGGGATCACCGCCATCGCATGCTCCTGTCGCAAGAGGGTTGTCCGCTGACGCTTGGCCAATCCAACTCTCATCAAGAGAATGAGTCCGGCAATTCGATACCGATCGCCAGCGCCACTTGGCGCCGAATGACGTGCAACTGTTCTGGCAAGATTCGTGATTGCGTTGCTCTGACGCGCTGTTTCGAAGTTGTCGCAACATATGCGGACAGGGCATAGCTCCGCTTTGTGCAGCCGTTTTCAGGCGTCGGCTCAATCGTCAAAGATAACCCAAACGGAGCGGACTCTCGGTTCTCTGAGATGGGTACAACAATGAGGTTTGGGTACGATGGACCAAACAGCTCGCTGTCTTCGACGACGATTGCCGGGCGCAGCTTATTTGGTTCTCTGGGGAGCGCATCCCGCCAATCGACGATGACAATCTGGCCAGGCGCAAACCCGGCCAAGCTCACCAGCCATCCTGGCGTGGCGTGCCCCAAAATTCAGCGAATTCCTTCGCCTCGGGATTATCGGCGATGTAACGGCCGACCGCCTCGGTTTCCTCCCGGATGCGCTTGCGCTTAGCCTGCCTTGCGGCCTCGGCTGCAATCTGACGCAGCAAGGTAGCCAGCCCGATGTTGCGGGCGCGGGCTTCCGCTTCAAGCGTCTTCCGGACGTCGTCGTCGAGCCGTATCGAAACCGGAGCGGACATGACAGTACCACGCGTAGTGTGCTGAGGCACTACATAGGCGTAGTGCGTGACCCCTTCAATGACTTTGGTGCGCCTCACACATTGAAACGGAAATGCATGACGTCGCCGTCCTGGACAACGTAGTCGGCGCCTTCGAGGCGCATCTTGCCGGCGTCCTTGGCGCCCTGCTCGCCGCCGCAAGCGACAAAATCGGCATAGGCGATCGTCTCGGCGCGGATGAAGCCCTTCTCGAAGTCGCTGTGGATGACCCGGGCGGCCTGAGGCGCCTTGGTGCCGCGCGGGATCGTCCAGGCGCGCGCCTCCTTTGGCCCGGCGGTCAGGAACGTGATCAGGTCCAAGAGCGAATAGCCGGCGCGGATGACTTGGTCGAGCCCGGTCTCGCCAAGCCCGAGCGCGGCGAGGAACTCGGTCCGCTCGGCGGGGTCAGCAAGCACGGCAAGCTCGGCCTCGATCGCCGCCGAAATGACGACGGCTTCGGCGCCCTGCGCGGCGGCGTAATCGGCGACCCGGCGGCTCAGCCCGTTGCCGGCGGCGGCAGAGGATTCGTCGACATTGGCGATGTACAGCACCGGCTTCGCCGTCAGCAGTTGCAGCACCTTCAGGCCCTCCTGCTGCTCCGGCGAGAGCGCGGCGCGGCGCGCCGGCACGCCGTCCTGCAATCCCGCGAGCACCGGTTCGATCAGCGCGAGCTGGGCCTTCGCTTCCTTGTCGCCGCCGCGGGCGCGTTTCTGCGCCGCCACAGTGCGGCGCTCGAGGCTGTCGAGATCGGCGAGCATCAATTCGGTCTCGACCGTTTCGATGTCGCGGATCGGATCGACCGAGCCCTCGACATGCACGATATTGTCGTCCTCGAAGCAGCGCAGAATATGGGCGATCGCATCGACCTCGCGCAGCCGCCCGAGGAACTGGTTGCCGAGCCCCTGCCCTTGCGAGGCGCCGCGCACCAGCCCCGCGATATCGACGAATTCGAGCTGGGTCGGCACGATCTTCGCGGATTTCGCAAGGCGCGCGCATACATCGAGCCGCTCGTCCGGGACCGCGACGCGGCCGACATTAGCCTCGCGCGTCGAGAACGGATATTTCGTCGCCTCGGCCGCCTGGGTCGCGGTCAAGGCGTTGAACAAGGCCGATTTGCCGACATTCGGCAGGCCGACAATGCCGCAGTTGAAACCCATCTCGCTCCCGCACAAAACCGTCATGACCGGGCTTGGCCCGGTCATCCACGAAAACCACGGTGCGATTATTCGTGGATGGCCGGGTCAAGTCCGGCCATGACGCTGCTATTTAGGAATCGAAGCCGGCAATATCCAGCCGCCGCCAAATGGTCGCGCTACGCCCGGACCTATTCCTTTTGTCCATGGTGGGCGGTGTCGTCTTCCTTATTCAGAATTCAGATCCGGTGGGGTGAAGCGGCGCGCGACCTCGCTCATGAACGCGTCGGGCGCGCCTTCCAGCAAGAGCGGGAAGGTTTCGGTCAGGGCATCGAGCAATGGCGCCACAATGAGGCGCGCCTCGTCCGGCGCGAAATTCTGCAGAACGTAGGGGTGCACCAGCTCCTTGATCCCGGGATGGCCGATGCCGATGCGGACGCGCCAGTAATCGGGGCCGATCATCGCATCGATCGAGCGGAGGCCGTTGTGCCCGGCGCTGCCGCCGCCGCGCTTGACGCGCACCTTGCCGGGCCGCAGATCGAGCTCGTCATGGATCACGACGATGTCTGCCGGCGCGATCTTGTAGAAGCTCATCGCCGCCAGCACCGACTCGCCGGAATCGTTCATAAACGTCTGCGGCCGCAACAACAGGCGGCGCTCCCCGGCGATAACACCCTCCGAGAGCTCGCCCTTGAAGCGGTCGCGAAACGCCGGGAAGCCGTAATGCCGCGCGAGCGCCTCGGCCACCATAAAGCCGATATTGTGGCGGTTGCGGGCGTAGCGCGGGCCCGGATTGCCGAGCCCGACGATCAGGCGCACGGCCTGAATAAAAACTAGGACGAGGGCGCGGACCCGGGCGCTGCTCCGGGTGCGGCTCCAGGGGCGGCGCCCGGCGCGGCACCAGGGGCAGCTCCCGCCGCGGGCTGCTCGCCTTCGACGACGGGCGGCGCCGCCGCGGCAACGGCAGCCGCGGCCGCGGCTGCCGCAGCCTCTTCGCGCACCGCCGAAGAAGCGCCGATCGTCGCTATCGTAAAGTCGCGCTCATGGACCGCCGGGCGGGCGCCTTCGGGGATCTGAACCTGGTGGATGTGGATGCTGTCGCCGATATCGAGCCCGTCGAGATCGACGGTGATGCGCTCGGGGATGTTGTCGACCGAGCAGACCATCTCGATCCCGTGGCGGACGATGTTCAGAATGCCGCCGCGGCGCAGCCCGGGGGCGCGCTCGTGGTTGATGAAGACGACCGGCACCGCGACGGTGACCTGGGCGCCGGCGCCGACCCGCAGAAAATCGATATGCAGCGGCGCATCGGTGATCGGATGGTATTGCACCTCGCGCGGCAGCGTGCGCTGCGTCGATCCGTTGATCTTGAGATCGACCAGATGCGCGAAAAACCCGGGCTGCGCCATCGCCCGGCTCAATTCGCGCGGTTCGAGGCTGATCGGCGCGGGTTCCTGCTTGTCGCCGTAGACGATCCCTGGCACGCGTCCGGCGCGCCGCACCGCCCGGGCCGCGCCCTTGCCGGCGCGCTGGCGCGGCTCGGCGGTGAGACTCAAAATCTCGGGCATCGACTAGTCACTCCTCTATCGAAACAACGACAGCCGGCGGCGGGCCGGCCATAGCGCCAGCCCAAGCCACCGAGCGCCCACTCAACCGAACAGGCTCGAAACCGAACGTTCCTCGCTGATCCGCAGGATCGCCTCGGCCATCAGCGGGGCGATCGTCAGCTGGCGCACATTGTGCGTCAGCCGCACCGCCTCGGTCGCGACGATGCTGTCGGTCAGGACCAGCATCTTGATCGGCGAGGCGGCGACCCGCGCCACCGCACCGCCCGACAGCACGCCATGGCTCACATAGGCATAGACGCCCTCGGCGCCATTGTCCATCAGCGCCTGGGCGGCGTTGCACAGGGTCCCGGCGCTGTCGACGATGTCGTCGACGAGGATGCAGCGCCGCCCGGCGACATCGCCGATGATGTTCATGACCTCGGATACCCCGGCGCGTTCGCGGCGCTTGTCGATGATCGCGAGGTCGGCATCGAGCCGGCGAGCGATCTGGCGGGTACGGAAGACGCCGCCGACATCGGGCGACACCATCGTGAGGTCCTGGCCGGCGTGGTTTTCCTTGATGTCCTTCACGAGCACCGGCTCGGCATAAAGGTTGTCGGTCGGGATATCGAAGAAGCCCTGGATCTGGCCGGCATGGAGGTCGAGGGTCAGGACGCGGTGGGCGCCGGCGGTCGTGATCAGATTGGCGACGAGCTTGGCGGAAATCGGCGAGCGCGGGCTGGATTTCCGATCCTGCCTGGCATAGCCGTAATAAGGGATGACCGCCGTCACCCGCCGCGCCGAGCTGCGCCGCAACGCATCGAGCGCGACCAGGAGCTCCATCAGATTGTCGTTGGCCGGGTAGGAGGTCGATTGGATGACGAAGACGTCCTCGCCGCGGACGTTCTCGTGGATCTCGACAAAGACCTCCATGTCCGAGAAGCGGCGGACGCTCGCCTTCATCAGGGGCAGGCCGAGATAGGCCGAAATCGCCTCGGCCAAAGGCCGATTGCTGTTGCAAGATAGAATTTTCATAAGCCGGCGGCATTAGGGCGGCGCCATCGGGCCGGCCCCGGGGCGTCACGCGCGGCCGGAATGTAACGAAACCGTCGCATAGAGGCAACCGCAGCCCGGGTCTCGCGCCCAGGGACCTAGGGCTGTAAAAGCATTTCGCCCTAGCAGAACCCGGACCCGGCACGATGACGATCCCCGCCCCCTATCAGCGATTCGAAGGCGAGGTGCTGCCCGAGTGGATCGATTGGAACGGGCATATGAACCTGGCCTATTACGTCGTGCTGTTCGACCGGGCGACCGACCTGCTGTTCGACGAGCTGGGGCTTGGGCTCGATTACCGGCGCAAAGACGAGAAGGGCACCTTTGTCGTCGAGACCCACAACCTCTACGAGCGGGAGTTGCTGGTCGGGGAAAAAGTGCGGATCGCGACGCGAATCCTGGGGTCGGACGACAAGCGCCTCCATGTCGGACATGAGATGTTCCGGGTGACGGACGGCGAGCGCTCGGCGACACAGGAGTTGATGTTCCTGCATATCGATTTAAAGGCGCGGCGGGTGACCCCGTTTCCGCCGGAGCGGCGCGACCGGGTCGCCGCCTGGACCGCGGCGCATGCCGGGCTGCCGCGCCCGGACTGGGCCGGCCGCCGCATCGGCTTGCCGGGTAAGTCCTAAGGGGCGCCGGTCAGGGCCCAGACGGCGGGATCGAAGCGTTTGCGCCAGCGTGCGTACAAATCGCCGAGCCGGGCGCGGATGCTCGCGGTGTCGGCATGGTTGACGACCATGCCGCGGCGCGCCAGCTCCAATTCGCCGGCGGCATTGACCGCCTCGACATCCTGGCGCTGCGATTTTGCGAAGCGCTCGGTATTGTGCTCAATCACCGTCTGAATATCGCGCGGCAGCGCCTGCCAGGCGGCGCCATGCGCCATCAGCGTAAATCCGGACCACCAATGGCCGGTTAGGCTCAGATAGGTCTGCACCTCGTTGAGCTTTAGCGATTGCACGACCCCGAGAGGGTCGCTTTGGCCATCGAAGGTTTTGGCCTTGAGCGCCTCATACATACCGCTGAACGGCACCATGCCGGGCTCGGCGCCCAAGGTGCGGAAGAAATCGGCCGCCAATTCGCCACCGGGGGTGCGGATCTTGAGGCCGCGGAAATCGTCGGCCCCCTGGACCGGCCGGTTGCTGGTCGTGATGTGGTGGAAGCCGTTGAGCCAGCAATGTCGAAACCCGTGGAGACCGGCGGCGGCGAGCTCGCGGCGGATCACCTCTCCCAGCGCGCCGTCGAGCGCCGCAAAAACCGCGGCGTTGTCGGCGAAAGTGAAGGGCAGCAATGGCAAGGCACTGGAGGGCGCGACGCCGCCCAAGGTGGCGCCGGCGAGGTAGAAATCGAGCGCGCCCTTTTGCACATCGGCGAACATCTGCGGGTCGGGACCGAGCCGGCTTTCCGGGAAGACATCGAGGCGGAATGCGCCATCGGTCTCGCGCCCGATCGCCTCGGCCATTTCGGCGAGACGCTTTGCGGTTGGGCTGGCGGCGGGCTGATTGACGCCGAGGCGGTAGTGAAAGCGGGGATCGATCATCAGTGGATCATAATTGCCCGCACGAGCCGGGCAATCCCCTCACCTGACCCGGCCTGTTGCCCCGCTGCCCGCATTTGATCCTCCCTCGCGACGCGGGGAGGAGCCGGAGCAAGCTCGCAGTTGTAACGGCGGCCGGGGCGGGGCAATGTCGGCCGCGCGAGGAGATACCGTTTTGGCCGAGCTTGCTCTGAAGATACCGGACAGCGATGTGATGCCCGAGGCGAACCCCTCGGCGCGCAACCTCGTGCCGCTTGCTGTGCTCGCCGAGCTTGGCCGACGCTCCGATTTGCGCGGCGCAGTGCGGCTCGCGGCGCATATCGCATGCATCGGCGCGACCGGCTGTCTCGTATGGCTCGCCCGGCCCTATTGGTTTCTATTGATCCCGGCGATGGCATTGCACGGCGTGACGATCGTGACGCTGTTCGCGCCGATGCATGAATGCGTGCACCGCACCGCTTTCGCGTCGCGTGGGGCCAACGATGCTGTCGGCTGGATCGCCGCGTTGTTGAGCTTTTACAACGCGACCTATTACCGCCATTTCCATGCGTGGCATCACCGCTACACCCAAGATCCCGAGCGCGACCCCGAGCTGATTTTCCCGAAGGCGAAAAATCGCCGGGAATATCTGACGGAGCTGAGCGGCGTTACGTTCTGGTGGCGGCGCATTCTCGATTACCCGGGGCTGGCGGTCGGCGGAGCGCGTCATCTGCCGTTTGTGCCGGCGCAAGCGCGGCGTGCGATCGCACTGTCGATATCGGCGCAATTGGCGATCTATCTGGCGGCGGCGGTCGCGGTCGGGTTCGGCTATGACGTCGTGCTGATCTACTGGTTTATTCCGGTCGTGCTGGCGCAGCCGTTTTTGCGCGCGCTGCTCGTCGCCGAGCACACCGGCTGCAGCCACGATCAGAACGGCCTGACCAACACCCGCACGACCTCGGCCTCGTTCCCGATCCGGTTGTTGATGTGGAACATGCCGTTCCACGCCGAGCACCATTTATATCCGGTGGTGCCGTTCCACCATTTGCCGGCATTGCACGGGCAGGTGCGGGACAGGCTGCGATACCTTGCGCCGGGTTATCTCGCGGCCAACCGCGAAATCGTCGATTTGTTGCAGGTCGGCGAAGTGCCCGCCGATCACCATGCTTGACCCTGGGCAGGCCAGCGGTTAGACAGCAGGCGTTCGTGGGTGATTTGAGCCGACCGGCTTGCGCGCCACGTAAAAAAACGCGCTAAAAGGTCGGGGAACCGATAAGAACCCTGGCCCGCGCGGGACCGGGGTTTTTTGTTGCCCGGATTTCCCTGTGCGGGCCGGCCTCTTTGGAGAGAGCCGATGCCAAAGCCGATCCTGCCGCCCGAACTGGCCGCCGAGCTGAGCCCCGCCACCCTGTTGGTGCGCGGCGGCAGCGAGCGCAGCGCCTATGACGAGACCGCCGAGGCGCTGTTCATGACCTCGGGGTTTGTTTACGGCAATGCCGCCGAGGCCGAGGCCGCGTTCAAGCAGGACGGCTCGCGCTACGTCTATTCGCGCTATCGCAATCCGACCGTCACGATGTTTGAGGAGCGGCTGCGGCTGATCGAAGGCGCGGAAGCGTGTCGCGCCACGGCGAGCGGCATGGCGGCGGTGTTCGCGGCGCTGTTGTGCAAATTGCGCGCGGGGCAGCGGGTCGTCGCGAGCCGCGCCTTGTTCGGCTCGTGCCATTACATCGTCGCCGAGCTTCTGCCGCGCTGGGGCATCGAGACCGTGCAGGTCGATGGCCGCGACCTGTCGGCCTGGGAAGCGGCGCTTGCACCGGGGGCTGCGCTATCTTTCTGCGAGAGCCCGTCGAACCCGGCGATGGAGATTATCGACATCGCCGAGGTGGCGCGGTTGACGCATCGCGCCGGCGGCATCCTCGTCGTCGACAATGTGTTCGCGACGCCCTTGTTGCAGAAGCCGCTCCAACTCGGCGCCGATGTCGTCGTCTATTCCGCGACAAAGCATATTGACGGGCAGGGCCGCGCGCTCGGCGGCGCGATCCTCGCCAGCGAAAAATACATCAAGGACGATCTCGGCCTCTTTTACCGGCACACCGGCCCATCACTG
>JBKOVT010000015.1:0-6303 GCA_046724035.1 Pseudomonadota bacterium | reverse complement strand
CCAGCAGGTCGAGGCGGCCGATCGCTGGGGTCTCGATGTGTTCTGGCTTGCCGAGATCCATCAGCAGGCGAGCCGCTCGGTGTTGAGCGCGCCGATGAATGTCGCGGGCCAGATCGCGGCGCGCACCAAGCGGATCAAGATCGGCACCGCGGTGCATGTCTTGCCGCTGGCCCATCCGCTGCGCCTTGCCGAAGAGACCGCGACGGTCGATCAAGTCAGCCGCGGCCGCTTTATCCTCGGCGCCGGACGCAGCGGCAATCCGCGCGGCTACGCCGCTTATGGGGTGCCCTACTCGGAAAGCCGCGAGCGCTTTTACGAAACACTCGAAATCCTGAAGAAGGCCTGGACCGAGGACACCTTCTCTTATGACGGCAAGTACCACAGCTTTGACAATGCCCGCGCGGTGCCCCGGCCTTATCAGCGGCCGCATCCGCCGATCCGGATTGCCGGGGCCAGCGAGGACACCTTCCCGACCCTGGGCCGGCTCGGCTATCCGCTGTTCGTATCGGTGCGCAGCGGTTCGCTAATGGGGCTGAAGCCGGATCTGAAGGCCTATCGCGAGGCTTATGACGAGGCCGGGCATCCCGGGCACGGCGAGGTGTATCTCCGGCTCTCGATGCATGTCGGCGATAACGACAAGCAGGCCTTCGAGGAGAGCGAGCCCAGCATCATGGCCGGGTACAAGTCGCTGACCACCCGCCTCGAAGGCTCCCCCAACGCGCGCCGCCGCGCCGAAGTCGAAGAGGTGAAGACGATCACCTATGAGCAGGTGCTGCGCGACAAGGTCGTCGTCGGCGGGCCTGAGCGGGTTGTCGATCGTCTCAAGGAGCTCGAAGCCGAGCTCGGCATCGATGGCATATTGTTCGAGCTGAATTTCGGCGCGGCGATCCCGGCCGAAATCATGATGCGCTCGCTGCAGCTGATCTGCGAAAAGGTCATGCCGCACTTCAATTAGGCGAGGAAAGGTGGTGACCGCGCCGCATCGGTTCGCCCTGGTGATCGGCCTGCTGACCGCAGCGATGAGCGGATCCGCTATCGCCCAAGCGCCGGGACCCAGCCCCGCGCCAAATGCCGGCCCCGTCTACGTCATCACCTATTTCGAGGTCGGCGATGCCGCTACGAAACAGACCGCTGATGTCTTGCGGCAATTCGCGGCAGCGACCCAGAAGGAGGACGGCAACACCGGGTTCCTGGCTCTCGAAGAAATCGCGCGGCCGGCTCGCTTCGCGACCGCCGAGGTCTGGCGCGACAAACCTGCTCTCGAAGCGCACGGCGCCGCAGTCGCCGCATTGCGCGACAAATTGCAGCCGAGTTTCGCGAGCCCGTTCGACATCCGCGCCAATACCGGGCTGTCGATCGCCGGGCCACCGATCGGTGGCGAGCCCGGCAGCGGCAATCCGGTCTATGTGCTGACGCATGTCGATGTGTTTCCGGCCGGCAAGGACCAGACGATCGACCTGCTGAAGCCACTCGCGGAGACGAGCCGCAAGGAAGCCGGCAATCTGCGCTTCGATGTGCTGCAGCAGGACGGCCGCGCGAACCACCTGCCGCTCATCGAAACCTGGCGCGACGCGCAAGCACAAAGCGCCCACGCGATCGCCGAGCATACCCGCGCGTTTAGGGCCAAGCTCGTGCCCTTGCAGGGCGCGCTCTATGACGAGCGGCTCTATACGAAATTACAGTGAGCCAGACGCCGCGACAGACGGCGGGAGGATCGGATGAAGAACGGGTTCCGCGTTTACGACACCGACACGCATATCGACCCTGGCGCCGATGTGCTGGAGCGCTATGTCGATCCGGGTTTCCGCGAGCGGCTCGGCGATCTCGCGCCCTACCGCGTCGCCATCAAATCGCGCAGCACCGATGGCGGCACCCGGCATACGTATCGTTTCGAGCAGAAGCTCTATGAGCGCACGCTGGGCGAAGCGGAGTCGCGGCCCGGCACCGGCGACGGGCGGGTATGGCGCGGCGAGAAGCGGCCGAGCCCCGGCGTCGTCGACGACCGCTCCGACAACCGGGTCCTCGACATGGATGCGGAAGGCTCGGACGTGCACTTCCTGGTGCCGTCGATCTGGACGAGCGTCGTCGGCCTTCCCGACGTCTCGCTCGAAGTGGGCCTCATTCGCGCCTATCACCGCTATATGGCCGAGTTCTGCGGCCCCTATCCCGATCGCTTGAAGGGGCCGATTGTCGCCTCGACCCGCGATGTCGGCGAGGCGGTGCGCGAGATCCGCGATTGGGGGACCTCGAAATGGGCCGTCGCGGTGCAGCCCTTGCTCGACAACGACAGGCCGGTCGACCACCCCGATCTCGAACCGATCTGGCGCGCTGCCGAGGAACATGATCTCGCCATCGTGCATCACAGCTTCACCTGGTCGCCGCCCTATTTTCCGGGCTACCAGGACATGTGGGACAATGTGTATCTGGCGCGGCTGTGTTCGCACCCCTGGGGCGCGATGCGCTTTATGGCCGGATTTCTCGCCGGCGGCATTCTCGACCGCTATCCGGGGCTGAGATTATGCGTGCTCGAATGCGGCTTTGGCTGGCTGCCCTTCTGGGTGCGGCGCATGGACGAGCAGGTATCCTATGTCGGCCGCACCGCCAAACTGAAGCTTCTGCCGAGCGAGCAATTCGCCGCCGGGCGCGTCTTCTGCAATATCGAGGCGCATGAGCACGAGCCGATGTTTAACATGGTCACCGCGGCGATCGGCGAAGATTGCCTGATGTTCGGCTCGGACTACCCGCATTTCGAGAGCTGGTTCCCGCACTCGATCGACAAGATCCTGGAATGGCCGAGCGTCAAGGGCGAGCTTGCGCGCAAATTGTTCTGGGACAACGCCGCGCGCTGCTTCAAGCAGACCTGACGCCCGCCTCCAAATTATGAGGCGCGGCGCTCGGCCGCCTGCGGCTCCGGCGGGTAGAAGCCGCGATAGACGTCGGAGAGCAGCGAGGCAACCACTGCGACGCCGGCGAACGACACCGCCAGCGCAACCGCCTGGAACACGATCCACAAGATCGACGGCATCGCGCCGCCGACCTTGTCGACGATGTAGTGGACTATCCCGAATGGCAGATAGCAGCCGAGGATGCAGGCGAACAGCCGCCAGTAATTGCCGGCCATAACATCCCAACCCTCGCGCAGTGTAATCGGCCGCTCGATCGCGGCGGCGGGAAACACCAGCGAGACGCGCGCCCAGGCGAAGCCCATCGCAATAAAGCCGATCGCGGCAATAAGGCCGGTCAGAAAATGCGGCGGCACGGCCCCGATCATCCCGAGCACAAACGCGCCGACCAGAAACGCGAGCAGGACCTTGATCGTGGTCAGGAAGAAGGTACCCCAGCCCCGTGGGAACAGGCTCGGCGTTGCCGTCTCGCCGAGCAGGATAAAGCGGTGCCACCGTACGATGAACACCGTGCCGAACACCGCAAAACCGCCGACCTGGATCAGTATGGCCAGGACCATGCTGAACCAACCCCCGCCGCCGACGAGCCAAGCGAGAAACTCGGCGCCGACCACAATCGCGAACGGCACCAGCGCGAGATTGACCGCCAGGCGCGCATTCTCGATAGCGACCTGATAGGCGCCGCGCACCGAGGCCGCGATGTCGATTTGCTGTCCCGATGACGCCATGACGCTCATGCTGCTGGTCCCCCATTTTGCCCGATGCTCCGGGCTGTCTCCCCGACCCCGCTTACCCCGATTCTTCGCGGCGCGGCAAGCCCCCTTTAGCAGCGCCCTGAACCGATGTTCCTGCGGATCGCGATCGGCGCGCCGGCCCTATTCGAGAACGGGGGTGTATATTTGTTCGGTCTGTACCGAAGCATCCGAGCGCCAGCATCGATAGAGTGAACTCGGCAGCGCGAAACCGGGATCGCAACAGCAGTTTCCGACGGGCCCGTAATGGGCGTCGCTCTGCAACCCGTCCTTTGCCCGATTTTGGTTAATGGAGAACAGAGATGCCGGAAGCCGCCACCTCCGTGTCAGACCGCGACATCCTGAGCCGCCTCAACGGCGACTACATCCGCTCGGTCCAGAACGGCGATGTCCGCCGCTTCGAGCAGATCCTTGCATCCGATTTCCGCTGCTCGAACCCGGACGGATCGCTGCTCGACCGCGCCGGCTTTCTTGCGCAGACCGCCCGCCCGGTGACGATTTCGAATCTGAAGGCCCAGGATGTTGAGATCCGCCTATTCGGCGATGTGGCGATCATCCATGCGCGGACGAGCTACATGCTGGCCGACGGCCGCCCCGGCGCCGGCCGCTACACCGACGTCTGGGCGCGCCAGAACGGGAAATGGCTCTGCGTCTCCGCCCACGTCACGCGCCTCTGACCGCGCATACCCGTTGACTGCTATGGCGGCGCGATGCCTGTCGTGCTCATCCCAATTCGGTCAGGCGGGGGAGGATCTCGCGGCTGAACATCGTCAGGTTAGCGACGGTGTCGTCGTGATCGAGAAGGCCGCCCTGCCCCATCATCAAGAGATGGCCGAAGCCGCCGACATGGTCGTAGAACGCCTTTAGCTGGTTCCACACATCGTCGGGGGTGCCGGCGAAGACGAGGCCGGCATCGATCGCCTCCTCCACCTGCATCGTGCGCGCGTTGATCGGCGTCCCGTCCTTGGTCTGGACGCGCGTCGCGCGCGCCATCGAGGCGCCGCCCGTCTTCAGCATCTGCGCGTTGATACCCGGGGTGACATAGCCCGGCGGGTTCTGGAATTGCGGCGCGACAATGCCGGAAGTGCGGCTGTACCCCAGGATCTGGTCGGCGCGCCGCCAACCTTCTTCGCGCGTCGAGCCGATCCCGATCAAAGCCATATAGGCGAGCTTGTCGAGCCGCATCTCGCGGCCGGCTTCGGCGGCGGTCTTGCGATAGGCCTCGTAGATCGCCGGGGTACGCACCCAGCCCGTATTCAACACGCCGATCGTGATGCCGCGCGCCGCCGCTTCCGAGGCGCTGCCCGGGCTGCCGACCGGCATCCACACCGGCGGGTGCGGCTCCTGCCACGGGCGCGGCCAGACATTGACGGCGCGGTATTGGAAATGCGTCCCCTCCCAGGTGAACGGACCGTCATGGCTTTGCATCGCTTTGAGGATCAAATCGTGTGCTTCCCAAAAGCGCTCCATCAATTCGGCCGGGTTGGTGTTGGCCGGCGCGATCTCGAACGGCACGCCTTTGACGAACCCCATTTCGAGACGGCCGCGCGAGATGACATCGATTGTCGCGTATTCCTCGGCGACGCGGATCGGGTCGTTGCGGTTGCCGATCGGCATGCCGAGTGCGAGGAGGCGCACCTTCTTTGTCTCGCGCGCGAGGATCGCCATCGGGATCGTGCACACCGAGTCGGCGCAGGTCGCGGTTGCGTGGTGCTCGTTCGTCATGATGTTGATGCCGAGCTCGTCGCACAACGCCCATTCGTCGAGATAGCGGTGGTAGAGATCGGCGCCGACCTTCGGGTCATAGAGACGGCTCGGGATGATGACGCGGTACGACTCGCCGAGCTGCGGCCAGGCCGGGTGATAGGCCATCTCGCTGAAATGCCAGACCTTCATGCCATTGGCTTGCATCATGGCCGGTTCTCCTGCGCGAAGCGGGTGATGCGGTCGGCGACCGCCTCGGGCTGTTCGATCTGCGGATAATGCGCCGCGCCGGCGACCGGCTCGAAGCGGGCACTTGGGAGCGATGCGGCGAGCTTCTCGCCATAGGAGGGCGCGACGATGCCATCCTTGTCGCCCCACAGCACGAGGCTCGGCACCGTGATCCGGTGCAGCCAATGCACCAGCGCCGGGTTGTGCATGTAGGGTTTCCAGCCGTAGAGCGCGGTCGCCTCGCGATCGCGCGCAACCGCCTGCAACTCCGCCTCATCGAGCGCCGCGTAATCGGGCACGAAACGGGCGGGATCGCTGAACGTGCGGCGCACCACCTCGTCGGCCGGCAAGGCATAGATATCGGCGATGTCGCGCTCCTCGCGGGTGCCGAATTTGAGCCCGAGCGAGTCGATGAGCACGAGGCGGCTTATGCGGGAACTCGAGCGCACCGCGGTCTCGAGGGCGAGCCAGCCGCCAAAGGACGAGCCGACCAGGGTCACGTCGCGCAGATCGAGGCGCTCGAGGAGATCGAGGCAGAGATAGGCGATGTCGCCGACATTGCGGAACCAAGCCGGGCGCTCGGTGCTGCCGAAGCCGGGCGGGCGCGGCATGACGACCCGGAAATGCTGTGCCAAGCGGTCGAGAAACAGACGGTTTTGCGCGACGTAGTCGCCGCCAGGCAGAAACAGGAGCGGCGGCCCGGCGCCGGCGATCAG
>JBKOVT010000074.1:0-5891 GCA_046724035.1 Pseudomonadota bacterium | reverse complement strand
CACGATATCGCCCATGCGGACTGGATGATTGGCCTTCTTGACGGGAGAGCCGTTGACTGTGACGGCTCCCGCAGCGCAGAGCCGCGCCGCGAGCGAGCGGCTTTTGACGAAGCGCGCAAACCACAGCCATTGATCGAGCCGGGCCTTGCTGCGTTCGACCCCTTCAGTCATGTCCATCAAGCGAAATTCAGCTCCTTCAGCTTGGCAAAGGGATGGCCGTCGCGCGGGATATGCCGGCGGATCCTCTCCGGCACATTGCGTCGGCGCGGCTTGCCGATAAAAAACTCCTGTTCGCCCTGAATAACCGCGCGATAGCCGAGCGCGGTCACCACCCGGCGCAGCTCGTCGATCGCGATGCCGGCGGTTGCGGCCAGCTCGGCATCGGCGGCGAACCGTCCGCTCCGGGCGCGCTGGCGCAACGCCGCGGCGAGCCGCTCCAGGCGATCGGCACGAAGCGCCCAGCCGCCGACCACCCGCCGCCCGATCGCGGCGTAGAATGAGGCCGGGAGGTCGGGATCGACCGGGATTGTCCTGGCATGCCGGCGCACTCCCGGCACAGGCGGCACGCCGCAGCCGTGCCGAACTGCCCAGAGGAGGGCGCGGAAGCGCGCCGTCTCGCCTCCCAAGAGCGGCTCCAGATAGACGCTCTCCGTCCCAAAACGCACGCCGACGCGGGCGAGCGTCCGCCGGCTCTTCCGGTCCAGACCGCCGAGCGCCGTCCCAATATCGGCGACCGCGACCGAGCCGAGCGCGTCCATCAGCTGAAACACGAGGCCGCGGGCGATCCCTTCGAGCGGCAAGGATTGCATCGCGAACAACGAGGCGAGCCGGCGCTCGATCTCGGCCTTCACGAACAGCTGCAACCGCTGGCGCACCCGCTCGCGCGCCTCACCGTCAAGAAACTCGGCGGTCTGTACCTCGACCCGCGGCGACAGGATTGCCTCGCCGGCCACGAGGCGCCCGACCGAACCGCCGCGCCACTGCAGCCGGCCTGAGCCGTCGAGCGCAAACACCTCGTCACCATCGTTAGCGAGGCGGCGTGCGCGGGCCGCGATTTCACCTCGGAGCACCCGGTTTGCCGCCGCCATTAGGGTGCGCGCGGCCGCTCCGTCCGCCACATCGGGCGCAAACCGGAACCCGTCGAGCCGGCCCACCGGGGCACCCTCGACCTGCACAATCCCTTCTCTGTCGACCGAGGCCAGCAGCTCGCCATCCCCTGCCAGATGGCGCACCAGAAACGCTGAGCGGCGGTCGACAAATCGCTGGGTGATGCTGTCGTGCAGCGCATCGGACAGGCGATCCTCGATGGCGCGGGCGCGTTCCTGCCAATCGGCAGCGTTCTCGATCCAGTCGCTGCGGTGCGTCATGTAGGTCCAGGTGCGGATATGAGCGATCCGCATCATCAGCGTGTCTATATCGCCATCGAGCCGGTCGAGCTGCGCCATCTGGCTCCCGACCCAGGGGCCCGGCAGCCGCCCCTCCGGTCCAGCCAAGTGCACGAAGCAATGTGCCAGGAACCGGGCATGGCTGTCGCTCATGACCTTGCGGAAATCGGGGATCTGGCAGACTTCCCAGAGCAGCCGGACCGCGCCGGGATGGGTCGCCAGCGACGTTACCTCAGCATGGCGAGACAGCAGCTGGAGGGCACGGTGGTCGTCGGCGTCGCGCGTCTGGACCAACCCGGATGCCGACGGCCGCTCGTCGAGGCTGCGCAACAAGGCGCCTACCGACCGAAACTGCAGCCGGGTATTGCGCCAGGACAGGCGCGTCAGCGGGTCAAACCGGTGCTCCTCGACCGCGGCGACGAGTTCGGGATCGAGCGGCGCCTGATCGGCCGTCGTTCCGAACGTGCCGTTGCTCATATGTCGACCGGCGCGGCCGGCGATCTGGGCGATTTCGGCTGCCGAGAGCTGGCGCGGACCGCGCCCGTCGAACTTGCCGAGGCGAGCAAAGGCGACATGGTCGAGATCCATGTTGAGGCCCATGCCGATGGCGTCGGTTGCGACCAGGTAGTCGACCTCGCCGGCCTGGAACATGCCGACCTGGGCGTTGCGGGCCCGCGGGCTCAGCGCCCCCATGACGACCGCAGTGCCGCCCCTTTGCCGGCGCACGAGCTCGGCGAGTGAGAACACGTCGGCCATGCTGAAAGCGACGACCGCGCTGCGCGGCGGCAACCGCGTGACCTTCTTGTAGCCGGTATGGGACAGGGTCGAAAACCGCGGCCGATTGACATATTCGGCCTCGGGCACGAGACGCCGCATCAGGGGCCGGATCGTGTCGGACCCCAAAAACATCGTTTCGCGCAGCCCGCGGGCGTGCAACAGCCGGGCGGTAAAGACATGGCCCCGCTCGGGATCGGCGCAGAGCTGGATTTCGTCGACCGCCAGGAACTCAACGGGGCGGTCGAGGGGCATCGACTCGACTGTGCAGACGAAATAGGAGGGGTTCGGGGGGAGGATCTTCTCCTCGCCGGTGATCAGCGCAACAGCGCGGGCGCCCCGCAGCTTAACTACCCGGTCGTAGACCTCCCGCGCCAATAACCGCAGCGGGAAACCGATCATGCCGCTTTGATGATCGAGCATCCGCTCGATCGCGAGGTGGGTCTTGCCTGTGTTCGTCGGCCCGAGTACCGCGACGAGCCGCGGTCCGGAACGCAGCATGGCCATACGGCATGTATCGGGTCGGAAAGCCCCGCGGGCAAGGGAAAAGCATTAAAAAAATGCGTCCTGCGACACTGGAGACCTCCTGTAATGGCCGGGTAATGGCCCAGCGTAACCGAATTTTTACGATTATTGCCTTAGCTGCTGGGTGAACTGGTTCGGCTGGCAAAGACGTGTGATGAGCGACGGCCGACAAGGCAAAGGCGAATCGCTGCTGGAGACTTATTGTTCTCAGCTGGGCACGCTGCTTGACCGGCCGGTCACCGGTTTGGCCTTTGTAAATGCCAAGCAAAATGCCGAGGCGGCGGCGGATGTCGCCAACGAGCAAATGTTGCAGGCGCAGGCGTCTGATCGCGCCAAGACAAAGTTTCTCGCGAATATGTCACATGAGTTGAGAACGCCGCTCAACGCGATCATTGGCTTTTCGGAAGTCATCAAGCTCAATGCGCAGCAGCCCAAGGAGCGGTATCCCGAATACGCGCAATACATCCACGACGCGGCTATTCACCTGCTCGAGTTGATCAACGGCATCCTTGATCTCGCGCGAATAGAGGCCGGCAAGGTCGAACTCGAAGAAGAGCCCGTCTCAGCGACGGATCTGATTTATTCCGCCGTTACGACCGTCAGGCCGCTGGCCGACAAGAAACTCGTCTCGATCGATTGCCGGCATCGGCGCGTCGACGTGGTGATCCGGGTCGACCAAACAAAGTTCAAGCAGGTCCTGCTCAACCTCTTGTCTAACGCGGTCAAATTCACGCAACCGAGCGGCCGCGTCATCGTGGATTGCAGGCGGGACAAGCAAGGTGATCTTTTGATTGCGGTCAAGGACACCGGCGTCGGCATCCCGCGCGAGCAACTCGAAAAGGTGCTCGAACCGTTCGAACAAGTCGAAGACCATCTCACTCGCCGCAACGAGGGCACCGGTCTGGGCCTGCCCATCGCCAAGGCGCTGATCGAGCTGCATGGGGGCGAGCTTCGCCTCGAAAGCGAGCTCAATGTCGGCACGACCGCCGAGCTCCGCGTGCCGCGCGAGCGCATCGATGTTCCCAAGCGCGCGATGATCGCATGAGCGCGCGCCATATTGTCTTCAACCGCCGAGACGCCGCCCCCGGGCACGCGTCTTTGGCATAAGGGAGTCACGGCCTTATGGACGGTAGCGATATCGGCGCCCTCAGCGACGTGCGGATCGGCCGCATCATCGCGGTCTCGGCCTCGCAAGCCGTCGCGCTGCTCGAGCGATGCGATCCATCGAGCGCCTCGGACCGTGACTGGCCCGTTGAAATGGGCGCCTTGGTCAAGATGCAAACGCGCGTCTCGACGGTGTACGGGATGGTCAGCGGCCTCCGGGTCCCGCTCCCCAATCTGTCGCCATCCGACCAGGAATTGAAGGTCATCGAGCTCGAATTGGCGGGCGAAACGTTGCGTGAGGAGAACGGGGATCAGGGCGCGTTCCGCCGCGGCGTCTCGGCCCATCCGGCGCTCGACGAGCCGGTCTACCTCGCCTCGCCTGCCGACCTCGCGCAAGTCTATGCGCGGCCGAGCGTTGCGACGGCACGGATCGGCACCCTGCATCAGGACAGCGCGGTGCCGGCCTATATCCTGACGAACGAGCTGTTCGGCAAGCATTTCAGTATCGTTGGGACAACCGGCTCGGGCAAATCCTGCGTCGTTGCGACGATCCTCAGCGCCGTCATCGAGCGCAACCCGAACGCGCACGTCATGCTGATCGACCCGCACGGCGAATACGCCGCCGCTTTCGGCGACCAGGGGCTCGTTCTCAGCCCCGGCGACGGGCTGCATCTGCCCTTTTGGCTGTTCAATTTCGAGGAAATCGTTGAAATCGTCCTCGGCTCGGACCGTCAGCCGGAGCAGGCCAAGATCCTCGGCGACGCGATCCTCGCCGCCAAGCAATCCTATTTCGCGAAACAGGGACTCGATAAGACGGGTACCGTCGATACGCCGGTCCCCTACCGCCTGTCCGAGGTGCTGCGCCATCTCGACGCCGCGATGGGCGCCCTTGACCGACCCGAAAATGTCGGTGCCTTCCAGGCCTTGCAGCAGCGGCTTCAGACCCTGCAATCAGACGCCCGGTATGCTTTTGTCTTCGGCCAGCGGCTGACCGTGCGCGACGAATTGACGGCCATTATCTCCCAGCTGCTGCGCATCCCGGTCGACGGCAAGCCGATCACGATCCTCGACGTGTCCGGAATCCCCTCCGAGGTGCTGAACGTCGTCGTATCGGTGCTGTGCCGCCTAACCTTCGACTTCGCGCTGTGGAGCGACTCGCCGGTGCCGGTGACGATCGTCTGCGAGGAGGCGCACCGTTACGCGCCGCGTGATACCGGCCTTGGCTTCGAGCCGGCCAAGCGCGCCCTGTCGCGCATCGCCAAGGAGGGCCGCAAATATGGCGTCTCCCTGTGCGTGGTGACCCAGCGCCCCTCGGATCTGGCTCCCGGGCTTCTGTCGGAGTGCAACACGATTTTCGCGCTGCGGATGACCAATCATGACGACCAGGAGATCGTGCGCGGCGCCGTCCCCGAAGCCTCGCATGGGCTGATGAACTTCCTGCCGGCGTTGCGCAACGGCGAGGCGATCGCGGCCGGCGAAGGCGTCTCGATGCCGATGCGCGTCTGCTTCGAGATGCTGCCAGACGACCGGCGGCCGCGAAGCGCTACCGCGTCCTTTACGGGCGCTTGGTCGGAGGATAGCGAGGCCTCGCAGGTCGAGCGCGCCGTCGAGCGCTGGCGCCGCGGGGTGCGCCACGCCGCTTAAGCCGGCGCACCGGGCACCGGCTCACGCCGGCCCCGCCGGTCGCGCACAGGTTTAAGCGGCTGATAGGCCGCCGCGATCTCTTGCGGCGGGCGCGGGCGGGCCACATATTCGCGGCGGCCCCCCAACACGCCTGCATCGCACAATGACCCTGGATACCGCGCCGGAAACCACCGCCGAACCCAGAGCCGAAACTCGTACCTTTCAGGCGGAGGTCAGCCGCCTTCTCGATATCGTCGCGCACTCGCTCTATAGCGAGAAGGAGATCTTCCTGCGGGAGCTGATCTCCAATGCGTCCGACGCGTGCGACCGGCTGCGCTATGCCGCGCTGACTGAGCCCTCGCTCGCCGAAGGCGACGCGAGCTACCGGGTCGTGCTGACCCCGGTGAAGTCGTCGCGGACCCTGACGGTCGCCGATAACGGCATCGGGATGAACCATGACGAGCTGGTCGAAAATCTCGG
>JBKOVT010000102.1:0-5117 GCA_046724035.1 Pseudomonadota bacterium | reverse complement strand
CCCTCGCTCGACACGCCGGGGCCGATGGCCCGCTCGGTCGAGGACGCGGCGCTGTTGTACAGCGTCATGCCCGGTCCGGATCCGCTCGATCCTCGCACGCTTTCGGCGCCGCAGCCTCGCGATCTGACCGCGGGTTTGCGCCGCGGCGTCAAAGGACTGCGCCTCGCGCGCATGCCGCAGGGCGAGCGTGACGGTTGCACCCCGGAGGTGCTTGCGGCCTACGATGCGGCGCTCGATGCGCTGGGGCGGCTCGGCGCCGAGATCGTCGATCTCGCACTGCCGTGCCGCTTTGCCGACGCGACGCGGGCGGTCGGCCGGATCATCGCGTCGGAGGCGTATCAGCTTGTCGGTAAGCTCTGCGACGATCCCGCCCTGCCGATCGACCCGGCGGTGCGGCCGCGCATCCAGCCCGGAGCCCGCATCGCCGCGCCCGATTATCTCGCCGCGCTCGCCGAGCGCGACGCGATGAAGCGGGCATTCTTGGCCGCCTTCGAGGAGGTCGATGGGCTGCTAACACCGACGACGCAGACGCCGGCAATCCCGGTCGATTCGATCGACCAGTCGACAACGCCGGCGTTCTTCACCCGGTTTGTCAACCTGCTCGAACTATGCGCGCTCTCGGTGCCGGACGGCTTCACCGCGACGGGTCTGCCGCTGTCTTTGCACATCATTTGCCGCCCCTATGACGAGGCGACCGCCCTCCGGATCGGCTGGGCCTATCAGCAGGCGACCGACTGGCACGAGCGCCATCCGGCCGGCCTGACATAGGTTTCCGCCCTGCGGCGAGGCACTGCGGCGGCTTAGGACCCGAGGCCGGCCTTCGCTGGCTGGCCGCGCAGCACGACCGGAAGCATACGCGGATTCTTGGCTCGTGAAGTCCGCTCTTCGGCCGCCGGCGCGGTTGCGGGACCGGAAGCGGCAGCGGGCGTGAGAGCGGCAACGGGAGCAGGAGCAGGAGCAGGAGCAGCAAGAGCAACAACAGGCGCCGCGGCGCCCGGCAATTCTTCTACTTCGGCCATCGCAGGCGGATCGCCGGCGAGGGTGATCCCGGCCGCCGCAGCCAAACTCGCCAGGCTGATCGCGGCGGTGAACCAGAACGATGCCGCGCCGCGCCGAGGCGAAGCCGGCGCGAACGCCTTCTCGACTATGGAAAAGCCGCTATTCGCCGCAGACAGACCCGAAAGCTCGGGAGAGCGTTTGTCGATGCTCGCCGACATTCATGAACTCCATTACAGGCAATTCGCGAGGGGGATCGCGAGCTGCTGTTGGGACACCGAGCCTTGGGGCCGCATCATTTCCGGCCGTTAACCCTAAGAATTCGTTAATCGCAAACCGGGTGCCGGCCGCTGCTTGAACTCCCTCGGCCCCGGCTGTCAGACCGCGTCCGCTTGCGGGCCTTGTTGCACCGCAGCTTCGGCCTTCGCGTGGTTTACAGGGGCTGCAGAAGGTGAGAGTTGTCGTCCGGGAGCGCGACGATCACGAAATTTGTAGGTTCACCAGGGCATGTGCGGCCGGTTTGTCCAGAAGACGCCGCTCGGCGAGATCCGGGTGTTGTTCGGCGCCAGCAATCCGGTGCCGAATGCGCCGCCGCGCTACAACGCGGCGCCGACCGACACGCTGGCGGTCGTGCGCTACAACCCGAAAACGCGCGAGCGCTCGCTCGATTTGCTGCGCTGGGGCTTGGTGCCGCTATGGGCGAAGGACATCTCGTTTGGCGTGCGCTGCATCAACGCGCGCGCCGAAAGTCTCGCGCGCACCCCGGCGTTCCGCGACGCCTTCGAGCGGCGCCGCTGCCTCGTGCCGGCGGACGCCTTCTATGAATGGCAGAAGAGGGGCGGCAAGACGCAGCCCTATGCGATCTTGCCGGCGAATGGCGGTTTGTTTGCGTTTGCCGGTCTTTGGGAGCGCTGGCGCAATCCCGCTGACGGCAGCATCCTGCGCAGCTTTACGATCGTGACCGGCGCGCCAAATGAGCTGTGCCAGCCGGTCCATGATCGCATGCCGGTCATCCTGCCGCCCGCGGTATGGCCCCTATGGCTCGGCGAAGCAGAAGTGGACCCTGAAGAACTCTTCGCCTTGCTGCAGCCCTATCCGGCTGAGTTGATGCGCGCGTACCCAATCGGGCCCGCGGTCGGCAATGTCAAAAACGACGAGCCCAGCCTGCTCGATCCGCTCGCTGAAGCGACCAAGGCGGCGGAGTAGCTCAGCCCTCGGGAAAGCGGCGGCGCAGGAAGTCGCGGACGTCCTCGGCACAGCGGTCCGGCACGGCGTCGCAGATATTGTGCGGCAGCCCGTCATAGGCCCGCATCTCGACATCCGGCAATTTGCGGAACGGCTCGTAATTGGTGATCGAGCCGACCGTCTCGCCGCCCGGCATGACGACGAGCGTCGGGCAGCGGATCTTCTGCACCTCGCCGCTCCAATCGTAGCTTGCCATCAGCAGCACGAACTTGCCGATATAAGCGGGGTCGTTGCGGCCGGCTTCGTCGAGAAACCAATTGACGAGACCGGGATGGGCATCTTCCGGCAGCCGGTCCCGGATCGTCTCGGCAAGAAAAGCGCGCAGCCCTTTTGCCTGGATCTGCGGGATCCAGCTCGGTGCCTGGCTGTTCTTGAGGCCCGGAGTCGAGCCGAACAGGCAGAGGCTGCGGACCCGCTCGGGCCGGGTCATCGCCAATTGCTGGCCGAGGTAGCCGCCGGCGGAATTGCCGACGATATGCGCCTGCGGCACACCCAGATGGTCGAGCAGTTCGGCGACATCGAGCACGAGCCGATCGAGTGTCAGCCTCTGCTCGGCCGGCGGTACCTTCGAGCGGCCGTGACCGCGCAAATCAAGCCGCACGACGCGCCAGTCGCGCGCGAGATGCGGCACCCAAGCGAAATAGCGTCGCGCGCTCCCCATCGCGGCATGCAGCAACAGGAGCGTCGGCGCCTGCTTCCAGGGATCGGTGAAATCGTCGGTGTCATAAGCCAGCGACAGCCCATCGCTCGCCGTGAAACTCAGCGCTTCCGTCATTCTCGGTCCCCGCTTTTTCCTGCAATTCACCTTCGGCATCATAAACGGAGCTACCCGGTTAAGCGTGGGGCTCAATTCGTGTATGCCTAAGCCCAGCCCAATGATTGCCGGGCAGTTCTAAATGGAGTCAGCGATGCCGCAGCAGCAGAGCCCGCGCGAGCGCGCCGAAGCCTTTTGCCGGCATTTCGGGTTGCGCGTCCCGATCCTGCAGGCGCCCATGGCCGGCGCCTGCCCGGTCGGACTCGCGGCGGCGGTCGCCAACGCCGGCGGCATGGGCGGGCTTGGCGCGCTGACCACGGCGCCCAACGGCATCGCTGGCTGGGCCGAGCAGTTCCGCGGCCAAAGCAATGGCTCGTTCCAAATCAATCTGTGGGTCCCCGACCCGGAGCCGGTCCGCAATACCGAGCACGAAAAGCGGGTACGCGACTTTCTCGGGCAATGGGGACCGCCGGTGCCGTCCGAGGCGGGCGACGCCAAGCCGCTCGATTTTGGCATGCAATGCGACGCCTTGCTCGCGGCGGCGCCGCGCGTGGTCTCGACGATCATGGGTCTCTTCCCAGACAAGATCGTCGCCGCATTGAAGGCGCGCGGCATCGCCTGGTTCGCCTGCGCGACGACCCTGGCCGAGGCGCGCGCCGCCGAGGATGCTGGCGCCGATGCGGTGGTCGCGCAGGGTTTTGAGGCCGGCGGGCATCGTGGCGCCTTCGATGCCGCCGAGGCCGAACGCCAAACGGTGGGCCTTTTCGCGCTCGTGCCGCGGCTTGCCGACAAGCTCTCGGTCCCGGTCATCGCGACCGGCGGCATCGCCGACGGGCGCGGGGTCGCCGCGGCCCTGATCCTCGGCGCCAGTGCGGTGCAGGTCGGGACGGCCTTCTTGCGCTCGCCCGAGGCCGCGCCGCAGGTGCATCCGGCGTGGGCGGCGGCGCTCGATGAGCTGGAACCCGAGATGACGATGCCCACCCGCGCCTTCTCGGGCCGGCTCGGACGCTCGATCGCGACCGATTACGCGCGCGCCGCCGCCGCACCGGAGGCGCCGCGGCCGGCTCCCTATCCGGTGCAGCGCGGCCTGACGACCCCGATGCGTGAGGCGGCGGCCAAATCGGCCGATGTGCAGCGCATGCAGGCCTGGGCCGGGCAGGCGGCGGCGCTGGCTAGACCGGAGCCGGCTGCCGAGATCGTCCGCCGGTTGTGGGAGGAGGCCGAGGCGCTCTTGCCGCCCTAACCGGCCCGGGCTTCCGGGGGCGGCGGGTAAAATGGTATAGCCCTCGGCAATGAGCCTGATCACGGACAGCGACGCCGTCGCGGCGTTCTGCGCCCGGCAAAAAGGGGCGCAATTCGTCACCATCGACACCGAGTTCATGCGCGAGCGCACCTATTGGCCGATCCTCTGCGTTGTGCAGGTGGCCGGCCCGGGTGAGGCGATCGCGATCGACGCCTTGGCCGAGGACATCGATCTGAAGCCGCTGCTGGCGCTGATGTCGGACCCCGACACCCTTAAGGTGTTTCACGCGGCGCGCCAGGATCTGGAGATCTTTTTCCAGCTGTCGGGCGAGGTTCCGCACCCGATCTTTGACACCCAGGTCGCCGCGATGGTGTGCGGTTTTGGCGATGCGGTCAGCTACGAGACCCTTGTAAAGCGGCTCGCCGGCGCCAGCCTCGACAAGGCCTCGCGCTTTACCGACTGGGCGCACCGGCCGCTGACCGAGCGGCAGATCAATTATGCATTGGCCGATGTCGTCCATCTGCGCACGGTATACGACCGGCTGCAGCATCTTCTGGCCGAGAACGGCCGCGCCGCCTGGTTCGCCGAGGAGATGGGCGATCTGATCGACCCGGCGATTTACCGCAGCGATCCGCATGAGGCATGGCGCCGCTTTCGCATTCGGGGCCGCGCCGACCGCAAATTTCTGGGCGTGCTCCGTGCGCTGGCGGCATGGCGTGAACAGGCGGCGCAGCAGCGTGACCTGCCGCGCGGCCGCATCATGCGGGATGAGGCGGTGCTGGAAATTGCCTCGCACGCGCCGAAGACGATCGAGGCGTTGGCGCGCACCCGCAGCCTCGGCAAGGGCGTAGCCGAAGGGAAGCTCGGCAAAGAAATTCT
>JBKOVT010000245.1:0-6577 GCA_046724035.1 Pseudomonadota bacterium | reverse complement strand
ACGGCGTTCGGATAGGTCAGGATCTTTGCGACGGCCTCGTCATCGACATTGATCTCGCCATGCAGCCATTCGGTGTCGAGGTTCTCCTCAATCGCGAGATCGAGGAAGCAGTCGATAATGCCCTTGCCCTGCGCCTTGGCGATCTCGCCCAGCGTCTTGCCTTCCAGCGGTTTGTTCTTCGGCAGAACGGCGGTCTGCAACTCCATGTAGTCCCACCAATTGCGCGAGAGGCCGATCGCCGGGCCTCCCTTGAACTCGACCGCCTCCTCGTGAAGTTTCTTGCGGATTTCCGGGTCGGCATAGGCCTTCAGCATGTCCTCGGGCGAAGATAGGCTGATCGGATGCCACACCGGCAGACCGCGGAACTCCTGCGTATTACGCATCGTGAAATAGTCGGTGATGCGGTTCGGCGTGCACATCGGGAAGGCGCGGATGCCCTGCGCAACAGTCTCATCGATGCGCTTCATCTGCTGATGCCACTGATCGGGACGCCGCGCCGATTGCGACAAATTATTATAGACGACGGTGCGGCCGGTCGCCTCGCTGAGACGGCTCATCAGCCCGTCCTTCATCTCGGCGCCATTGCCGCCGCCCGATTGAATGAGGCCGGTGCCCATCTCGCGCAACACGTCGCCGAGCGCGAAGATTTCCTTCTCATCGGCCCACAGTGCCGGGATGTGGACGCCCTGCGGGTCGTAATGGCCTTGGTTGCGTGAGACGGAGAGGCCGAGCGCGCCGGCTGTCATGGCGTCGCGCACGAGATCCTGCATCTGTCCGATCTCGTCATCGGTCGCGGTGCGCTTCTGGCACTCGTCGCCCAAGACGTAGTAGCGCACCGCCGTGTGACCGACCAGATTGCCGACATTGACGCCGAGATGGTGATCCATCTGATCGAGATACTCGGGAAAGCTCTCCCAAGTGAATTCGAGCGTCTTTAGCACCTCCATCGGGATCGCTTCGACATAGGAGAGGAATTCGCAGAGGCGCTCCTCCTTGCCCTTCCGGACCGGCGCCAAAGAGAGCGAGCAATTGCCGAACACGACCGAGGTCGCGCCGTGGTCGCAGGAAAACGTGCAGAGCGGGTCCCAGGTGATCTGCGCGTCGTAATGGCAATGATTGTCGATAAAGCCCGGCGCGACGACGCGGCCTTCGGCATCGATCGTGCGGCCCGCCGGCCCTGACAATTTCCCGATCTCGACGATCTTGCCGTCCTTGACCGCGACATCGCCGCGATAGGACGGTCCGCCCGAGCCGTCGACGATGCGGCCGTTCTTGATCAGCAGATCATATGCCATTCGTTGCGTCCTTCTTCGTCGTCCCGGCGAAAGCCGGGATCCATTCATCATCCATTCATGCGCCGGGCGTCAGGGATCCGGCTTTCGCCGCTGCGCGCCGAGTCTCAGTTTATGAGGCCGTAGAACTTGGCGGCGTTCTCGCAGGTGATCTTGTGCACTACATCGGCCGGCAGATCGGCGAACTGCTCGGCGATGTAGCGAGAGGATTCCGGCCAGACGCCGTCCGGGTGCGGATAATCGGAGCCCCACATCAGGGTCTCGACCCCCATATCCTCGACGAGCTTTGCGCCGATCCGGTCGAACTGGAACGTCGCGCGGCATTGGCGGCGCCAATATTCGCTCGGCTTCAATTTCATCAGATCCCGGAAGCGGTCCTCGAACTCGAAATCCATCCGGTCGAGCGCATAGGGCAGCCAGCCGATGCCGCTCTCGCCAAAGCCCACGCGCATGTTCGGGTAACGCTCCAACACACCGGCGCCGATGATCGCGGCGATGATGTTGATGAGGTTCATCTGGAAACCGGCGACGCTGGTGAACTGCGCCATGCGGCGGACCTGGCCCTGCTGCTGCATGCGGACTTTCTGCGGCACCGACGGGAAGGTGTGGAAGTGCAATGGCAGCTGCACGTCGTTGACCGCCTTCCACAAGGGCTCCCAGGAGGGGTGCCACATCGGCTCCATGTCCCAGGAGCAGGAAAGCTCCAACCCTTTGAGGCCGAGCTTCGCGACCCGGTAGACCTCTTTCACCGCCGCCTCGATGTTGCCATAGGGCAGACAGGCGAGGCCGATCTGGCGGTCGGGGTAGTGGCTGCAGAACCACTTCAGGTAGTCGTTGTAGATGCGCAGGCACTCGCTGGCCGCCTCGTGATCTTCGAGGCGTGAGACGACGCCGAGAATGCCGAAAATGATCTCGGCGTCGACCCCGTCCTTCTCCATCTCCTTGATCCGCAAATGCGGGTCGCCGGGCCGCGCCTCGCCGCGTCTGCCGGCGTCGTACAGGCCGGTCTCGGCCATCTTGTCGACCCGGTAGTTTTGGCCGGGGACGAACTTGCCGCCGACCGAGCCGACGCCGCCCCAGCCGCCCATGTCGATCCCGGCCTTGGTCACCCAGTGCGGCCCGTCTTCCTTCTCCTCGACATAGGGCATGCGCTCTTTGAGCGCCCGCGCCGAATTCTCGACGAACAACTCCTTCGGAAGCCAGGGCAGGTCGAGATGGCAGTCAGCCGAGATGCGGCGGTATTGCATGGCGCCCTCCACAACGGTCTTTGCCGCAGTGTAAAGCGGTTTCCGGGCCGCCGCCCTCGCTATTTTGGCATTGCCGCCCGCGCGAGAGGGCGGACCTTCGGTCTCCGGCCGTGCGCTTAGGCCGCGCGTTGCCCGATCGCGCTGGCGCGGGCGTCCTCCAGGATCATGTGGGCGCATTTTTCGCCGATCATGATCGAGGGTGCGTTGGTGTTGCCGCCCGGCACCTGCGGCATGATCGAAGCATCGGCGACGCGCAGCCCCTCGATGCCGTAGACCCGGAGGCGCGGATCGACGACCGCATCGGTCTCGCGGCCCATGCGGCAGGTGCCGACCGGGTGCAAATTGGAGACGCCGCGCACCCGGATTTCCTCGATAATGTCGTCATCGGTCTGCACCGCCGGGCCGGGCAGAACCTCTTCGACGACAAAGGGCTTCAGGGCCGGCTGCGCTGCGATCTTGCGGGAGAGGCGCGTGCCATAGATGAGCGCCTGAAAATCATAGTCGCTCGCGAGGAAATTGAACTGGATCGCGGGCGGCGCCAAGGGGTCGGGGCTCTTGATCCGCACCGTGCCGCGGCCTTCCGGGCGCAGATGCACCGGCGACAGCGTAAAGGCGGAGAACGGGTGCGGCTTGATGCCGGTGCGCAGGCGTTCCAGCGCGCTCCAGCCGAACATGTTGATCTGCAGGTCGGGCTGCTCCAGACGCGGGTCGCTGCGCACAAAGGCGCCGGCATAAATCCCGGCATTCGACAAATGGCCGGAGCGGGTCAGCGCATATTGCACGCCGGCCGTCAATTTGCGCATGCCGCTCATCGCCAGATCGTTGATCGTGACCCGTTGCGAGCAGCGGTAGACGAGATAGGTGTTGAAATGGTCGTGCAGATGGCTGCCGACTCCGGGCATGTCGTGCACGACCGGGATGCCGTGTTGCCGCAATAGCTCGGCCGGCCCTAGCCCCGATAATTGCAGGAGCTGCGGCGAGCCGTAGACCCCGCCGGAGACGACGATCTCGCCGCGGCAGCGCGCCGTGAAGAGGCCCTGCGGCGTGCGGTATTCGACCCCGACGGCGCGCCCGCTCGCGATCAAGACACGCGTCGCATGCGCCTTTGTCGCGACCGTCAGATTGGGGCGACGCTTGGCATCGCGCAGATAGGCGCGCGCCGCGCTCCAGCGCCGGCGGCTGGTGGTTGTCGTCTGGTAATAGCCGGCGCCCTCCTGGCGCGGCCCGTTGAAATCGTCATTGGCCGGGATGCCGGCCTGGATCGCCGCCTGCACCATCGCGTCACCGAGCGGGCAGCGCACCGGGTTCGAGACGTTCAGCGGCCCGCCGGTGCCGTGGTGCTCGTCGGCGCCGCGTTCCTGGTTTTCGGCCTTTTTGAAAAACGGCAGCACGCTCTCCCAATCCCAGCCCTCGCAGCCGCGCTGCCGCCAATTGTCGTAATCGGTCGGCGTGCCGCGCATATAGACCATGCCGTTGATCGAGCTGGTGCCGCCGAGCACCTTGCCGCGCGGCTGGTACAAGGTGCGGCCGTTGAGCTGCGCCTCAGGCTCGGTCTCGAACATCCAATTGACCCGCGGATCGGTGTAGGTCTTCGTGTAGCCGAGCGGGATATGGATCCACGGGTTGCGGTCGGGTCCGCCCGCCTCCAGCAACAACACGCGATATTTGCCGCTCTCGCTGAGCCGTCCGGCGACGGCGCAGCCGGCCGAGCCCGCTCCGGTCACGATAAAATCGAACGTCTCTGACGTTGCTGCCACAATGTTCCCCCGGTTCCGGTCAATCCGCCGGCGTCGACCTTAACCAAACCGAACAGCGCCGGAAAGGCCGGCCGGCCCGGGATTTACCGGCTTTCTCCTTTTAAGACAAAGAGCGATCGAGCATCTGCGCGTATCGCGTGATCGGCTATGCTGCCGCGATGATCATCTGCCGGATATTCGGCTGGATATTGCTGGTCGCCGGATTCAGCGCGCTGTTGCGCGACGGGCTCGTCTGGTTCGACACCGGACGATGGGTGCCGCTGGCGATCGGCGATCTCAGGGGCTGGAGCGCGGGCGTCCCTGAGCTGGTGCTGATGTTTTGGGTGGCGCCGCCGCTGATCGTCCTCGGAGCCGTGGCTCTCGTATTGTGCCGCCGCCGGCCGGAGCGCCGGAGGCGCCGGGTCAGGCGTCGCCCATCCGGAGGGCTGCGATAAACGCGGATTGCGGGATCTCGACCTTGCCGAACTGGCGCATCCGCTTTTTGCCTTCTTTTTGCTTGTCGAGGAGCTTTCTTTTGCGGCTGACATCGCCGCCATAGCATTTCGCGAGCACATCCTTGCGCAAGGCTTTGACGGTTTCGCGCGCGATGATGCGGCCGCCGATCGCCGCCTGGATCGCGATCTGGAAGAGCTGCCGCGGGATCAGATCCTTGAGCCGCTCGCACAGCGCGCGGCCGCGCCGCTCGGCCTGGCTGCGATGCACGATCAACGACAGCGCGTCGACCGGCTCGCCATTGATCAGGATATTCATCAGCACGAGGTCGCCGGTCTCATAGCCGGCGATCTGGTAATCGAAGCTGGCATAGCCGCGGCTGACCGATTTGAGCCGGTCGTAGAAATCGAACACGACCTCGTTCAAGGGCAGCCGGTAGACGATCATCGCGCGATTGCCGGCATAGGTCAGGTCCTGCTGCGCGCCGCGCCGCTCTTCGCACAGCGCCAGCACCGGCCCGAGATAGGCATCGGGCACCAGCACGGTCGCGTTGATCCACGGCTCCTCGATATGGTCGATCCGCACCGGATCGGGCATGTCGGCCGGGTTGTGCAAGTCGAGCACACGGCCGTTTGTCAAATGCACGCGGTAGACCACCGAAGGGGCCGTCGTGATCAGGTCCAGGTCGAACTCGCGTTCGAGCCGCTCCTGAACGATTTCGAGGTGCAACAATCCGAGAAAGCCACAGCGGAAGCCAAAGCCGAGTGCCCCCGAAGTCTCCGGCTCGTAGATGAAGCTGGCATCGTTAAGCCGGAGCTTGGCGAGGCTCTCGCGCAGTTTTTCGTAATCGGCGGAGTCGGTCGGGAAGAGACCGCAGAATACGACGGGTTGCACCGGCTGAAAGCCGGGCAGGGGCTCGGCCGCCGTGCGACGGTCTTCGGTGATTGTGTCGCCGACCCGGCAATCGGCGACGGTCTTGATGCCCGCCGTGATAAAGCCGATCTCGCCCGGGCCGAGCTCCGGCGCGGCAACGCCCTTTGGGGTGAAGACGCCGACCCGCTCGACCTGATGCGAGGCGCCGGTCGCCATCAGGCGGATCTTCTGCCCGACGGTGAGCTTCCCGTCCTTGACTCGCACGAGGATGACGACGCCGAGATAGGAATCGTACCAGCTGTCCACGAGAAGCGCTTTGAGCGGCGCGGCCGCCTCGCCTTGCGGCGCCGGCAGTCGCTTTACCAACGCCTCCAGCACATCCTCGATGCCGAGCCCGGTCTTGGCCGAAATCAGGAGCGCGTCCGCGGCGTCGAGCCCGATGACGTCCTCGATCTGCTCCTTGACCCGGTCGGGTTCGGCGGCCGGCAGATCGATCTTGTTCAGCACCGGCACGATCTCGTGCCCTGCCGCGACCGCCTGGTAGACATTGGCGAGGGTCTGCGCCTCAACGCCCTGGCTCGCATCGACGACCAACAGCGAGCCTTCGCAGGCCGCGAGCGAGCGGCTCACCTCATAGGCGAAATCGACATGGCCCGGCGTGTCCATCAGATTGAGGACATAGTCCTCGCCGTCGCGGGCCTTGTATTCGAGGCGGACGGTCTGCGCCTTGATCGTGATGCCGCGTTCGCGCTCGATCTCCATCGTGTCCAGCACCTGCTCGCGCATCTCGCGCGCTTCGAGCCCGCCGCAGGCCTGGATCAGCCGGTCGGCCAGGGTCGACTTGCCGTGATCGATATGGGCGATGATCGCGAAGTTGCGGATATGGCTGAGCGGCGTTGTCATGCTGGTCCCGAGAGCGCCGCCGGAACATAAGGATGCCAGCCCGCCGGATCAACGCGAGGGAGCGGCAACCAAA
>JBKOVT010000088.1:0-10361 GCA_046724035.1 Pseudomonadota bacterium | reverse complement strand
CTGGGCGGCGAATCTCGATCTGGTCAGACCGACGCCGTCGCTCGACATCTATGATCCGAACTGGCCGATTTGGACCTACCAGCAGCAATTGCCGCCGGCCAAATTCGTGTTCGACGATCCGGACCGGCGCGGCGTAGCGGTCGATTCAATGGTCTCGGGCGGCTGTATCATCTCCGGCGCGCAGCTGAGACGCTCGCTGCTGTTCTCCAGCGTGCGCGTCAATTCCTACGCTCAGACCTGCGATGCGGTGGTGCTGCCGGAGGTGCAGATCGGCCGCTCTGCGCGGCTCAACAAGGTCGTTATCGACCGCGGGGTTCGCATCCCTGAGAACCTCGTCGCCGGCGAGGATCCCGAGCTCGACGCGAAGCGCTTCTATCGCAGCGACGGCGGCGTCGTGCTGATCAGCGCGGAAATGCTCGCCGCGCTTTGACCGAGCTTCAGAAAATCCGGGCGGAGCTGGCGCGCTCGCGGATCCAGACCTGGGCGTCGCGACCGGATTGCAACGCATCGCGCGCAGCGTCGACCGCGTCGAGCAGCGCCTGTTCCTTGTCGAGATAGGCGCCGTAGACGGAATCGCCGATCCTGACGACCCAGCGCGCGTCGCGGCCGCGCCGGCAAACCTCAAATTCCATGGTCCCCATCCCAACGACCTCCCAGGGCGGCGAGGCGCCCGCGGCCAAAGGTTCTGCCCGTCCGCTCGGCCGCGATCCTTGGATCGCCGCCGTAGTGCCGCTCCCCCGGTCCACTATCGTAAAGCGGACAGCAGGATTGAAGCCCAAATTCGATGCCGAAATGTTAAGTGCCTAAGCCGTCCTCCAGAAGGGGCCAGTTTCCGGGCTTCTCGCCGCAGCTCCGCATCCGCCGAGAACGGGCGAACCCGGCGAATATTTCTCGCGGCCGGCCGATCAACGCGGCGGACCGGGCATATCGATTCGACCGGCGCTCTCCGTCCAGGCGACCGAAGGGCAACGAAAGGCTTGCCCCGTCGAGGCGCAAGTCGGAGTCTCGCCGCGTCAACAGGGTCAATTTTCAGGCGAGGGCCGTGGCGAGCACGATCGAGTTGGAAAAGGCGGAGCGGGTTCGCGACGCCGAGACCCTCGCGGCGGTCCGGCTGAACGGCGCCGAGCAGCTTCCGCTGCGCCGGTTTGTCGCGCTGCTTTACGAGCATGTGCCGCCCGCCGATGTCGCCCGGCGCAGCCCTGATGATTTGTGCGGCGCCGCATTGGCGTTGTGGCAGTTCGCATCGCATCGCGAAACCGGTCGCGCCAAGGTTCGCGTCTACAATCCCGCGCCCGAGACGGACGGCTGGTTGTCAGCGCACACGATCGTCGAGATCGTCAATAACGACATGCCGTTTTTGGTCGATTCGGTGACCGCCGCGGTCAACGAAGGCGGCCGCGAGGTCCGGCTCGTCATCCATCCGATCTTGACCGTATCGCGCGGCTCGAACGGCGCGCTCCTCGGTCTCGATCCGCCATCCGGGGAGCTTCGCGAATCCTGGATGCACATCGAGATCACCCGCGAGCCCGATCTCGCCGAGCGGGCCGCGATCGCGGCGAAGATCGAAGCGGTGCTCGCGGATGTGCGCAGCGCTGTGTCGGATTGGCAGCCGATGCGCCAATGCCTGCGCGAGATCCTCGCCGAGCTGAGCGCAAATTCACCGTCACTGCCGCCGAGCGAAATCTCCGAGGGGCTGGATTTCCTACGTTGGCTCGACGACGACAACTACACCTATCTCGGCTTTCGCGAATATTGGTTCGACGGCAGTGGCGATATCGCACCGCCGCTCGGCATCCTGCGCGACCCGAGCTACCCGGTATTTGAAGGGGTGCGGAATTTCGCGGCCCTGCCACCTGACGTTCAGGATTTCCTGCGTCGCCGCGAGCTCCTCGTGATCGCCAAAACGAACCGACGCGCGACGGTCCACTGCAATGTATTGATGGATGCCGTCGGCATCCGCCGGTTCGGGCTGAATGGCGAGGTGATCGGCATCCGCTTGTTCGCCGGTCTCTTTACATCGGTCGCCTACAGCCGCAGCCCGCGCTCGATCCCGCTGCTGCGCCTCAGGGTGCAGCGCGTGATGGCGCGCTCCGGCCTGCCGCCCGATAGCCACGACGGCAAGGCGCTGCAGCACATCCTCGAAACCTACCCGCGCGACGAGCTCTTCCAGATCCGCGAAGACGAGCTGTACGAGACGGCGATCGGCATCCTCAACTTGCAGGAACGCCAGCGCATTGCGCTGTTCGTGCGGCGCGATCCGCTCGAGCGCTTTGTCACCTGTCTCGTCTATGTGCCGCGCGACCGCTATGACACGCAATTGCGGCTGCGTTTCGCCGCGATCCTTCAGGAGGCGTTTGCCGGCGAGCTCGTCGATTTCTCTGTGCATCTGGACGAGTCGGTGTTGGCGCGCGTCGAGTTCCTGATCGGGACAACACGCGGCGCGGTGCCGCCGGTCGATGTTGCGGGGCTGGAGCAGCAACTCGTGGAAGCCGGACGCGGCTGGAGTGACCGGGTCGAGGCCGCCTGCGACGAGACCTTTGGAGAGGTCGAAGGCCGCGCGCGGCTCCGGCGGCTGCAATCCTTTCCGGCGGCCTACCAGGCGCGCACGACCCCGGCGCAAGCCGTTGCGGATCTCGACCGTATCGAGGCGGTGCTGGCCGGATCGCTGCTCGAAGTATCGCTTCATGCGCGCGACGGGGAGGATACGCCGGGGTTACGACTCTACCGGCCGGACGAGCCGATCGTGCTCTCCGAGGTTTTGCCGATCCTCGAAAACCTCGGGCTGCGCATCGTCGCCGAAGAGCCGTTCCGTATCGACAGCGCCGACAATCGAGCCGTCTGGGTCCATGAATTCACGCTGGCTCCGGAGTCGGTGCCGGCCAGAATATCGTCGGATACGCGCCGCCGCTTCGAGGAGGCGCTGCTCGCCGCCTGGACCGGCGCCGTTGAAAACGATGGCCTGAACCGGCTGGTGCTCGCGGCCGGGCTGACGGCGCGCCAGACGACAGTGCTGCGGCTTTATTCCAAGGTGCTGCGTCAAGCCGGCAGCACGTTCAGCCAGGACTATGTGGAGGAAGTGCTGGCGCGGTACGCGCCGATCGCGCGGCGTCTCGTCGATTTGTTCGAGCACCGTTTTGATCCCGCTCGCGTTGCGTCTCCATCGCTCGCCGCGCTTGGTGAGGTCCAAGCGATCGATCACGCACTCGATGCGGTCGACAGCCTCGATGAAGACCGGATCCTGCGCAGCTTTCTGACGCTCGTGCTGAAGAGTGTGCGGACGAATTACTACCAGACGCTACCCGGGGGCATGCCGAAGCCGGCGCTAGCGGTGAAGTTTGCGTCGAGCCAAATCGATCTGCTGCCGCTGCCGCGTCCGCTCTACGAAATCTACGTCTACAGCCCGCGTGTGGAGGGTGTGCATATGCGCGCCGGCAAGGTCGCGCGCGGCGGGATCCGCTGGTCCGACCGCAAGGAGGATTTTCGCACCGAGATCCTCGGCCTGATGAAAGCACAGACCGTCAAGAATGCCGTCATCGTACCGGTCGGCTCGAAGGGCGGCTTTGTCGTAAAACGCCCGCCGGCCGCGCGGGATCAGCTGATGGCCGAGGGCATCGAGTGCTACAAAATCCTGATCCGCAGTCTGCTCGATTTGACCGACAACATAGCAGGCGAGGGCAGCGAGAATGGCGGCAAGCATTATGTGGTGCCGCCGCCCCAGCTCGTGCGCCACGACGGCGATGATCCGTATCTCGTCGTCGCCGCCGACAAGGGAACCGCAACCTTCTCCGATTTTGCAAACGAGATCTCGGAGGAATACGGGTTCTGGCTCGGCGACGCGTTTGCCTCCGGCGGTTCGGCCGGCTACGACCATAAGGCGATGGGCATCACCTCGCGCGGCGCGTGGGAATTGATCAAACGCCACTTCCGCGAATTGGGCCGCGACATCCAGAACAGCGACTTCACTGCCGTCGGGGTTGGCGACATGTCGGGCGACGTGTTCGGCAACGCCATGCTGCAATCGCGCCATACCCGCCTCCTCGCCGCCTTCAACCACCTGCACATCTTTGCCGATCCCCAGCCCGATCCCGCGGTGAGCTTTGCCGAGCGCCAGCGGCTGTTCGCGCTGCCGCGTTCGAGCTGGGCCGATTACGACGCCAAGCTGATCTCAACGGGTGGCGGTGTGTTCGATCGCGCCGCCAAATCGTTGCCGATCAGCCCGGAGATGAAGCGGGTCTTCGACATCACCGAGGATCACATGACCCCGGCCGAGCTGATCCGCAAAGTGCTGACCGCCGAGATCGATCTCTTGTTTTTCGGCGGCATCGGCACGTTCGTCAAAGCCCACCACGAGACGCATGCCGAGGTCGGTGACCGCGCCAATGACGCGCTGCGCGTCGATGGCGAGGAATTGCGCGCCAAGGTCGTCGGGGAGGGCGCGAATCTCGGCGTCACGCAGCGCGGCCGCGTTGCCTATGCGCTGAAGGGCGGTCGTATCGACACCGACGCGATCGACAATTCCGCCGGTGTCGACATGTCGGACCACGAGGTCAACATCAAGATCCTGCTCGGCAGCGCAATCGCGACCGGCGCTCTCGGCCGCCAGGAGCGCGATCCGCTATTGGCGCAGATGACCGAGGATGTCGGCGCGCTGGTGTTACGCGATAACTATCTGCAGGGCGAGGCTCTGTCCGTCGCCGAGGCGCGCGGCCCTGCCGTGCTCGACCGGCAGACTCGGTTGATTCGTGAGTTGGAACGCGCCGGGCGGCTCGACCGCGGGCTCGAGTATCTGCCGGATGACGAGGCGCTCGCGGCGCGTGCAGCTGGGCGCCGCGGACTGACCCGCCCCGAGCTGGCGGTGTTGCTCGCTTATGCGAAGATGTCGCTCGACGAGGATCTGCTCGCCTCCGAGCTGCCCGATCTTCCGGAGCTGGCGGGCGATCTGCGCGACTATTTCCCGGCGGCCTTGCGCGATCGCTTTGCGAAGCAGATCGCGGTACATCCGCTGCGGCGCGAGATCACCGCGACCGTCGTCACAAACGACCTTATCAACCGTGCCGGAATCACGTTCGTTCACGATATGCGGGCGCGCACCGGCAAGAGCCCGGCCGAGATCGCCCGCGCCTACCGCATCGTACGCGAAGTCTTCGAGCTGCGCGCCGCCTGGGGCAATATCGAGGCGCTCGATAATCGGGTCCCGGCGCGCCTGCAATCGGAGATGCTGCTGGATATCGCTGTCCTTGTCGAGCACGCCACCGCTTGGCTCTTGCGCCATGACCGGCTCGATCTCGGGCATGATATCGAGCAACTGCGCCCCAGCATCCGCGAGCTCGCCGGGCTGCTGCCGACCGTGCTGCCGGAAAGCGACCATGCGATTGCCGGCGAGCGCACGCGTCGGCTTACCAGGGCAAAAGTCCCGCAGCGACTGGCGGCCGCGATCGGTGGCACCCCATTCCTTGCCGCCGCACTGGAAATTGCCGATCTGAACGAGCGCACATTGCAACCTCTGGAGCGCGCCGCGCGCACCTACTACGCGGTGGGTGCCCATTTTGCGCTCGGCGAGATGCGGGCCGCGGCGCACCGGCTCCCCGCCGAAACAGCGTGGCAGCGGCAGGCAATCGAAACCGTCATCGACGATTTGTTCGCGCTGCAATCGGAGACCGCGTTGAGCGCGTTGCAAGGTTCAATGGACGGGTCCGACCCGCTCGCCGCCTGGACGAAGCAGCGCGCCTCGGCGCTGGCGCCCGCCGAGGCCGTCGCCGCCGAACTGCGCGCCGGCGCGGCGCCCGATCTGGCGATGCTCGTCGTTGCCAGCCGGCAATTGCGCCAGGCGCTAGGTTAAGCGCCGCTCACGTCATCATCGCTTCCAGTGTCGCGAGCGTGTCGGCTTCGCGATAGGGCTTGTCCCAGCGGATGCGGTGCACTCGCGGAAAGCGCATCGCCACTCCCGATTTGTGGCGGTTCGAGCGGTGCACGCTGTCAAACGCGATTTCGAGGACGAGACCCGGGGTCACCTCGCGCACCGGCCCGAAACGGTTGATCGTGTTATCGCGCACCCATTTGTCGAGACGGCGCAACTCCTCGTCGGTAAAGCCGGAATAGGCCTTGCCGACCGGCACGAGCTTGTCGCCGGCCCAGGCGCCGAAAGTGTAGTCGGAATAAAACGAGGAGCGCTTGCCGTTGCCGCGTTGCGCATACATCAGCACCGTGTCGATCGTCAGCGCGCCGCGCTTCCATTTGAACCACGGCCCTTTCGGCCGGCCGGCGAGATAGGGCGAGTCGGCGCGCTTCAGCATGATGCCCTCGATACCGAGGTCGCGAGCGCCGGCACGCAACTGCTTCAGCTCCTCCCAGTCCTCGAACGCGATCATCGGCGACAGATCGAGATGGGGCCGCGGTATGCCGTGCCAGGCTTCGAGTCGGCGGCGCCGCTCGGCAAAGGGCAGGGGACGCAAATCCTCGCCGGTCTCGCGTAAGATGTCGTAGAGGCGCACGCCGGCGGGATAGTCGCGCAGCATCTTAAGGTCCGGCGATTTGCGGTTGAGGCGTTGCTGCAATTGATTGAAGGGCGCGACCTCGCCGTCGCGCATGATCAAGAGCTCGCCGTCGAGCGTCACGTCCTCCGGGATCGCGGCGACGATATCGGGAAAGGCGCCGCCGATATCGTCGCCCGAACGCGAATAGAGCCGCTTCTGCCCGCCGCGCGATACAAGCTGTACGCGGATGCCATCCCATTTCCATTCCGCGAGGTAGTCTTTCGAATCGAGTCGTTCGAGATCGCCCTCTTCGAGCGGCTGCGCCAGCATCAACGGGCAGAAGGTCGGCAATTCGGCGATGTCGGGCGGCGGCGCGCGCCCTTCGAGCCAACAAAACAGTTCCGGATAGGGCGGCGAGAGCCCGTGCCACACCTCCTCGATCCGGTCGAGCTCGGCGCCGCTCCATTCGGCGAGCGCGGTCTTGGCGAGCCGCGCCGAGACTCCGATGCGGAGCGCGCCGGTCACCAGCTTCAACAGCGCCCAGCGGCCGGTCGCGTCGAGCGCGTCGAGCCATGGCGCCAGATGCGCGCCGACTTCCGTCCGGGTTGCGCCCTGCAACGTGCTGACGATCTCGCTCAGGCTCGGGACCGCGGCTGGATCGCGCGTCTCGGGCTCGGGCCAGATCAGCGCCACCGTTTCGGCGAGATCGCCGACGAAATCCCACGACCACCCGAACAGCTCGGGGTCCACACGCGCCATCGCGAGGTCGCGCACCTGGCTCGGCTTGGCTTCGGCGAAAGACAATTCGCCGGTCAACGCGGCGAGCGCCCAGCCGCGCTCCGGATCCGGCGTCGTCGTGAAATACTCTCGCATCAGCCGCAATTTGCCGTTGCGTGACGGCGTGAACAGCAGCGCATCGAGCAGTTCCGCGAAGCGGTTCACGCCGACCGCCTCGGCGTGCTATGCCTCGCCCGGAATTTTGCAAGGGGTGCCCAATGATCCACCATCTCTCGATCGCCGCGCGCGATCCCAAAAAAGCGGCCGGCGTGCTCGCCGAACTGATGGGCGGCAAGGCGGTGCCGTTTCCGCCTAATCCGGGAAGCTTCTTTGCGCTGCAGCTCGACGAACACGGCTCTGGCGTCGAGGTTTATCCCGCCGGCACCGAGCTGGAGCCGAACGGCTCGACCGGCGGCAGCTTTGTGAAGCACCCGAAAGACCGCGGCTACGGCTCGACGCATTTCGCGCTGAGCGTCCCGACCGATGGCAAAAAGGTCGAGGAGATCGCAAAGCGAGCCGGCTGGAAGTCCTTCGACTGCAATCGCGGGCCGTTTCACGTCATCGAGGTGTGGGTCGAGAACGAGACCATGGTTGAGATCCTGCCGCCTGCTTACGCGGCCGAATATCTCGCGTTCACGCGGCCCGACAAGGTGCTGACCGCCATGGAGGGCGCGGGGACCGGGGCCGGCCGCCACGCGCGATAGAGTCGCCACGCGCGGTAGCGCCCTCACTCTTCCTCCTCGTCGAAACCGGTCAACGCCAGCGCGCGGGCCTCACGCCCGCTTTGCCCCGCGTAATGGACGAGCGCCTCCTCGCGGCCATGCGTAACCCAGATCTCGGCTGCGCCGACCTCGTCTAAGGTCTGGGTCAGCTCGTCCCAATCGGCATGATCGGAGATCACCAGCGGCAATTCGATGCCGCGCGCCTTGGCGCGCTGCTTGACGCGCATCCAGCCCGAGGCGAGCGCGATCACCGGGTCGGGCAATCGCCGCGTCCAGCGGTCGGCGAGCGCCATCGGTGGCGCCAGCACGATCTTGCCCTTGAGGTCATCGCGCGCCACGCCGGTCGCGAGCCGCACGTCGCCGAGATCGATGCCGAGGCTCTGATAGAGCTCGGTGAGGCCGAGCAGCGCGCCGTGCATGTAGACCGGCGCGTCGTAACCGGCGACGCGCAACAGCGCCACGACGCGCTGGCATTTGCCGAGCGCATAGACGCCAACAAGCTGGCAGCGCTCCGGATAGAGCTGCAGGGAGTGCAGCAATTTGTCGATCTCATGCCGGTCCGGTGGGTGGCGGAACACCGGCAAGGCGAACGTCGCCTCGGTCACGAAGAGATCGCAACGCTGCGGTTGAAAGGACGGGCAGGTCGGGTCCGGTCGACGCTTGTAATCGCCGGAAACGACGATCCGAACGCCTTTGTATTCAATGACCACCTGGGCGCTGCCGAGGACATGCCCGGCCGGCACGAGGCATACTGACACGCCGTTCAGCGCCACCGGCTCGCCATAGCGTGCGGCCTGCATGGTGCGGCCGGCCAGCTCGCCATAGCGCTGGCGCATAATCACGACCGTTTCCGGCGTCGCGAGGACGTGCTCGTTGCCGGGCCGGGCATGGTCGCCATGGCCGTGTGTGATGACGGCGCGGGGCACCGGCCGCGCCGGGTCGATGTAGAAGTCGCCGGGCTCGCAATAGAGCCCGGCCGGGGTCACCCGCAGCCAGTTTTCCGGCCGCGCCGCAGAATTCGTCATCTCTTCTATATGGTCATCACTCGAGCGCGGAGATCGGGCGCGCGACGCTTTCGAGCGGCTGGCGCTCGGCCCTGACCCCGATCGCCAACTCGACGATCGCCGCGCCGATCATCAGCGCGGCGCCGAGCAGATAGCCGAGAAATACGTCGCCGCGGTCGCCCGTTCCCACCAGGGCGCCGAACAGCCAGGGCGAGGCAACACCACCGATCGCCGTGCCGACCGCGTAGAAGAACGCGATCGCGAGCGCGCGCGCCTCCAATGGGAAGCTCTCGCTGACCGTCAGATAGGCAGCGCTCGCCGCTGCCGACGCGAAAAAGAAGATGCCGCTCCAGCAAGCGGTCAATGTCGCGGCATCCACGATGCCCTCGCGGAACAGCCAACCGACGACCGCCAAGAGCACCCCCGAGATCGCATAGGTAAAAGCGATCATCGGCTTGCGGCCGAGCGTATCGAACAGCGGCCCGAGCAGCAGCGGCCCCATAAAATTGCCGAGCGCAAACGGCAGCATGTACCAGCCGATCGCGCCCGACGGCACGTCGTAGAAGCGGGTCAGCACGAGCGCGTAGGAGAAGAAGATCGCGTTATAGAAGAAGGCCTGCGACGCCATCAGCACGAGGCCCAAGACCGCGCGCCGGGGATAGTCGCGCAGAATCGCCCTGAGCATGCGCAGGATCGGCGTGTGTGAGGCCGCAACGAGCCGCAGCCGTGCACCCATCTCGGCGAGCGGCTCCGTGCCCGGGCGCGCGAGCACGCGCTCTTCGATGCTGCAGATGACCGTCTCGCATTCCTCGGCGCGGGCATGCAGCATCAGCCAGCGCGGGCTCTCTGGGATCCATTGCCGCAGGAACAGAATGCCGAGGCCGAGCACGGCGCCGATGCCGAACGCGGCCCGCCACCCCCAATCGGGCGGCAACAGCCCCGGCTGCAGCAAGACGACCGCACCGAGCGCGCCGAGCGCCGCTCCGACCCAGAAGCTGCCATTGACCGCGAGGTCGGTGCGGCCGCGGTATCGCGCGGGGATCAGTTCCTGGATCGCCGAGTTGATCGCCGCGTATTCACCGCCAATCCCGGCGCCGGTCAACACCCGGAACACGGCGAAGCTCCAGAAATCCCACGACAACGCCGTCGCCGCGGTGGCGGTCAAGTACAGCGCGAGCGTGACGAAGAACAATTTGCGGCGGCCGAGCCGATCCGTCAGATAGCCGAACAGCAAGGCGCCGATGACGGCGCCCGCCAGGTAGGCCGTTGCGACGAGCCCCACTTGGGCGGGCGTGAAATGCAGCACCGGGCTTTCTTCCAGCGCGCCGACGATTGAGCCGGCGATCGTCACCTCGAGCCCATCGAGCACCCAGGTAATGCCGAGC
>JBKOVT010000126.1:0-4209 GCA_046724035.1 Pseudomonadota bacterium | reverse complement strand
GCGCGTCGGCGGTCCCGCCAGCCCTTCCAGGCATTGCGCGCTCCGACGAAAAGGTTGATCAGCGACATAACAACTCCTCACCACCAGAATGGTGCACTGCAAAAATGGGAATTGCTGCACTGCCGAACCATCCAAAAACGCGCATTCCAGCCATGCATAAGCCCGGCGCATACCAGGCACTTGGCGAAACTGTTGCTGCGCCGCAACAGATCTCGTCGGACATCGGGGCGCGCGGTAAACTGCGCCGGTGATGCTTCGGAGTCCCCGATGACCGCAGCGGCGGCAACCAAACCCGACCGGCGCCGCCTGGCGCATTTGCTACGCGCGGCGCATTCGCCGCTCGACCCGGACGGCGTCGCGGAGCTGATCGCTGGCGTTCTCGCCGCCCCCGAGGAGATCGGCACGAGCTGGCATCGGCTCGTCGCGGAACCGACCCCGCCCGCTCTCGCCGAAGCACTCGAGGAACTGCGCGCCCATATGGCCGCCGGCTACCATGACGGCCTATCGCGCGAGGATTTCGCCCGGCTGCCGCGGCCGGCTCGCGTGGCGCGCCTGCGAGAGGTCTTGGCCGCGCGCCGCCTCGACGGCTTCATCGTACCCCGCGCAGACGAGTACCAGGGCGAATATGTGCCGCCGGCCGGCCAGCGCCTCGCCTGGCTGACCGGCTTCACCGGCTCGGCTGGGCTCGCCATTGTTCTGCGCGACCGCGCCGCGCTGTTCGTCGATGGCCGCTACACCCTGCAGGCGGCGGCGCAGGTCGACACGCAGCTCTTCGAGATCCGTCACCTTGTCGACGAGCCGGCCTGGCGCTGGCTCACCGAGGCCGCTTCAAAGGGTGCGGTCATCGGCTACGACCCATGGCTGCACACGCCTCAGGAAGTCGAGCGCTTCCGCTCGGGCGCGGAGCGCGCCGGGGCGAGCCTGCGGCCGGTCGAGAACGCGGTCGATGAAGCCTGGGCCGGTCGGCCGCCGGCGCCGATCGCTCCCGTCGTGCCGCATCCGGAGCGCTATGCCGGCGAGAGCGCCGAGGCGAAGCGTGCGCGGCTCGGGCGCGCCTTGGCCGAGGAGGGCGCGGCGGGGGCGGTGCTGACGATGCCGGAATCGATCGCCTGGCTGCTCAATATCCGCGGCGGCGACGTACCGCACACGCCGCTGCCCTTGTCGTTCGCGATCCTGCGCCAGGATGGCAGCGTCAATCTGTTTATCGACCGCCGCAAGCTCGCCCCCGGTCTCGACCGTCATCTCGGTAACGCGGTAACGATCGAGCCGCCCGACCGGCTCGGCCCGGCGCTCGATGAATTGGCCCGCTCGGGTGAGCGCGTGCAAGTCGATCCGGGGACCGCCGCGTCGTGGATTTTCGACCGGCTGACTCAAGCCGGCGGCCGCATTCACCGCGCCGCCGATCCATGCCTCTTGCCAAAGGCGTGCAAGAACCCGGTCGAGCTCGACGGCACCCGCGCCGCGCATCGCCGCGACGGCGCGGCGGTGACCCGCTTTCTCGCTTGGCTGGCGCGCGAGGCCCCCAAGAGCGATCTAAAAGAAATTGCCGCGAGCGACCGGCTGGAAGCCTTTCGCCGCGAGGGCGAGTTGTTCCGCGATCTGAGCTTCCCGACGATCTCGGGGGCCGGGCCGAACGGTGCGATCGTGCATTACCGCGCGACGCCGGAGACGGAACGCCGCCTCGAACCCGGCACGCTCTACCTCCTCGATTCCGGCGCGCAATATCTCGACGGCACGACGGACATTACCCGCACGATCGCGATCGGCGGCCCGACCGCCGAGATGCGCGACCGTTTCACGCGCGTGCTCAAAGGACATATCGCGCTCGCGCTGGCGCGCTTCCCGAAGGGCACGACCGGCTCGCAGCTCGACGCCTTTGCGCGCCGCGCGCTCTGGGAAGAGGGGCTCGATTACGACCACGGCACCGGCCACGGGGTCGGCAGCTATCTGGGTGTGCATGAGGGACCGCAGCGCATCTCGAAGGCGGCCAACACCCAGACGCTGCTGCCCGGCATGATCGTCTCGAACGAGCCCGGCTATTACAAGACCGGCGGCTACGGCATCCGCATCGAGAACCTTGTCGTCGTGCAGCCCTGGAATGGCGACAACGACGCCGCGCGCGAGCGCGATATGCTGTGCTTCGAGACGCTGACCTTGGCGCCGATCGACCGGACGCTCGTCGCCCGCGAATTGCTCGAGGACGAGGAAGTCGCCTGGCTCGACGCCTATCACGCTCGGGTGCGCGACACGCTGACCCCGCTCCTCGACCGCGACACCGCCCGCTGGCTCGCCGAGGCAACGCAGTCGCTCAATGTCTGAGGCGGCGTCCCCGCTTCGCGGGGATGACGAAATATGGGAGGCTGCTCGCGTGCCCTTCTAGTGGAGGCATCCCATGCCTGAGGTCCAGCCCTTCGCCGCCGGCAATTACCGCTTTCTGACGCATGCCTTTCAGTATTCCGGCGGCGTCGCGGCCGATCCCGGCTATGCGATCGAGCGCGCGCGCTTCGCCCGGCCGGTGCCGCTGGCGCAAGGCTTTGACGCGATCGAAGCCTACCTCGCGCGCCTCGGGCGGCCGCCGACCGCCTTCTGCGCCTGCGAATTGCGCTCGCCGCGGCAATTCACCGAGCAGGGCTTTATCGATTTCAACCGGCATTACGTGCAGCGGCTGGAGAAATGGGGGATCTTCCGCAACGACATCAATCCGGTCGCGCGTTCCAATGTCTGTCCGGAGATCGACCCGCCGGCGGAGCCGTCGTTTTATGCGTTCAGCTATACCGTGCCGGGCGGCGGCAAGAGCTTTGTCGCGGCCGGCAGCGGCGAAGCGTCCGATGGCCCCGGCAGCTATGCCGAGCGCATCATCCGCTTTGGCGATCAATCACCCGCCGGGATGCGGGAGAAGGCGCGGTACGTGCTCGGCGCCATGGAGCGGCGCATGGGTGCGCTCGGCTTCGCCTGGGCCGAGGTAACCGCGACCCAGGTCTACACGATTTTCGAGATCCACTCGCTCATTGCCGACGAATTCGTCGGACGCGGCGCGATGTCCGGTGGGCTCACCTGGCATTTTGCGCGGCCGCCGGTGCAAGGTCTCGATTTTGAGGTGGATGTGCGCGGCGTCGCGCGCGAGGTCGTGATCTGACGGAACGCCCTAACGCTTGGCCTCCCAGTCGCGGCCGCCGGTGGCAAATGCCTGTTCCCAATGCTGGCCGTCGAAGAGGCGGCGCGGCTGCATCGTCGCCGGATCGTACTGGTCGAGGCAGCGCGCGTTGACGCTGTAGTTTTCCGGGTCCGAACGCGGTTGATAGAAGGCGTGGATGCCGCAATGGCGGCAGAAGGTGTGCTTCGCCACTCCAGTGCCGAAGGTGTAGGTCGTCATCTCGTCGGCGCCGCTCAGGATATCGAGCCGCTCGCGCGCGACGGGCAGATGCAGGATGCCCTTCTTTGTGCAGATCGAGCAGTTGCATTCGCCGATAACGGTCTCTTCGAGATCGACCTGGATGCGGAACCGCACCCGCCCGCAATGACAGCCGCCCTCATAGCTTTTGAGCATCATCTCCTCCACGTAGGACGCCATCGTAGCACGGCACCTTCGCGCCGGTTAGACGCGGCGGCTCTACCGGAGATTGAAGACGGCGTGATTTGCTCGTAGTTTCCAGCCCACAAACGGGAGAAATTTCGATGCGAGCTCATTCTGACTGTGCGTGCGGCTCAGTTCACGACAAGGAGATGCGCGGATCCGGTGCCCAGGATTGGTCGCGCCGTGCGCTATTGCGCGGCGGCGCCGCGCTGACCGCCGGTCTGGCGGCGGGATGGGGCACGGAGATCGCGTTGCCGCGAATGGCCCAGGCGCAGACCCAGATGACGCCGGATCAGGCCCTGCAGACGATGATGGAGGGCAACAAGCGCTTCACGCAGGGCCAGATGACCTCGTTCAACGACGATCTGAAAATGCTGAAGGAACACACCGCCGAGGGGCAGGCGCCGTTTGCCGCGGTGTTGTCCTGCGCCGATTCCCGTGTGCCGGTCGAGCTCGTTTTCGATCAGACGATCGGGCATCTGTTTGTCTGCCGCGTTGCCGGCAATATCGCGACCGCCGACCTGATCGCCAGCCTCGAATACGGGGTCGCGGTGCTCGGCGCGAAGGCGATCATGGTGCTCGGCCACGGCAGTTGCGGCGCCGTCGATGCGACGATCAAGGCGAAAGCAGTCCCC
>JBKOVT010000054.1:0-5748 GCA_046724035.1 Pseudomonadota bacterium | reverse complement strand
CGAGCCGCCTGGTGCCGCCGCGCCGGCTTTCTCGACTGCGACCTCGACCTGCTTCTGCCCGGCCTTCTCCAGATTCAGGGTCAGCGGGAAGGATTTTCCGGCCTGCAGGGGCTCGTTGAGGCCTTCGAGCATAATGTGCATGCCACCCGGCTTAAGCGTGACCGGCTGGTTGGGGAGGAGATCGATCCCGGCCAGCGGGCGCATCTTCATGACGCTCCCCTCCATTGTCATCGTGTGCAGGCCGGCCTTTTTCGCGACCGGGCTCGACACGGAGACGAGGCGGTCCGCGACCGGCGACTGGATGGTCAGGTAGGCGGCGCCGTTTTCCGCCTTGCCCGGGGTCGCGCGCGCCCAGGCGTCCTTGATCTCGACCTGGCCGGTTTGCGCCATCGCGGCGCCGCCGATCAGTAGAGCGCCGAACAAAACGAGTGCCCTGACGATCATGTGTTCAATCACCCTCCAGGGCACCATAGATGGCCACAGCAGAAGGCACTCCGAGAGATGGCCTTTTGACGCGCAGCGCGCCCTATTGCGATAACAGCGCGTCGATTTCGGCGATCAGATGGCGCAAATGAAACGGCTTTGCCAGGACGCGCGGCCGTTTCGGCGTGAAATCCTCGTCCCGCACCGCAACCGCGGCAAAGCCGGTGATAAACATGACGCGGATGCCCGGTTGGCGGACCGAGATGCGGCGCGCCAGCTCGATGCCGTCGATCCCGGGCATGACCACATCGGCCACGAGCAGGTCGTAATCGGCGTCGTGCGCCTGCACGAGCGCCGCCTCGCCATCGGCGACCGCATTGACCGCATGGCCGGCCCGCCGCAATCCACGACCGAGGAAAGCGCGCAGCTGATCGTCATCTTCGGCCAGAAGGATCCGCGCCATTGCTCAAGACTTCGCGGTGAAGCGCCTTTCGCCACTTCTGCTAGAGGTAACACGACCGCTGCGCGGGCGAAAGGCAACCGCCGGCTTGCCGGCATTCCGAGCCGATGATGACAGCCTCGCAGCACCGCACTAAGCTTGCGTCATGGACGGTCCGGTTCCGCGCTTGGCCACGGCAGGAGGCGCCCTCGATGTGCGCCAACCAGCGGCGCGCGCGCTGCCGCTCGTTCTCGCCTCGCCACACAGCGGGGCGGACTATCCGAGCGATCTTCTGGCCGCCTCGCGGCTCGATCCGCTGACCTTGCGCCGCTCGGAAGACAGTTTTGTCGACGCGCTGTTCGGCGCGGGCCCCGAGCTTGGTGCGCCGTTGCTCGCGGCGCGCTTCCCGCGCGCCTATCTGGACGTCAACCGCGAGCCGTGGGAACTCGACCCGGCGATGTTCTCCGATGTGCTGCCGACTTTTGTGAATGCGCGTTCGCCGCGCGTGCGCATGGGCCTTGGCACGATTGCCCGCGTTGTCGCGAGCGGTGAGGAGATCTATGCCCGTAAGCTGAGCTTCGCCGAAGCAAAACAGCGGGTTGATGCCCTGTACTACCCGTATCATCAGGCATTGCGTGGGCTGGTCGAGGATACCGAGGAAGTGTTCGGCGGCTGTCTCTTGCTCGACTGCCATTCGATGCCCTCGGCAGCCTGCCTGTCGGGCGGGACGGAAGCCGCTGATTTTGTGCTGGGCGACTGCCACGGGACCTCCTGTGCTCCGGAGATCATCGAGGCGGCACGGGAGTTTCTGGCCGAGCGCCAATTTAGCGTGGCGCTCAACGCGCCCTATTCGGGCGGCTTTACGACCGGGCATTACGGCTGCCCCGAGCGCCGCCGCCATGCCTTGCAGATCGAAATCAACCGCGCGCTCTACATGGATGAACGCAGCTATCGGAGAAAGCCCGGTTTCTCGCGGCTCGCGGCCGAGTTGGCAGAACTGATCGACCGCTTGAGCCGAATCATGCAGGACTGTCTCGCGCAACGCTGAGATCTTCCCGCCGGCAAATTCGCGAATTCCGCTCAAGATCCGCCCTCTCCGGAAGATTGACCCACCGCCGGGGTGTTCCCAGTTGCAGGGGAGCACCTTCTGGAGCACGCGATGAGCGGCAGGCTGGCGGACCATACGATCGAGCAGAACTGGGAAGCCTACACCGAGGACGAGCACGCGGTTTGGCGCCTGTTGTTCGAGCGCCAACAGAAATTGCTCAAGCGGCGCGCCTGCCGCGAATACCTCGATGGCCTGCAGCAACTCGGTGTCGCCGCGCACGGCATTCCTGATTTTCGCCGGCTCAGCGACATTCTCGATCGCGCGACCGGCTGGCGCATTGTTGCGGTGCCAGGGCTCGTGCCGGACGATGTGTTTTTCGCCTTTCTCGCGGCCCGGCGTTTTCCCTCGACCTGTTTCATCCGACGGCGGGACCAGCTCGACTATCTTCAGGAGCCGGATGTGTTCCACGACATCGCCGGCCATGTGCCGATGCTGATGAACCCCGTCTTCGCCGATTACATTCAGGCTTATGGGGAAGGCGGGTTGAAGGCGGTCCATCTAGGGCATCTGGATCATCTCGCCCGGCTCTATTGGTATACCGTCGAGTTCGGTCTGATCGCGACGGAGGAGGGGTTGCGGATCTACGGCTCGGGAATCCTCTCCTCGGCGGGCGAATCGGTCTATTGCCTGGAAGACCCCCATCCGCACCGGCTGCGCTTCGATTTGCGCCGCGTGATGCGGACGCAGTACCACATCGACCGCTATCAGGAGACTTACTTCGTTATTGACGATTTCGCGCAGCTCTTCGCCGCGACGCGCCCGGATTTTGCGCCGATCTACGGCGAGATCGGCGTGCTGCCCGACGTTCCAGCCGAGGCGATCTTACCGAACGATCGCGAATATGCTGGCGCTAAGCCGCGCAAAAAAGAAGGGCCGCGCGTGAGCACGGCCCGAGTTTAGGGAGGAAACGCCTAGAAGACGTACGGCAGAACCATCGAAAAATGATCCATACCGCACCGCACAATTTAGGGACCGGCCAAGCCAAGTCAACCCCCCTTTCGAAAAAGCTTTGGCAGCCCTCAGGATTCGTCATAGCTCCCCTGATTGATTGTCCGAAGACGTGTGCGCTGCACAACAGCCGGGCCGCGCGGCCGTAATGCGAACTCCGACCGCGGCCCCACCACTCGACCGGGACGACGCTTTGTTTATCGACGTCGACGGAACGTTGCTGGACCTCGCCCCGCGGCCCGAGCTGGTCGAGGTGTCACCCTCATTGCCCGATCTGCTGCAGCACCTCGGGGGTGAGCGCGAGGGGGCTCTGGCGCTCATAAGCGGCCGTCCGATTGCCGAACTCGACCGGCTGTTTCGGCCGTGGCGCGGCGCGGCGGCAGGATTGCACGGGATCGAGAGGCGCCGTCCCGACGGGAGCTATGCCCTTGGCGCCGACGCCGATGCCGATCGCGCTGCGGCGGCAGCGCTCGGCCGGCTGCGGCCGGAATTGGCCGCGGTCGCGCGGCGATGGCCGGGCGTCTTTATCGAGGACAAGGGCCGCACGCTCGCCTTGCATTACCGCGCCATGCCGGAGGCGGAAACAGCGATCCGCGATGCCGCCGCCCGGCTACTGGAACGGCATGACGACCGCTTGCGCCTGATCGCCGGCAAGATGGTCGTCGAGTTCCAACCTAGACATCACGACAAGGGCCGGGTCATCGCCGCCTTTATGACCGAGCTGCCGTTTCAGGGGCGCCGGCCGGTGTATCTCGGCGACGATACGACCGACGAAGACGGGTTCGCAGAGGTCAATCGCCGGGGCGGCATGTCGATCCGGATCGGCTGCCCCTCTGGGAGTACTGCGGCGGTGTTTGCGCTATCTTCGGTGCGATCCGCGATCGAATGGCTGGCGGGAGCACGGCGCGCAGCGGCGACTTGACGCGGAACAGCGGCGGCGCAGCGCTGTTTCAACCACAGGTGGCGAGCGAGGCGGGGAAATGCCGGGCGAGGAGGTTGCGACGGCGGGGTCGATGATGGGCGACGCCGAAACCCATGCACCCGCTGCCGGCAACCCTAGAGCCGTGGCGAAAGCAGCTCCTCGCCGACTGATTGTCGTCTCGAACCGGGTGGGCCCGATCGGCCGCGACAAGGCGGCCCAGGGCGGGCTCGCGGTTGCACTCCGTGCCGCGCTGGAGCATGCAGGTGGTATCTGGTTCGGCTATAGCGGCTCGATCAGCGAAAAGCCGAGCCAGACGCCGAAGCTGACGAGGGACGGCAATGTCACCGCCGCCGTCGTCGATCTGTCGCGGCGCGACTACGACGAATACTACATCGGCTATGCCAATCGGGTGCTATGGCCCCTGTTTCATTACCGGGCGTCATTGATCGGCTTCTCGCGCCCCAACTTGGCGGGTTATCTGCGCGTAAACCGGGCGTTTGCGAAGGCGTTGGCTCCCATGCTGGAAGCCGACGATCTCGTCTGGGTACATGACTATCATCTGATTCCGTTCGCTGAAGCGCTGCGGCAGCTCGATTGTCGGCAACCGATTGGCTTTTTTCTGCACACGCCGTTTCCGGCAGCCGAGATGTTGCGCATCTTGCCAAACCATCGCGAGCTGGTCGCTGCGTTATGCGCCTACGATCTCGTCGGCTTTCAGACGGCTGCGGATCTCGAAGGGTTCCGCGATTATGTGCTGAGGCAGGGCGGGGGCGAGGATCTCGGCCGCGGCCGGCTGCGCGCCTTTGGACGGATCGTGCAAGCCGAGGTGTTCCCGATCGGGATCGATGTCGACGCAGTTGCGCAGCAAGCGGCGGCAGCCGAGGAGTCGCGGCAGATGCGGCGCCTCACCGGCAGCATCCGCGATCGTTCATTGATCATCGGCGTCGACCGCATCGATTATTCAAAGGGCCTGCCGGCACGATTTGCCGCCTACTCGCATCTGCTCGAACATTATCCGCAGACGCGCGGCCGCACCGTCTTGATGCAGATCGCCTCGCCATCGCGCTCCGATGTGCCCGAATACCGCGCCATCCGCCGTGAGCTTGAGGCCGCCGCTGGTCACATCAACGGACGCTATGCCGAGTTCGATTGGACGCCGCTGCGCTATCTCAACAAAAGCTTCAATCACCGCATTCTGTCAGGATTCTATCGCGCGGCACGGATCGGACTCGTCACACCGTTCCGCGACGGCATGAACCTGGTCGCGAAGGAGTACATCGCGGCGCAGCGGCCCGACGATCCCGGGGCTTTGGTCCTCTCGTGCTTCGCCGGGGCGGTTCGTGAACTTGCCGAAGCAATCATCGTCAACCCCTATGACCTCGAAGCGATGTCCGAGGCGATCTGCCAGGGGCTGCAGATGCCGCTCGAAGAACGCCGCGAGCGGTGGACCGCAATGATGGGGACGCTGCGCCGAAATGACATTAATGTCTGGCGCGAGCGTTTTCTGACGGCGCTGGACGCAGCCGGGGCTGGGCAGTGACCGCTGATCGGGACACGGTTTGGCTGGTCGGCGATATCGGGGCGACGAATGCCCGTTTCGGGCTGATGTCTCCCGCGGGGGCGGTGTTGCATTCCAGCACGTTCGCCGGTGCCGATTTTGCGACGATCACGGACGCGATCGCTGCCTATCTCGGACAGGCCAGTTCATTGCCGCGGCCGCGCATAGGATGCCTCGCGATCGCGGCGCCGGTCAGCGGCGACCAGATCCGCATGACAAATCATCCCTGGAGCTTTTCGCTCGCCGCCTTGCGTGGCCAACTCGGCTTCGAGCGGCTCGAGATCATCAACGATTTCACCGCGGTGGCACTGGCGCTCCCGCGGCTGGGGCCCGATGACCGCATGCCGGTG
>JBKOVT010000184.1:0-3883 GCA_046724035.1 Pseudomonadota bacterium | reverse complement strand
CGGCTCCACACCCTGCACCAGGACCTCCATTCCCTGAATGAGTACGAGCAGCATCTGACCAACAAGCTGCAACTGCTGCTCGACGCGACCTTAGGGATGATCAACATCGACCAGAACAACATCATCAAGGTGCTGACGATTGTCTCCGTCGTCGGCGTGCCGCCGACCTTGGTCGCCAGCATGTACGGGATGAATTTCCACAATATGCCCGAGCTCGATTGGGCCTGGGGCTACCCCTATGGTCTGGCGCTGATTGCGCTCAGCGCGATCACGCCGCTCCTATGGTTCAGGTGGCGCGGCTGGTTTTAGGCTGGCGGTGTCCCACTCAGCTCAGCGATAGCACTCGATCATCACGGTGTATTTGGCGGCGCGTTCTGCGATCAGCGGGGTGGAGAGCGGCTCGCCCGCGGGGTTCGCCTCCTCGTAGTGGACGCCATTCTTGTCGAGCAGCGCCCGGGCCAGCGCGGCGTTGACCGCAAAATTGATGTTTTCGGGTATCGCGCCGGTCGCCTGAGCGATTTTGATCGCGTTGATCTTGCTGACCACGATGCCGATTACCGTCCCGCCGGCATCGACGAGCGGCCCGCCACTATTCCCGGGCTGCACCGGCGCGGTGATCTGCAGCTGTTTTGGATCGTTGCGAACGCCGGCGACCGCGCTGACGATGCCGGTCGTCACGCTGGCACCCGAGCTCAAGAGGCCGTGCAATGGGTAGCCGATGACAAGGACGGCCTCGCCCGGTTTCGGCGGGTCCGCCTTCCGAAAGCTGGCGATGTCCTCGGCCGGGTCGGGCAGCCGCAGCACCGCAAGATCGCTGCCAGGATCGGTTGCGACGACCTGCGCGGCGATCTTGGAACCGGCACGCTCGATCTTCATCTCGCGGCAGCCCTCGACGACATGGTTGTTGGTGATGACGTCGCCGGCATGGCTAACGATGAACCCCGTGCCGCTGCTCGGCGGCTTGGCCGCGGCGGGGCTGCCCCCTGCGTTCTCCGCCGCGGCGCGCGGGCGCGCACCCAGAATCCCGAATTCGAGCCCCGGCCCGACGGGTTTCCACACATCGGCGGTGTGACGTGCCGCAGCGATCTCCGCGCCTGACAGATACATGATCGTGCGGTTCTCGCCGTCATTGGCGAGCGTCTTCAGCCGTTGGTCCCGGCTGTGGACTCCCGCGATCCGATACCAGAAATAGGCGAGCCCGGTCCGGCTCGGCCGTGCGGTCTCGTAGGCGAGCGCCAGCGAAAGCTGCGCCGGCACATAGCCGCGATCCGCGCCATGGCGCAGCAGCTCACCCGCTCGTTTCGTGTCCCGCTCGACCCCTTTGCCGGCCAATAGCAGAAGTGCGAGGCGATACTCGCCGATTGGGTCTCCCTGATCCGCGGCCAGGCCAAGCCAGCGCGCCGCTTCCGCCTCGTCGCGCGCGACCCCGGTCCCGTTCAGGTACAGGAGGCCAAGATTAACCTGCGCCGCGGCCAGCTTTTTCCCGGCTGCGGCGGTGAATAAGCGGATCGCTTCCTTGAGATCCTCCGTCACCCCGAGCCCCTTCTGGAACAGGACGCCGAGAAGGTTCTGGCATTCAGGGTCGCCCTTTTCCGCTTCGGCCTTGCAGTGTTCGTAGGCCATAGCGTGCTCGCCACGCCGCAGCGCGGCCTCTGCGGCGGTGAACTCCGCAAGGCCCGGACGCGCGATCAGGATCAGGAGGAAGGCTGCTAGGACGAGTCGCATGGCTTGCATTCCCGTCGCCTCGCATCAGTGCGAGATCGTGCCGGAACTACGAGCCGAACTTGCTTGCAAAACGCTTAAACGATTTGGCGCGAGCGATCGGGTAAAAGAAAACGCCCCCGGAAATCCGGGGGCGTTTCGATTTCGGCGCTGCCGCTGTCAGGCGGCGCTTAGGCCGCTTTTTGCTGGGTCACCTGCGGCTGTTGCGGCTCGCCGCCGGTGATCTTGATGGTCCGCGGCTTCATCGCCTCGGGCACCTCCCGCACCAGGTCGACGTGCAGCAAGCCGTTGTCAAGGCTCGCGCCGGTCACCTTAATGTGGTCGGCGAGGCTGAAGCGCCGCTCGAAGGCGCGCCGCGCAATGCCGCGGTGCAGGTAACGGCCGTTCTCGTCTTCCTTCTGCGCCTTGCCGGTGATGAAAAGGGTGTTCTCCTGCACAACCATCTCGATCTCGTCGCGGGAGAACCCGGCCACTGCCATTGTCAGGCGATAGGCGTCTTCAGCGACTTTTTCGATATTGTAAGGCGGGTAGGAGAGCGCGGCGCTGTCAACATGGGTTGCCGCGTCGACCAGGCGGGCCAGCCGGTCGAAGCCGATCGTCGAGCGGAACAGCGGAGAAAAGTCGAATCGATCCATAACCATATCCTCCAGTGAGCAACATGGGCTGAGGCACCCGCCCGAGGGCCGGATGCCGGTTTACCAATGTGCGGCCCCCGCAGGGGCGACCGCACAGTCTTGAGATAGGGTGGGTTTTTGCGCGGTTCAAGAGAAATTTTGGCACTCTTCAGCGAGAGTGCCAGCGCGCCTCTTGACGGGCTCGCCCGGCCCCCTAAATCGACCGCTGCCGGGCGCCCCACCGGGCCCGGCGGCATTCGGTTTCCATGTTGCTCAAGGGAGGACGTGGCGATGATTGTCGATAAAGCAGGGCTGCCTCACGCGGACCGCCCCTGGACTTGGCAGACCAGTCAAAGGGAAGCGACTGAGGGTCGCTCCCATCCCGGCGATACCCCGATGCTGGAACAACCCGGCGACGAGCCGCCGATCATGTTTGTCTCGCCGCCGCCGCTGATACCGCGGATTTTTCCGGGTCTGTGAAACGCGGCCTTTGAACCTAGCAGGCCTGAGGATCGGCCCCTTCCGCCGACGGCGTTATTGGGCGCGCTTGGGGCCGAAATTCTGGAAACGGCGGTTGAAGCGAGCGAGCTGCCCACCGGTGTCGAGCAGCCGCTGCTGGCCGCCGGTCCAGGCCGGGTGCGATTTGGGGTCGATCTCGAGGCGCAGCGTGTCGCCTTCCTTGCCGTAGGTCGAGCGGGTCTTGTAGCTCGTCCCATCCGTCATCAGGATCGTGATCTCGTGATAATCCGGGTGAATCCCGTCCTTCATCGCCCTAATCCTTTAAATCGCGGCGGTATATAGCGGCGCTGGCTGCGCGAGGCAATGCGCCCAAAGGTCCTCTCCGCAGCACGAAGGGGGCGTTCTAAGCGGTCTCGGTCAGGTACTCCATGGCCGCTTGCACGGCGCCCTTGCCATGCGGCACGCCGGTCAAGTCGAGCGCCATCTCGACTGCGGCGATGGCGCCCAGCACCATCGGCTCGTTCAAATCGCCCATATGGCCAATCCGGAACACCCGGCCCCTCAGCCGGTCGAGCCCGCCGCCAAGCGAGATGTTGAACTTGTCGAGTGCCGCCTGCCGCACCCTGTCGGCGTCATAGCCCTCCGGCACCAGGACGGCGGTGATCGAGTCCGATTGCGCGGCGGGATCGAGGGCAAAAGTCTCCGGCCCGTTATTGCTGCGCCAGACGCGGACGGCGCGGCGGGTCGCCTCGGCGAGCCGGTGATGGCGCGCGAAGACGTTCTCGAGCCCTTCCTCTTCGAGCATGCGGAGCGATTCCTGCAGCCCGAAGAAGAAATGCACCGGCACCGTGCCGTTCCAGTAGCCCTGCGTATTCTCCCCGAGGAGCCGCCGCCAATCCCAGTAGACGCGCGGCAGTTTCGCCGTTGCGGTCGCGGCGAGCGCCTTGGCGCTGATGCCGGTGAAGGCCATGCCGGTCGGCAGCATGAGTCCCTTTTGCGAGCCGGCGACGACGACATCGACGCCCCATTCGTCCATGCGGAAATCGAACGAGCCGAGCGAAGAGATCGTATCGACGAGAAAGAGAGCG
>JBKOVT010000048.1:0-9522 GCA_046724035.1 Pseudomonadota bacterium | reverse complement strand
TCCGCCGCCATCGCGCGCGGCGGCGGGGCGCGGAAGCGCGCGAGGAGATCGGCTTCCTTCGCCTTGGCGTGCTCGCGGTTCGCTTCCTTGATGTGCCCGAAGCCGCGGATCTCCATCGGCAACGCCGCCAACTCGACCGCTACCCCGTGGTTCTGCGATGTGAGTCCGGCGGCGATCTCGTCGAGCACGCCTTCGTATTCGGCGATGAGCTGTCGTTCCATCCGCCGCTCGGCGGTGCGGCCGAAAATGTCGAACGCTGTGCCGCGCAGCCCGCGCAATTTCGCGAGCACGCGGAACGCGCCGAGCATCCACGGCCCATAAGCGCGCTTCTGCAAATGTCCCGTCGCATCCCGCTCGGCCGTCAATGGCGGCGCCAGATGAAAGCGCAATTTGTAGTCGCCCTCGAACTGGCCGGCGACACGATGCAAAAAATCGCTGTCGGTGTAGAGCCGCGCGACCTCGTACTCGTCCTTGTACGCCATCAGCTTGAAGAGCGCGCGCGCCGCCGCCTCGGTCAACGCTGTGCTGCCGGGTATCTGCGCCGCCTCGGCCTTGAGCACTCGCTGCACCCGGTCGAAATACTGCCGCGCATAGGCGGCGTTCTGATACTCGGCCAGAAATTCGACACGCCTGCCGACCACCTCGTCGAGCGTCTCGGAGAGGTGATGGCTCTCCGGCCGGGCATCCGCGGGCAGCGCGCGCGCCTGGACGAGCGCCCAGTCGGCCGCGGTGCGCCGGCCCCAGCGAAAGGCGCTCTTGTTGAACTCGACCGCGACCGCGTTGAGCTCGATCGCGCGGTTGATCGCTTCGCCCGAAACCGGCACGAGCCCCTTCTGATAGGCATAGCCGAGCATGAACAGATTGGTCGCGATCGCATCGCCGAAGAGCCCGGTCGCCAGCGCCGTCGCTTCGACAAACTCGGCGTTGCTGGCCCCGGTTGCGGCCGCGATGCTGCGCGAGAGCTCGCTGCGCGGGAACGACAGATCGGGGTTGCGGGTGAAATCGCCGGTGATCGTCTCGTGGGTGTTGATGACGGCGCGGCTGCGCTGCGGATCGAGCTTGGACAATGCCTCCCCGCTGGCCGACACGACGAGATCGCAACCGAGCAGGAGATCGGCACCGCCCGTCGCGAGCCGCACGGCGTGGATCTGATCCGGCGTTTCGGCAATCCGCACGTGCGAATAAACCGCGCCGCCTTTTTGCGCGAGCCCGGTCATGTCGAGCACCGTGACGCCCTTGCCTTCGAGATGCGCCGCCATGCCGATCAGCGCGCCGATCGTCACGACCCCGGTGCCGCCGACCCCCGTTACGAGGATGCCGTACGGCTCGGCGACCGCCGGCAGCTTTGGCTCGGGCAATGGCGGCAAGCCGCCTTCGCCGAGCTCGCCCGCTTCGCGCTTGCGCAATGTCCCGCCCTCGACAGTCACAAAGCTCGGGCAAAAGCCCTTGAGGCAGGAGTAGTCCTTGTTGCAGCTCGATTGATCGATCGCGCGCTTCCGCCCGAATTCGGTCTCGACCGGCACGACCGACAAGCAATTCGATTGCGTCGAGCAATCGCCGCAGCCTTCGCAGACGAGATCGTTGATGACGACGCGGCGCGGCGGATCGGGGAAGCGGCCGCGCTTCCGCCGTCGGCGCTTCTCGGCGGCGCAGGTCTGGTCGTAGATGATCGCGGTGACGCCGCCGATCTCGCGCAACTCGCGCTGTATCAGATCGAGCTCGTCGCGATGCCGCACGTTCGTTCCCGCGGCGAAGTCGGTAGCCGGCGGGTATTTCTCGGGTTCGTCGCTCACGACGACAACCTGACGTACACCCTCGGCCGCGAGTTGCCGCGACACGATCGGCACGGTCAGCCCGCCATCGATCGGCTGGCCGCCGGTCATCGCGACGGCATCGTTGAACAAGACTTTGTAGGTCATGTTGACGCCGGCTGCGACCGCCGAGCGGACCGCCAATATGCCGGAATGCGTATAGGTGCCGTCGCCGATATTGGCAAAGACATGCCGCGTCTCGGTAAACGGCGCCTGGCCGATCCACGGCACGCCTTCGCCGCCCATCTGGGTGAAGGTCGCCGTCTCGCGGTCCATGAATTGCGACAGGTAGTGGCAGCCGATGCCGGCCAGCGCCCGGCTGCCTTCCGGCACGCGCGTCGAGGTGTTGTGCGGGCAGCCCGAGCAGAAATACGGCGTGCGCTGAAACGGCACGACGCTACCGCTGTGCTGCCGCTCCTTCGCTTCGAGCGCCGCCATCCGCGCCGCGATCCGCGCGCCGGCGCCCATCCGCGTCAGCCGCTCGCCGATGGTTTTCGCGACCTGGGTCGGCGTCAATTCGCCGGGCGAGGGCAGAATCCAGCGCCCCTCTTCATCGTGCTTGCCGATGATGCGCGGCCGCTTCTCGGCCGGCCAGTTGTAGAGCTGCTCCTTCAATTGCGTCTCGATGACCGCGCGCTTCTCCTCGACGACGAGAACTTCTTCGAGCCCCTCGGCAAAGCGGCGGATGCCCTGCGGCTCCAACGGCCAGCTCATCGCCACCTTGTAGAGCCGCAACCCGATCTCGCTTGCTTCGCGCTCGCCGATGCCGAGATCGTCGAGCGCCTGCCGCACATCGAGATAGGATTTGCCGGTCGTGACGATGCCAAAACGCGGCTGCGCGCTGTCCAACACGATGCCGTCGAGCCCATTGGCGCGCGCGAACGCGATCGCCGCCGGCAATTTGTAGCGGTGCAGCCGGTATTCCTGGTCGAGCGGCGTGTCCGGCCAGCGGATGTTGAGCCCGCCCGGCGGCATCTCGACATCCTCGGGCAAGACAATCGCGATGCGCCCGGGATCGACCGACACCGAGGCCGAGCTGTCCATCGTCTCGGCGACCGTCTTGAACGCGACCCAGCAGCCGGAAAAGCGCGACATCGCCCAGCCGTAGATCCCGAGATCGATGATGTCCTCGATCCCGGCGGGGTTGAGAAGCGGGATCGCGGCGTCGATAAACGCGAATTCCGACTGGTGCGCCAAGGTCGAGGATTTGCAGGTGTGGTCGTCGCCCGCGACCGCCAAGACGCCGCCATGCGGCGCCGTCCCGGCCGAATTGGCGTGCTTCAGCGGGTCGCCGCTGCGGTCGACCCCCGGCCCCTTGCCGTACCACATGCCAAAGACGCCGTCGTATTTCGCGCCGGGGAAGAGCCCCAATTGCTGGCTGCCCCAGACCGCGGTCGCCGCCATCTCCTCGTTGATGCCGGGCTGAAACTTGATGTGGTTGCGCTCGATAAAGCGCCGCGCATTCCACAAGGCCTGGTCGAACCCGCCCAAGGGCGAGCCGCGATAGCCGGAGATAAAGGAGGCGGTGTTGAGCCCGGCGGCGACATCGCGCTGGCGCTGCATCATGGGTAGGCGCACGAGCGCCTGCGTGCCGGTCAGGTAGACCCGGCCTTTTTCGACTGTGTATTTGTCGTCGAGCGTGACCGCGGCTAGTTGTTTCGGCCCTTGGGCCATCGTGCACTCCGGGGGAAAAGCCTCAGGGCGCTAACGTAGTCCCTGCCTCTCACCGGCTCAATGAGGCTACTGGGATGGGTTTTTACAGGAAAGTGGTTCTGCCGCGGCTCATCGAACTGGCGATGCGCAACAGCCAGCTCGGCGGCTACCGGCAACAAACCATCGGAGCGGCGCGGGGGCTCGTGCTTGAGATAGGGGTCGGCTCGGGAATGAACCTGCCGATCTACAGCTCGGCGGTCGACCGGGTCTGCGGGATCGACCCCTCCCCGGAACTGCTCGATCGCGCCCGCGAGCGGGTCCGCGCGGCGTGCGTCCCGGTAGCCCTTGCCCGAGCGCCGGCCGAGCAGCTGCCGTTCCGGGATGCCGCTTTCGATACGCTCGTGATGACCTGGACCCTGTGCTCGATCCCAAACCCGAGCGCCGCGCTGAACGAGGTGCGGCGTGTCTTGAAGCCGGGCGGGCGTCTCCTCTTCGTTGAGCACGGCCTGGCGCCCGAACCTGCGATCATCCGCTGGCAGCACCGGTTGACGCCCTGCTGGCGCCGGATCGGCGGCGGCTGCCATCTCGACCGCAAGATGGATGATCTGATCCGCAACGCCGGCTTCCAGATCGACGCGCTCGAAACCGGCTACATGAAAGGCCCAAAGCCCTGGACCTTCATGTATGTCGGTTCGGCAACAAACTAGGCCCGGATAGAAAGCTGCGCCGCGCTATGGGCCGGAGGTCACCGCCGCGAGGCTCGCCGCGACATAGCGGCGGAACAGAAAGAGCAGCGCGATCGGCGGCACGACATAGATGATCGCCGCCGCCATCATCGCATTCCACTCGGCATCGACATCGAGGAAGAGCTGCCCTTGCACCATCGACACCGTCATGTTGCGCGGCGACAGCAACACCGCCTGATAGAGATAATCGTTCCACGCCAGCAGCAGCGCGTAGATCGCGACCACCGCCAAGGCCGGGACCATCAGGGGCAGATAGATGCGCGCATAGATCTGCAGGGGCGAAGCGCCGTCGACCCGCGCCGAATCGTCGAGTTCGAAGGGGATCAGCCGGTCGTATAGCTGCAGGATCAAGATCGCGAACGGCGTCGCGAACGTCACCTGCGCCAGCACGACGGCCCACAAATTATCGTAGAGGCCGTAATCGTGCATGATCCGGTAATAGGGGACGATCAGGAACGCGGCGGGGATCGCATAGGTCAAGAGCGCGGCGTTGGTCAGCAGCGATCCCCGGGCAAGCCGCAGCCGGCTCACCGAAAAGCTCGCGAGCGACCCGACGAGCACGGTCAGCACCATCGTGAAGAGGCCGATAAACACACTGTTGCCGAATTGCTGCCAGAAATCTTCGAGGTACCGGGCCTTCTGAGTGATGACGTCGATAAAGCCGTCGAGCGTCGGTTCGGAGGTCCACAGGTTGCCGGTGAATTCGATCTCGCCTTCCTCGGGATCGAGCGCGATCAGCAACAAATTGTAGACCGGCAACAGCGTCCAGATCAGCAATACCGCGCCGAGCGTCAGCGAGCCGATCTCGACGAGGCGCTGCCGCTGCCGCCGGCCCAGCGCCCGGCCAAGCGCAATCTTTCCCGGCGCGCTGCTCACAGCTGAACCGCGCTTGTCTGAAACCGGCGCATCAGCACGACAATGATGGGGATCAATAGCGGCAAGGCCGACATCACGGCCGCGACGCCGAGCGCCGGTCGTCCGAAATTGAAGGCGTAGTGATAGCCGAGCGTCGCCAGCACATTTGTCAAACCGGCCGGCCCGCCATTCGAGACGAGATAGACGGTGGTGAAATCGCCGAGCGTCCACAACACCGACAGCAGCGTGCAGATCAAATAGAGGTTCGCCAGCAGCGGGAAGGTGACATGCACAAACCGGCGGACGCCGGTCGCGCCGTCGACCTCAGCCGCGTCGTAGATGTCACGCGGGATCGTCAGGCGCGCCGCGAGAAAAATGAGCGTCCAGAACGGCATCCATTTCCACAGATAGACCGCGATATCCGAGCCGAGGCCGAGCCAGCGGCCGTTGAACCAGATCGGCCCCTCGATCCCGAACAGCTGCAACAGAAGCCCGTCGACGAGGCCCTGTTCGCCGATCAGCATCCAGTGAAACGACAGACAGGTCTGCGCCGTCGCCAGCGCCCAGGGCAGCACATAGATCGCGAGCAAAACCCGGATCCAGCGGCGCGGCCGCAAAAAGAAGCCCGACAACAGCAGCGCCAAAAACATTTTGAGGTTCACGCCGAGCCCGACAAACAGCAGCGTGTTGACCAGCGTCGGCAGAAACAGGCGGTCGTCGATCAGATCGGCATAGAGCGACGGCTCCGCCGCCATCCACAGCACATAAGCGTAAGGATGCACGACAAAGGCGAGGAACACCGCGACATAGGGGGCGATAAAGGCGAGGCCCCATTTGACCTCGGCGGCGCGCAGCCGCCCTTGGCGCGACGGCCGGCGCGGCTCCTTCAGCGCCAATCGCGGCCCGGCGGCGGCAAGCGGCTGCATGCTCATGCCAGGCTCTATCCCTGTCGTCCGGCGGCGAACCCGGGCATCAGCCTAGCGCGGATCGGCAGCAGCGGCGAGTAACCCGCTCGGTTAGGAAGCTGGGAAACCCGGTGGTTTCTACCCATATAGAGCATTGCATGGCGCCGCCGCGCCGGAGTATGGCGGGAGCGCCGGTTCTTTCATTTCAGGCCAACTTTCATTTTGGGCCAACCATGACCGCGACCGTCTTGGAACGCGTCCCTCTCAACCCGCAATTGCTGGCGTCCTTGCGCCAGCGCCTCGGCGATCGCCTGTCGACCTCCGCGGCGGTTTTGGAGCAGCACGGCAAAGACGAATCCTACCACGCGGCGCACGCCCCAGACGCCGTCGCCTTTGCGCACAGCACCGAGGAGGTCGCCGAGATCGTCCGGCTCTGCGCCCAATCCAAGACGCCGGTCATCGCCTTCGGCACCGGCACCTCGTTGGAAGGCCATGTCGCGGCGTTAAAGGGCGGCGTCTGCATCGACCTGTCGCAAATGAACCGGGTGCTGCGGGTCAGCGCCGAGGATCTCGACGCGACCGTCGAGGCGGGTGTTACGCGCAAGCAATTGAACGAATATTTGCGCGACACCGGTCTGTTCTTTCCGATCGATCCCGGCGCCGACGCGTCATTGGGCGGGATGGCGGCGACCCGCGCCTCGGGCACCAACGCGGTGCGCTACGGCACGATGCGCGAGAACGTGCTGGCGCTGACCGTCGTCTTGGCGGACGGCAAGATCATCCGCACCGCGCAGCGCGCCCGCAAATCGGCGGCGGGATACGATCTGACCCGGCTCTTTGTCGGCTCCGAAGGGACGCTCGGCATCATCACCGAGGTGACGGTGCGGCTCTACGGCATCCCCGAGGCGATCTCGGCCGCGGTCTGCGCCTTCCCGACGATCGCCGACGCGGTAGGCACGGTCATCCTGACGATCCAGAGCGGCATCCCGGTCGCGCGAATCGAGTTGCTCGACGAGGCGCAGATCGACGCCATCAACAAATATTCGAAGCTGGACCACAAGGTCGCGCCGACCTTGTTCTTCGAGTTTCACGGTAGCGAGGCCGGCGTCGCCGAGCAGACCGAGCTCGTCAAGGCGATCGCATCCGAGCACGGCGGCGAGGATTTCCGCTGGGCGACGACCCAAGAGGAGCGCTCGAAACTCTGGCAGGCGCGTCACGACGCCTATTACGCCGCGCTCGCGCTGCGGCCCGGCTCCAAGGGCTGGCCGACCGATGTCTGCGTTCCGATCTCGCGGCTTGCCGAATGCATCGCCGAAACAAAGCAGGATCTCGCAGAATCGACGATCCCTTCGGCGCTCGCCGGTCATGTCGGCGACGGCAATTTTCATCTTATCTTTATGATCGATCCGCAGAAGCCGGAAGAAATCGCCGAGGCGAGCCGTCTTAACGATCGAATGGTCGCGCGCGCCTTGGCAATGGAAGGCACCTGCACCGGCGAGCATGGCATCGGTTATGGGAAGATGGACTTTCTGTTGGCCGAGCACGGTCCGGCTGTCGATGTCATGCGCAATATCAAGCAGGCGCTCGATCCCGACGGCATCTTGAACCCGGGTAAAATCGTTCGGATGTAGTTCGGAGCGGCCGGCATAATCGGAAAAAATCGTAAAAAACCGGAGGGTTGGAACGAATAAAAAGCTTCACTGTTCTGATTTCTGCCGCTATTCTCCGCCATCAGAAAAACGGGGGTGGGTTCCACGCCTCCGTAAGGCCTCGGCGAGATGCCGGCCTGTACCGCCGTCCTCACGACCGTTCTCTCTACTCCCGAACTTTCGGTGCGTGCCGTATTGCGCAGTGTTTTGACATACCCGCGGCATCTGAACGGCTGACCTGCGCCAAAATCATCGCAAATCATTAGGTAAAACCAAGGTCACGTAATGGAAAGATCGAGCAAAAGAGGGAAAATACCCCAGTCAGACTGGCCGTCGATTATGGCCCGATACGAAGCGGGGGAAACGCTGTCGAGCATCGCGCGGACTTACGATTGTTCGCCGCCGGCCATCAGTTACGTGGTCAGCCGCAGCCGTGCACGTCAGCCGGCTCCGGCACAACCTGCGAGCGAGGCGCCGCGCCCTGCCGCAGTCGGCGAGCCGCAATTGATCAAGGCGTCGGCGGTGGCCTCCTCGGTGAATGGCGGCGGCGATCACGCTATCCATCGTGAGCCCGCGATGCCGCCGCCGTCCGATGTCCCGCCGGCGCAGAAATCATGGCACGCCGATCACGGCAGCGATTCGCGTCCCGCTCACGAGGGCGGCAACGGGTTCGAGCGGGCGCCCTGGGCGACGCGCGAGCCGAACGCCGCTGACCTCTTTGCGCCAAATCGTGCACCCGTAGCGCCTCGCGCGAGCGAGCCGTCGCCGCAACACACGGCACCCTCGCAACCTACGGCCCCGCCGCAGCACACCGCACCGCACGGGACAACCAATGGCGACCCGCGCAGCAGGCTGCATCTGCATCTCGGCGATGCATCGCATGCCAATGGCGCCGCCGCGGCAAGCGACCCGCGGCAGCCCGACCAGCCGCAAGCGCCGGCCCCGCAGCGTCAGCCCCAGCCCCAGGCGCTAAACGGCGGCGGCTACCGCCCGGCATGGGCCTCTGCCGCACCGTCTCATGAACCCGCGCCGCCGAATCATCATCCGGCGCCGCAGTACACCAATGGCGGTCATTCCGGCAATGGCGGTCGCCAGGATTCGCATGGCGAGACGCGCAAGGAAAACGGCGCTTTTATCGACCGAGAGCTGCGCGCCCGCGTCGAGGCCGACATCACCGCTTTTCTCACGGCTTTCGATGCGGCCCTGGCCGAAGATACGCCGGACAGCCGCGTTGGTTTGCGCGAGGCGACCGACCGGCTCTTGCGCGCCGGCGCTCGCACCCGCATCGAATTGGAGCGGCTCGAGGCACGCATGCCGTTGCCGCCGCGCGATGGGACGCGTCCGGCCGAGCCCGCTTGGCGCCAGCGTTAATTCACCCGTACGGCACACGCGTAAAAAAAGGGCGCTCCGCGGAGCGCCCTTTTTCGTTCGGTAGCGTCAGTGATTAACGCAGTGGCGAGAACGATGCCGGCACCACCAGCATGTTCTCCTGCTTCAGCATCGTGCCGGGCTGCCCACCCTTGGGTGGCCAGATGCCTTCCTTGCGCGCTTTCTCACGGATCTCGGCGCGGTGGTTGGCGTCCTTGTACGCCCAGATATGGCACCAGATGTTGAGCTCGCCCAGTTCGGAGTGCCCCGCGAAGACAAGCGGCGACAGCTTGACGCGTTCGCCGATCGCGGTCGACCAGCGGTCGATCTGGCTCGGCACCGCGCCTGGCTTCAGCGTGTACATGCGGATCTCGTAGATGCCGCCATGCTGCGCCGGCTCGAGCTTTGGCGAAAACGGCGCCGGGATAAACACCTGGCTCTTCTGGCTGACGACGAATTCGCGGGTGTTGGGCGGCCAGCCCGGTTGTTTTGTGGCCTCGTCGCGGATCCGGGTGCGCGCCGCCATGTCCTCATA
>JBKOVT010000282.1:0-16757 GCA_046724035.1 Pseudomonadota bacterium | reverse complement strand
GCCAAGGCGAACGGCGTGGCGGTCGTCGCGCTGAAGAACGCGCATCATATCGGCCGGGTCGGCACCTATGGCGAAATGTGCGCCGCGGCTGGGCTCGTCTCGTTGCATTTTGTCAACATCACCGACCAGCGCCCGGCGGTGGCGCCCTGGCGCGGCAGCGACGGGCGGTTCGGCACAAACCCGCTCTGCATCGCCCTCCCCGGCCCCGCGCCGGACCGGCCGATCATCGCCGACATGGCGACCAGCCGCATCGCGATGGGCAAGGTCCGGGTCGCGCGCAACAAGGGCGAGCAGGTCGCCGTCGGCACGTTGCTCGATGCCGAGGGCAAGCCGACGACCGACCCGCATGTCATGTATCGCCGGCCGCGCGGCGCGCTGATGACCTTCGGCGAGCACAAGGGTTACGCGCTCGCCTTCATCTGCGAGATGCTCGCCGGCGCGGTGACGGGCAGCGGCACGATGCGCCCCGAGCGCCAGGATGCCGAGAGCGTCACGAACGGCATGCTGACGATCGCCATCGACCCGAGCCGCCTCGTCGACCGCGCCTGGATGATGGATGAGATCGCCGCGATGGCCGGCTATATCACGGCCTCGCCGCCGGTCCGGGCGGGCGAGCCGGTCCTGATTCCGGGCGATCCGGAGCGCGCCAACCGTGCCCAGCGCCTCAAAGAGGGCGTGCCGATCGACGAGGAGACCTGGCGCGAGATCACGGTCGCCGCCCGCGGTCTCAACGTGCTGGTCGAGCCTCCGGCATAGGCCGTCTCAGCGTTCCGCTTCGAGGTCGAGAACTTCGACGGATTTGACCTCGTCAGGTTCGCCGGTATAGAGCACGAAGGCGGTGGTCTCTGCGGCGATCATTGCGCTGTGTGGCTGCCCGTCCGGATTGAGCGAATATCCGCCTGAAGCGCTGACCGGCTGCCCGGATTTGGTCGCCCGTCCGCCGCTGAGATTGAAGACGTGCTCGTCCGATCGCGCGACGGCGACGATCTTGATCAGCTTACCCTCGGGCGGGCGAAAACGCAGCAGATAGGCGATGCCGCCGCCTTCCGCACGCCGATCGCTCAACGTCTTCGCCTCGATAACCGGTGTGCCCTGGTAAAACGCGCCGTCGCCGAACGCCTCGGTCCAGGGAGTCCAGGCAATCTCGTCCGGGTTGGCTCGGATACTTGGCATGCTCGCTCTCCTAGAACGCGGGAAAACGGAAAAATTCGGCTGGCAGGTCGTCGGGTAACGCGCCGTGGCCACGGCCGGGCAGGGTGACCGCTGCGATCCAGAGCCGATGCGACGCCTGGCTTGCGCGCTGCCACAGCTCGAAAACCCGCTCGAAGCCCTCGCAGTCGACCGGTCCGCGAAACGCCGCAAAGCTCGGTCTTATCCGTGCCACCGCCATCCTCCTTGTCAGCGAATGCGGCGAGTGTACGCTGTCCCTCCTGACAGCGTTTTGTCAGGAGTGAAGACGTGCCGCTGCGCCGCGCCGACCGGCTGTTCGACATATTGCGGTTGCTACGCGCCGCCGTTGGGCCGGTCACCGCGAGCGAATTGGCCGAGGCGCTCGAAGTGACGCCGCGCACGATCTATCGCGACATCGCGGCGATGCAGGGCCGCCGCATCCCGATCGAGGGCGCGGCTGGCATCGGTTATATGCTGCGCCGCGGCTTCGACCTGCCGCCGCTGATGTTTACCGAGGATGAGGCGGAAGCGATCGCCGTCGCGATGCGCATGCTGGCCCGCACCGGCGATACCGGTTTGCAGAAGGCGGCCGACAGCGTGCTGTCGAAGCTGACCTTGGTTCTGCCCGACCTGCTGCGCGACTATCTTAAATCGGCCCCGGTCTACGTCTCTAAAGCCGGCGCACCGGTCCCGGCGCAGCGCGATTTGCCGAGCGCGGTCCGGCACGCGATCCGCGAGGCGCGCAAGATGCGGATCGCCTACCAGGACGGGGAGGGCAACCGAACGCTTCGCGTCGTCCAACCCTTCGCGGTTGAGTATTACGTTGAGGCGACCCTTGTTTGCGCCTGGTGCGAGCTGCGCAACGACATCCGCCATTTCCGCACCGATCGTATCGTCACGGCGGAGATGCTGGACGAGACTTTCGCGATGCCCGCCGCCGTCATCGCCGAGTGGGCCGCCGCGCACGACGATCGGTGAAGGGCGGGGTTCGAGTTGGCGCGCGGTCTCAATGTGTTGATCGAGGCGCCGGACAAATCGGCGTAAGATCGACCCGGCACGGTGCATTTGGTGCGGGAGGGTAGGATGAAAGCGGCAGCGATGTTCGCGGCGGCGTTTGGCTTGGCTCTGGCGTTGGGTCCGACCCTCGCCTTGGCCGATGGCGGGGGCGGGGGTGGCGCCGGGGGCGTCAATGCCGGCTGTGAGCGCGGCGAGGTTTGGGACCAGCGGAGCGGGCGCTGCGTCAAGCAGGGGAGCTCGCTTCCAGACAAGGTGCTGCGGGATTATGCCTATGCGCTCGCCAAAGCCGAACGCTATGACGAAGCGCTCGCGACCCTCGACCTATTGCGCAACCCGAATACCCCGGAAGCGCTCAATTACCGCGGCTATGCGACGCGGAAGCTGGGCCGGCTCGACGAAGGGATCGGCTATTACCTGAAGTCGGTGGCGCTGGCGCCCCGCTACGCGCAGGTGCGCGAGTATCTCGGCGAGGCTTATGTCACAAAGGGCGACATCGGCAGCGCCAAGACCCAGCTGCGCGTCATCAAGGGGATCTGCGGCACCGGCTGCGAGCAGTACAAGCATCTCGCAGACGCGATCGCCAATCCCACGAAGCTGTAAGTACCCGTCGCCGGATTTGTTCCGGCCGCCCGCGCCTTAACATCGCGATCGCGGCAAGGCCCAGATGCCCGGGCCAAACCCGGGCAACGGGTCTGTTGCCGCCACCCGCGCGGGTGATTGAACGTTATCCGCTCCTTCCTTGTTGATGCAGCGAACGGTTCCTGCCGGCGGCCAGACCGCCGGCGGAGATCCGGCAACTCGAGTTCGCGCTCAACAGGAGGTCAATCGTGCCCAAGCAGCTCTTCAGAAATGCTGCGCTGACAATCGCATGCCTGCTGATGACGACCGGAGCGGGATCGGCGCAGCAGCGCTACTATTCCCAGGTCTCGGCGATGCCCTACGGATCATCGCAAAACCAGGCCGCCGCGCCCGTTATCGGCAAGTACACGTCGGAAGCGTTCTATCCGAGCCCCCTCGTCCTCAACGTCACCGGCATGGATCGATACGGCAACCTGTCTGGCTCGATCTGGGGAATGTCGACAAAGCCGCAGAACGGTTGGGATCCGGCCTGGGAGTATTGGCAGAAGGTGTTTGGCCGCAACGCGCAGGCGGTCTACCGCAACGGCCAGATCCTCATCACCTTCGATAACGGAGCGACCTATAGGCTGAACGTGAGCGGCATGGAATTGCGCGGCCAGTTCGACGCGAAGAACGAACACCGCGACGTGACGTTCCTGAAAGCTTCCAGCGTCGCAGCGCGGTAGCTGCGTCTAACTGGGCCGGTTCAGCCCACGCGCAAATCGGAGGATGCGGTCCGCGGCATCGCGGAGCCGCGCCTCCGGAGCGCTGAGCGCAATGCGCAGGTGGCCCGCCGCGCTCGGGCCAAAACCGTCGCACGGCAATACCGCGACGCGCTCGCCATCGAGCAGCCGGCGCGCGAAATCGGCGGCGCCAAGCCCGGTGCCGCGTATATCGAGCAGGACGAACATGCCGCCCTCCGGCGGGATGACGCGGCAACCCGGCGCGTCGGCGAGAAGCTCTGACATCAGCGCGGCGCGGCGCCGGTAATCCTCGCGCAAGGCAGCGACCTCGGGCAGCTCGTCACGCAATGCGGCGAGGGCGCCGTACTGGATAAAGGCCGGGCTGCCATAGGTCAGGCAGAGCAGCAGGTTCGCCAGATGCCGGATCAATTCAGGCGGCCCGACGACCCAGCCCAGACGGAACGCGGGCAGCGCATGCGATTTCGACAGGCTCGACACGACGACCGTGCGCTCGGCCATGCCGGAGAGCGACCAGGCGCCGGTATGCGGGCGGGCAAAGGCAAGATCCTCATAGACCTCGTCCGACAGCAGCCAGAGATCGTGCTCGCGGCACAGCGCGGCAACCGCCTCGACCTCCGCGCGGGTAAAGACCGCGCCCGTCGGATTGTGAGGGCTGTTGATCCATAGGACCCGGGTCTGCGGTGTGATCGCTCGGGCAAGTGCGTCGATATCGGGATGGAAGCCGCGTTCGGGGCGCAGCGGAAAGGTCACCATCCGCGCGCCGCTGGCGCCAATGACGCCCTCGTAAGTGGCATAGATCGGCTCGCCGACGACGACCTCGTCACCCGGCCCGGCGAGGCATTGCATAGCGGAATAGAGGCCGCCCTGGGCTCCCGGCACGACCGCGATGTTGTCGGCGGTGCAGGGCTGGCCGCTGCGCCGCGCCACCCGCGCCGCGATCGCCTCGCGCAACGCCGGATAGCCGATTGTCGGGGCGTAGCCGGTGCGGCGATCGCGTAACGCCGTAACGGTCGCGTCGATCACCGTCTCGGGCGGCTCCTGATCGGGATCGCCGACCGTCAGAAAGATAACGTCCTCGCCCGCTTCCTGCCGGCGCCGGGCCTCAGTATGGATCGACCAGGCGGCGGAGCCTCGCCCGGCGACGCGCTCGACCAGCGGCGAGAAGCGCATTACGCAACTCCTCGTCAATACCCGGCAGCGGCGCCGGCCGGGCGGCGGGGATCGTTGGCTCCAAAGAGACGCCGGTCCGGGCCGATCGCGATCAGCTCGACCGCGCCCCAGGGGCTTTGCTCCGAGAGCTTATGGCCGCGCTCGGCCAAACCCGCCAGCACGTCCGGCGAAAAGCCGCCGCGCTCGTAAAACAGCGTATCCGGCAGCCACTGATGATGAAAGCGAGGCATCGCAACAGCCTGATCCGGCGCTGATCCGAAATCGACGATATTGATTAAGGTTTCAAGAACGGCGGTCGTGATGCGCGGTCCGCCAGGGCTGCCGAGCACCAGCGCCGGGCGGCCGTCCCGCTCGACGATCGTCGGGGTCATCGACGAGAGCGGCCGCTTGCCCGGCGCGATCGCATTGGCCGCACCCTGCACGAGGCCGAACAGATTCGGGGCGCCGGGTTTCACGGCGAAGTCGTCCATCTCGTTGTTCAACAGAAACCCGGTACCGGGCGCCACAATGGCCGCGCCAAAATTGCCGTTCAGGGTGTAGGTCACCGCGACCGCGTTACCCTTCCCATCGGCGACCGAGTAATGCGTCGTCTCGGCGCGCTCATGCGGCGGTATGCCCGGCCCGAGCGCGGCCGAGGCGGCCGCCTTGTCGGGATCGATCGCGGCTCGGATCGCGGCGCCGCGGTCTTGCGACAGCAAGCGGTCGAGCGGGTTGGTCACAAAGGCCGGGTCCCCGAGGAGGCTGTTGCGGTCGACATAGGCGTGCCGCATCGTCTCGGCCATCAGATGGATCGTCGACGCCGAGCCCGCGCCGGAGGCGCCGAGATCCCAGCCCGCCAAGACGTTCAGCATCTCGCAGAGGATCGGGCCGCCGGCGCTCGGCGGCGGTGCGGAGAGGATCATATACCCGCGATAGGTACAGCTTATCGGCGGCATCTCGGTCGCGGTGTAAGCCGCGAAATCCTCTTTGGTAAAGATGCCGCCCTGCGCCGCCGACCCGGAGGCAACGGCAGCGGCGATCGGGCCGCGGTAGAAGGCGTCGGGCCCGCTCTCCGCGATAAGCGCCAGCGTCGCACCGAGATCGGGTTGCACGAGGCGGTCGCCGGCGCGGTAAGGGCTGCCATCCGGACGCAGAAAGATGCGCGCCGCCTCCGGATCCTTGCCGAGCCGCTCGGCGCGCGCCGCGATGATCGCTGCGTCCGCCTCGCCGAGCACGAAACCGTCGCGCGCCAACGCGATCGCCGGCGCCATGACAGCGGCGCGGCCGAGGCTTCCGTAATGGTTCAGCGCATTGTCGAGACCCATCACGCTGCCGGGCACGCCGGCCGCGAGATACCCGTAGAGGCTTCGCTCGCGGACGGGAATCCCGGCCGCGTCGAGAAACATGTCCGCAGTCGCCGCGTGCGGCGCGGTTTCGCGGAAATTGATGAGACTGTCATGCCCGTCGGCGGTGTGGATCAGCATAAAGCCGCCGCCGCCGATATTGCCGCAGCACGGATCGACGACGGCGAGCGCGTATCCGACCGCGACCGCCGCATCCACGGCATTCCCGCCGGCCTGCAGGATGCGCAGCCCCGCTTCGCTCGCCTCATGCTGCGCCGTGACGACCATGCCGCGCTCGCCCTCCGCCGTGGAGGGCGGCGCGGCGAAGACCGGCGCTGCTGACCAGAGAAGAATCAGGAAAATGAAGCACCAAACCCGCGTCTCGAAGTGCGCATAAATCCGTCGTCCCGGCGAAGGCCGGGACCCACCCTGCAGCCGCTCGTGCCTCTGACAAGTGGGTCCCGGCTTTCGCCGGGACGACGGTTTAGGGAAGCTCGCGACGAACCTCTTCAGGAGCGATGTCCTACTCCAAACGCTAGACGTTCTTTTTTACGCCAGGGCCGGCTCGCGCACCTTGGCGCCTTGGAAGGCCGGCATGATCTCGGTCCCGAAGCGCTCGAGTTGTTCGAGGCAGACCGATTTCGGGACGCCGACCGAGAGCGAGACCGATACGCGGTCGAGCCCGGGATAGCGTTTTTCGAGCGCCTTCAGATGCTCGATGATCTGCTCCGGCGAACCGCACAGGACGCCGCCGGCATTGATCGCGTCCTCAATGCGCGGCAGCTTCGCGGTCGGCGCGCGCTTCGGATCGCGCATGATCTCGATCTGCTCTTCGCTGAGCGCGCGCACAAGCCGCAATTCGCCGAACATCTTCATGTTCTCTTCGTAGTATTTCGCGGCCTCGCGGATGCCCTGTTCGCGGCTGTCGGCGATATAGAAATGGAAGCCGAAGCACATGCGCTCGCCGAGCTCGAGATCGATGCCGAGCCGCTTATGCGCCTCTTGCCATTTCAAGACGACGCTGTGCATCGCGCCGCCCTCGGCCGAGCCGCCGCCGACCAACCCCTGGATGCCGTGCTTCGCCATAAAATCGAGCGCCCGTTCGCTGCCGCCCTGGATCGGCTGCCAGCACTCGACCGGAAGCCGCCGCGGCCGCGGCACCAGCGTCAGTTCCTTTAAGTCGTAGCCGCGATAGGGCACCTCGGGCGGCAAGGTGTAGTGCTTGCCCTTGTGCGAGAAGCTCTCCTCGTTGAAGGCCTTGAAAATGATGTCGACCTGCTCCTCGAACAGCTCGCGATTGGCCGGCTGATCGAGGAGGGGCGCGCCAAAGGTCTCAACCTCGCGGGTGTGGTAGCCGCGCCCGACGCCAAAGATGACGCGGCCGCCGGTCAGAATGTCGGCCGTCGCATAATCCTCGGCGAGGCGCAGCGGGTGCCACATCGGGGTGATGTTGAAGCCGCAGCCGAGCTTGATGTTCTTGGTGACATGCGCGAGGTGCAACGCCGCCATCAAGACGTTCGGGATGCACTCATAGCCTTCGCGCTGGAAATGGTGCTCGGCCATCCAGAAGGCGCTGTAGCCGAGCCGGTCCATCAGCTTCGCCATCGCCTCGGCCTTGTCGAAGACGGTCGTCAGCTGCTCGTCGGGCAGGCGGCGCTCGTTCACCGGGATCCCGCCATAGCCGACATTGTCCATATCGACATGACCGGCGAACAGGCTGTCGAATTTCGTGATTGTCATGGCGGGGGCTCCGTCCGAAGGGCGCTCCCGGCATAGTGAACCCGAGCCGCACGGCCGGTCAAACTGGCCGCGGCGCATAAGAGAGGCGCGTCTGTGGGTCCTCGGTCTTCGCCGGGACGACGGTTTTGGTTTAAGCTGCCACTGTTCCACACGAGGCAACGCTATGGCCGACGATCCCCATTCGCATACGCATTCCCATTCGCACGCGCACGGTTCGGGCGAGGTCTCGGAGCTGTCCGATCTGCAATTGCGGGTGCGGGCGCTCGAAACGATCCTGACCGAGAAGGGCTATATCGATCCCGCCGCGCTCGACGCCATCGTCGAGGCCTGCGAGACGCAGATCGGGCCGCATAACGGTGCCCGCATCGTCGCGCGCGCCTGGACCGACCCCGAATTCAAGAAACGCCTCCTCGAAGACGCGAGCGAGGCGGCCAATTCCTTGGGCCATGTCAGCCCGGTCGGGGCGCATCTGATCGCGCTCGAAAACACGCCCGATCAGCACAACCTCGTCGTCTGCACGCTGTGCTCCTGCTATCCGTGGGAAGTGTTGGGCCTGCCGCCGGTCTGGTACAAATCGGCGCCCTACCGCTCGCGCGCGGTCATCGACCCGAAGGGCGTACTCAGCGATTTCGGCCTCAAATTGCCCGAGGACACGAAAGTCCGCATCTGGGACTCGACCGCCGAGACGCGGTTTCTCGTGTTGCCGATGCGGCCCGAGGGGACCGATGGCTGGAGCGAGGAACAGCTTGCCGAGCTTGTCACCCGCGACAGCATGGTCGGCACCGGCCTGCCGAAATCGCCGACGGAGGCGAAGGAGGCTGGGCGATGAGCAACACGATCCACGATATGGGCGGCATGCACGGCTTCGGCCCGGTCGAGCCGGAGCCCAACGAGCCGGTGTTTCATGAGCCCTGGGAAGGCCGCGTGCTCGCGATGCAGCGCGCGATGGGCTACACGCGGCTGTGGACGATCGACGGCGGGCGCGCGTCGCTCGAAACCCTGTCGCCGGTTACCTATCTGGCCGCGTCCTACTATCAGCGCTGGTTTCTCGGGCTCGAAAAGCGCGTCGTCGCGCATGGCCTCATCAGTGAGGACGAGATCAAGGCCGGCAAGTCATTGCGCCCCGGCCGGGGACTGAACCGCAAGCTGACCGTCGCCGATGTGCCAAACACGACACGGCGCGGCAATTTCGAGCGGCCCGCGCCGGCGCCGGCGAAGTTCAAAACCGGCGACAAGGTCAAGACGCGCAACATCAATCCGACAACGCATACGCGTCTGCCGCGTTACGCGCGCGGCAAGCTCGGCGTCATCGAGGCGTTGCGCGGCTGTCACGTTTATCCCGATACAGCCGCGCTCGGCGATCATAACCACGCCGAGTGGCTCTACACGGCTGTGTTTTCCGGGCGCGAATTGTGGGGCGAGGAGGCCGATCCCTCGATCACGGTCTCGATCGAGGCGTTCGAGCCTTATCTGGAGCCGGCGTGAGCGCCGATGAGCGAAATCCGGACCGCGCCGCGTTCGAGGCGGTGAGCGCGGCAGTGCCGAGCCTGCCGCGCGACGAAGGCGGGCCGGTCTTTCACGAGCCGTGGGAGGCGCAGGCGTTTGCAATGACCTTGGCGCTCTATCGCCGCGGGCTTTTCACCTGGCCGGAGTGGGCGGCCACGCTTTCGGAGGAGATCAAGCGCGCGCAAGCGGCTGGCGATCCGGATCGCGGCGACACCTATTACCGGCATTGGCTCAACGCGCTCGAACGCCTGGTCAGCGAGAAGGGCGCCACCGATCCGGCTAGTCTCGTGCGCTATCGCGACGCCTGGGACCGTGCCGCGCACCGGACGCCGCACGGCCAACCGATCGAACTCAGGACAGAAGACTTCGGCTGAAACCCCTCTCCCGTACCGCGGGAGAGGGGCTTACCCGCGTATTAATTCGCGGTGCCGGCGGCCGTGAGGTTGCCGTGACGGCGGGCGGCGGCAGTCGCCTTGTCGAAATCGCTGTCGTCGAAGCCGTAGAGGCGCGCCCCGCCCGACAGAATCTTGCCGGCGGTATCGCGGTCGATGCTGGAATTGTTCAGCACCCGGCTCGACACCTCGGGAAAGCTCGAGTCGAAATGCGGGAAGTCGCTTGACACGCAGATATTGTCGGCGCCGCCCAAGAGCTCAACGACCGAGCCGACCTCACGCTCGCCGCTCTCGATTGCCGAGAAGCAGTTGCGTTGCCAGTATTCGTAAGGCGTCAGCTTGAGATAGGGCGCGTCGGCCTGGTGATGCTGCCGCAGATCCCATTCGATGCGGCCCAACAGACCCGGGACCCACCAGCTCTGCGCTTCGAGAAAGGCGACCCGAAGCTTTGGGAAGAACTCCAGCACACCGCCCAGCATCAGGGCGATCAGCGCCAATTGCATCTCGGTTGAGTGGCTCGCGACGTGGCGCATAAAGCGATTTTCGCCAAAGCGCGGCTCAATCGTCGAATAATAGGAGCCGGTGCCTTCGTGAAAGCACATCGGCACGTTCAGCTCCTGCAGCAGGCTGTAGAGCGGGTCCCAATAATTGGAGTGCCAGTAGCGGCCATTGACGTAATTGGGCCGCACAAACGCGCCGACCGCGCCGTATTCCTTGACGCAGCGATAGAGCTCGGCGCAGGCGAGGTTGACGTCATGCACCGGCAGCATCGCCGACATCTTCAGCTGGTCGGGGCTGTACTGGCAGAAATCGTGCAGCCAATCGTTGTAGGCGCGGCAGATCGCAGCCGAGAATTGCGGATCCATGTTGTCGCGCGCCATAAAGGAGAGGCCGATCGTCGGGAACAGGACGGCGATGTCGATCCCTTCCATCGCCATGCCCATCACTTGCGCCTCGGCATCGTAGCCGCGCTCGACCGCGAACATGACGTTCTTGTTGCCGCGGGCGCCGACCAGCGGGCCGCGAATGCGGTTGTATTGCGAGACGATCCCGTCATTGCTCAAGGGTTGGCCGTCGAAATACCAAGTCGGGCGGCCGCGCATGCCGGTGGCGCCGCCCTCCATCCGCCGCAAGGACGAGGTGACGCGCGGCTTGAATTCGGGATCGAGATATTTCTCGAACAGCTCCGGCGGCTCCATGATGTGCATGTCGCAATCGACAAATCGGTAGCCCTCTTTCATCCCGCGCCTCCTTCAATCTCTCGCGCAACGGTGCCCCTGCTGGCTTCCGAGCGCAAGCGGTCCTGTGATTGTCATTCCGGGGCGCCGCGCGGCGGCGAGCCCGGAATCCATATTCCAGAGGCCCGTGTTCATGGTTCCGGGCCTCGGCCTTCGGCCGATCCCTGAATGACGAGGTGGTCAGAACATCACGACGGAGCGGATCGCCTCGCCGGCTTTGAGGGCGGCGAAGCCGTCATTGATCTCGGCGAGCCCGATATGGCGGGTGATCAGTTCGTCGAGATAGAGGCGGCCCTCGAGATAGGCGCGCGCGAGCAGGGGAAAGTCGCGCGCCGGCCGGGCACCCCCATAGCTCGACCGACGGATCCGCTTCTCGGCCATCAGGCTGCCCCAGCGGAAGCCGACCTCGTGCTCGACATCGGTCTTGCCGAGCCACACGACCTCGCCGCCCGGCCGCACCGCCTCGACTGCGGCGCGGAACCCGGCAGGGCTGCCGGCCGCTTCGAGCACGACATCGACGCCGCGCCCGCCGGTCTGCGCCTTCGCGACCCCAACCGGGTCTTCATTGCGCGCATTCACAAGGAGGGTCGCGCCGAGTTTGTCGGCAAGCGCGAGCTTCTTGGGATCGAGGTCGACGGCCATGATCGCGCCGGCGCCGGCGAGCCGCGCGCCTTGCACCGCCGACAGCCCGACAGCGCCGCAGCCGATCACCATGACCGTATCGCCATAGGCGATGTTCGCGATGTTCAGCGCCGCCCCGACCCCGGTCATGACGCCGCAACCGAGAAGGCAGGCGCGGTCGAACGGCAATTCCTTCGGTACGACAATGGCCTGGTGATCGGCGACGATCGCGTATTCGCCAAAGCCGCCGATGAACATCAGCTGCTTCAATTCGCGGCCGTCCATCAGGCGGGTGCGGCTCTCGCCATCGAAGGGGACCGCCTTTGGTCCATGCGTCAGATAGGTCTCGCACAAGATCGGCAGGTCGCGGTCGCAATAGAAGCAATGACCGCAATGCGGGTTCCACGACAAGATCACGTGGTCGCCAACCGTGACGCCGCGCGCCTCGGGCCCGATTTCCTCGACAATGCCGGCCGCCTCGTGCCCCAGCACGATCGGCATCGGATAGCGCAACGAGCCGGTGATGGCTTCGAGATCGGTGTGGCAGAGCCCGGCCGCCTTGATGCGAACCAGCACGTCGTTGCGCTTCGGCTGTTCCGCGATCACGGTTTCGACACTCAGCTGCGTTTGCGGCGCATGCAATACCGCGGCGCGATACTCGATGCCCATCGGCGCCTCCCCATTACGCTGCAGCGGCGGCCGGTTGCTCGCGCGCATCTTCCTTGATCATCTGCGCGCCCTTCTCGCCGATCATGATCGTCGGTGCGTTTGTGTTGCCGGTCGTCACTGCCGGCATGATGGACGCGTCGATGACGCGGAGCCCGACGATACCGTGCACACGCAGCCGCGGGTCGACGACCGCCATCGGGTCGGTGCCCATCTTGCACGTGCCGACCGGGTGAAACACATTCGTGCCGGCCTTGCGCGCGAATTCCGCGAACTGCTCGTCGGTGACGATGTCCGGCCCCGGCACGGTCTCTTCGACGGTATAAGGCGCCATCGCAGGCTGCGCGAAGATCTTGCGCGTCTGGTCAATGCCGGAGATCAGGACGCGCAAATCGCTCGGCGCCGACAAATAGTTCGGGCGGATCGCGGGGTACTGCAGCGGGTCGGGCGATTGCGCCATGATCGTGCCGCGGCTTTCCGGCCGCACCGGGCAGACCGCGACGGTCATGCCGGGCTCGCGCTCCAGCTGGCGAAACACGCCCTGGGCATAGCTCGCCGGGGTAAACAGCAGCTGCAAGTCAGGGCTCGCGAGCCCCTCGCGGCTGCGGCAGAACACCATGGCCGAGGTGACCCCGAAGGTCAGCGCGCCATTGCCGCGGGTGGCGAATTTGACGGCTTCGCGCATCAGCCGAGCGCCACGGGCAAGCTGGTTGATCGTCACCGCATTGCGCACCCGATGCGAGACGCGCACGACGTAATGGTCGTTGAGATTGGCGCCCACGCCGGGCAGATCGTGCAATACCGGCACCCCAATCGATTTCAGATGCTCGGCCGGGCCGATGCCGGAGATCTGCAACACATGCGGCGAGTTGACCGTGCCGCCGGACAGGATCACCTCGCGGGCGGCGCGCACCTCGCGATCGACGCCGTTCTGGCGAAACGCGACGCCGACGCAGCGACGCCCCTCGAATAAGAGACGCGTCGCGATGGCATTGGTCTCGACCTTGAGATTGCTGCGACCGCGGGCTTCGCGCAGAAATGTCTGCGCCGTGGAGCCGCGCCATTTGCCGCGGCGCGTCATTTGGGAGTACGCGACGCCTTCCTGCTGCTTGCCGTTGTAATCCGGAGTGAACGGAAAGCCGGCCTGTTGCGCCGCTTCGACAAAGCGATGAGTCAAGGGCAGGATCGTGCGGTAATCCTCGACGATCAGCGGACCGCCCTGGCTGCGGTAGGCCGGATCACCATTGCCGCGATACGTCTCGGATTTACGGAAGAACGGCAGCACCTCGTCATAGCTCCAGCCGCGGCAGCCCATCTGCGCCCAATTGTCGTAATCGGCCGGATTGCCGCGGACATAGAGCATGCCGTTAATCGAGCTGGTGCCCCCGAGGGTTTTGCCGCGCGGCCATTGCAATTGGCGGCCGGCCGTGCCGGGCTCGCCTTCACTGAGGAAGTTCCAGTTGATCTTGGTGTTGTTGAGGACGCGCAAAACGCCGGCCGGGACATGGATCCAGATGTCGCGGTCGGGCGGCCCGGCTTCGAGCAGCACAACTCTTGATCCGTCTTCGGAGAGCCGGCTCGCGACGACGCAGCCGGCAGAGCCGGCCCCCACAACAACGTAATCCGCGTCCATGGTCAGCACCTCCGCTGCGCCGGAATCTTTACACCATGGCGGCATGGACGCCAGGAACATCGAGTCGCTCTTTCACCCGCGCGTCCCGGCGAAAGCCGGGACCCATTCTTGGGCGTGCTCGAGCGCGGACAAGTGGGTCCCGGCTTTCGCCGGGACGCGATCTATTTTGGCTTATCAGCAAGTACGGCGAGGAGGCGGCGAATGGCGGCTTCCGGATCGGCGGCCCGCATGATTTCGCCCATGACGGCGATGCCGCGCGCACCCGCCGAAAGGCACTGAGCGGCATTGTCGGGCGTGATCCCGCCGAGCGCGACAATCGGCCCTGGCGCGTTTGACGCAGCGGCGGCGAGCGCGTCGAGCCCGATCGCGGGACCGTAGCCCGGCTTACTGTCGGTCAAAAAAATCGGGCTCAGCGTGACGTAATCGGCGCCGGCCCTGAGCTGCGCGACGGCTTCGGCGGCGGAATGCGCCGAGACGCCAATCAGCGCTTGCGGCAGAGACCGGCGTGCCGCAGCGGGATCGCTGCCGCCCGGCAGATGCACGCCGGCGGCGCCTGTCGCGAGGACCGCATCGATGTCGTCATGCGCCATAACGACTGCGCCAAATCCCCGGCCGAGTTCCACGAGCTCGGCCAGAAGTGGTCGGCGCTCGGCGGCCCGCAGATCCTTTTCGCGCAGGCTGAACCAACGGCAGCCGCCACGAAACGCGGCCTCGGCGATCTCGGTCAAGGACCGCCGCGCCTGGCGGCGGTCGGTGATGACGAGGAGCGGCGGCTCGGGGAGCTTCATCCGGGATCGCCGTCACGGCCGCGAAGAGCCGAGCAGCAGCTCGGCCTCGACCGTCACCCGCACCACCGCCTCGCCCGGTTCGGCGACCGGCGGAGCGCCCGCCGCCATCGCGGCGCCGCCAAAACGCGGGACCGGGCGTCCCTCTGTTTCCGCGTTGCCGACGCGCAGATCGCGGTAGCGCAGCACCGCCAGATGCGTCGCCTCGGCAACAGAAGCAGCGCGACGGTCGAGCGCGGCGAGCGCCTCGGTGGTCAAATCGTCCTGCGCCGATCGCACGGTCTCGGGCGACACCTCATAGCCGAGCGAGGCGGTCGACAGCCCGTCGGACTGCAAGGCCCCGACGAGCTTCAATGTCGTATCCGCGTTCTTGCTCTTCAGGATCAGCGACTGGCTGCCGCGCCAAATTGCGGCGCGGTTGGTCGGCCGCTCCTCGCCAACATGATAGGAGCCGGTCTCGACACGGACGCTCTCGGCTTGCCGGGCGCGGTCGAGCGCGGCGGTCATGCGCCGGTTGATCGCCGATTGCACGGCGCGCGGGTCGGGACCTGTTTCCTCGACCCGGAGCTCGACCCGCAGTAGATCGCGCGCGAGTGTGCGCTCGGCGGTCTGGCTCAGATGCAATACGGTCGCCCGCTGATCCACATCCTGCGCAACCGCCGCGGCCGGATCGCCCAAACCGAGACTGAGCAACAATAGGGCTAAGACCGTGCCCCGCACCGTCGTCCTACACCGCGGTCAGCTCGCGCGCCGAATGGTTCTCCAGCCCCTTCAGCCGGCCGAACAACGCTTCCGGCGAGATACGCGCATGACCAACGTCGAGACAGGCACGGAATTTGTCGAACAATTCCGCTTCGCCGAGCGGCAGTTCGGCGTGCCCCCGGGCCCGCCGCACCTTCTCGCTCTCGATCCGTTCACCATTCGTCAACTCGACGGTGACCTGGTCATAGGCCGAGGCGCCGACCTGCACAGGGTCGTAATTCTGGTTGGTGACGACGGTGACGCGGCGCATCAATTCCTGCACCTCGGGCCGGCGCACGAATTCATCGGTGTATTCGCCGAGGCTGGCGCGCCGGGAGATCACCGCCGCGGCCATCGCAAATTCCATGCTGAACTTGCCTTCGAGCCCGGTCTGCGGCTGGTGGTTGCGCAGGATCAGCGCATGCGTGTCGCTGATTGAAACGGTGATCCGCACGATTTCGGCCGCCTTCAACGGACGCTGCGCCAACAGATCGAGCATCCCGTCGAGCGCGCGGTGGGTGCAGTAGCAGGCCGGGTATTTCTTGATGCTGAGGCCCTGCTTCAGGATGTGCCATTCCTCACCGAGAGCGGGAGGCGGGCCGTCGCGGTCGGCCTTGCCCTCGGGCGAAACCGCCGACAGAAACCCCTGCGGGTGCTCGAGCGCGTCGGCCGCAGCGGTGAAGCCCAATTCGGCGAGGCGCGCCGAGACAACACCGGCATGCGCCGCGCGCCCGGCATGGAACGGTTTTGTCATCGTGCCGAAATTGGCCATGATGCCGCCGGCCTGCGACGCCGAGAGCGCGATCGCCATTGTCGCGCTCTCGGGCTCGAGACGCCGCAGATTGGCGCAGGCTGCGCCGGCGCCGATCGCGCCGAAGATGCCGGTCGGGTGCCAGCCCTTGCGGTGGTGATGGCCGGGGTCGCGGCGCGACAGCTCGGCCCAGGTCTGGTAGCCGGCGACATAGGCGGCGAACATCTCGCGGCCGCCAAGCCCCAGCGTCGCCGCCTCGGCGATAATGGCGGGCACGAGCACGGTCGAGACATGGCCGCGGCAGCCGACATCGTCGTAATCGAGCGCGTGGCCGGCGGCGCCGTTGATCCAGGCCGCCTCGGGCGCGGCGGCGCTCTCGCCCGAGAAATAGAGGCTCGCCGGGCCGGGTGGCGGCTGCAGACCCTTGCGCAACAGCTGCGGCGCCTCGTCATGGGCGCCGGCGATCATCGTCGCAATCGTGTCGATAAAGCCGGTCCGGGCGATCTCGACCGCCTCGGCCGGCAATTTCTCGAAGGTGAGATTCGCGACAAACCGGCCGAGCTCTTGGGTTAATGCCATGGCCTTCCTCCAAATGTTGCCGCGATTATGCGGCAATTCGCGCCCTCTTGCCACGGCCGCGCCTTGTCATGGGACGGCGGTTGCGCGATGAAGGTCCCGTGAAC
>JBKOVT010000359.1:0-10410 GCA_046724035.1 Pseudomonadota bacterium | reverse complement strand
TCAGCGACACTTGCGGCGGCACGATGTCCGGGAATTGTGCGACCGGGATCCGCACCATCGCAATGAGGCCGGCGAGCGTAATGACGATCGAGACGACGAAAGCGAGCCGCGGCCGGTCGATGAAGATGTCGGAGATCATCTTTTGCGCCGGTCCTAGCCGCCCGCGACCGGCAGCTCGGTTTCCCTCACGACTTGGCCCGGCCGCACCTTTTGAATGCCATCGACGACGACTTTCTCCCCTTCCTTGAGACCGGAGGTGATCACGACATCCGTGTCTCGGTTCGGCCCGGTCTGGATGCGCCGCTGTTCGACTTTGTGCTGATCGTCAACAACCAGCACGTAGGAGCCGGATTGGTCGATCTGGACCGCGGCCTGCGCAATGACCAGCCGCGGTTCTTCACGCCGCTCACGGATGATCGCCGTGACGAACTCGCCGTCAACGAGTTGCCTCTCCGGATTTGGGACGGTTGCCCGCATGATCAGCGTGTCGGTCTGCTGGTCGACCTGCGGGTCGGTCAGATTCCAGACGCCGCGATGCGGATATTCGCTGCCGTTGGGGAGGCGCAAGCGGATCTCGATCTTGGCGAGGCCGCCCTCCTCGGTGCGCCGCGCCTCGCGGATGATTTCAAGATCGCGCACACTGACAGGGAATAAGACGTAGATCGGATCCTGGCTAACGATTGTCGCCAAGACGCCGCTCGCCGGATTGACGAGGTTGCCGAGCGTGTACGCCGTGCGGCCGATCCGGCCAGCGATCGGGGCGCGGATGTCGGTATAGTCGAGATTGACCTGCGCCTGCGTCAGCGCCGCCTGGGTTTGCAACACCTTGGCGCGCGCGGTATCGAGCGCGGCCTTGTTCTGGTCGACGGTGGCCTGAGGGCTGAACTGGTGCCGGGACAGCTCGAATTGCCGATTGTATTGCAGCTGCGCGTTCGTCGCCTCCGCCTCGGCGGAAGCGAGGTTTGCCTTCGCTTGGTCGACTTGCGACTGAAACTGAACCTTCTCGATCTGATAAAGCAGGTCGCCAGCCTTGACGTCCTGTCCCTCGCGAAACGCGACCTTTTCGAGAAAGCCTTCGACGCGCGCCCGGACATCCACCTTGTCGACGGCCTTGATGTGACCGACAAACGCAAAGGACTGGCTGACGCCCTTCATCGCGGCGGGCCGCACCCCGACCGCGGGGCTGGCCGGCGGCGCGGCGGCCTCTTTCTTCTCGTCGCAGCCTGTCAATAACGGCAAAGCGAGGCAGAGCGCCAGCAACGGACGCAGCCGGAAACGGAGTTCCTGACTCATTCGGAACCTCTGGAAGAAATCGTGCGCCGCTGTAGAAGAGCCTAGTCTTCCGCGCCGGCCCCTGCTAGGAGCGTGCCAAGATCAGAAGGTCTCGACCCAGGGCCGCATCTCGACTTCCAGCGACCAGGCGCTCCGCGGCTGGCGGAGCACTTCGAGATAGGTCTGCGCGATCGCGTCGGGATCGAGCGTGCTGTCCGGGCGGTTCGGCGGATCGGGACGCCGCGCGCTGCGGACGCCGCCATCGATGACGAAATGCGCGACATGGATGCCCTTGGGCCCCAATTCGCGCGCCGTGCTCTGCGCCAGGCCGCGCAACGCAAACTTGCCCATCGCGAAAGCCGCGGAGAGCGGGAAGCCCTTGACGCTGGCGCTGGCACCGGTCAGCAGGATCGCGCCATGTCCCTGCGGGACCATGCGCCGAGCCGCCTGCTGCACGGTGAGGAAGGCGCCGAAAGCGGAGATCTCGATTGCTTTCCGAACCGCTTCGGGCTCGATCTCGGCGACCGAGCCGGGGGCCCGGGCGCTCGCATTGTAGAGGACGACATCGGGCGAGCCGAGCCGCGCGTCTACTTCTTCGAAGAGATGCGCGACCGCCGCCGGGTCGGATGCATCGGCGGCGAAGCGCTCGGCCCCGGTCTCGGTGGCGAGCCCCGCGAGCTTATCGATGTTGCGCGCTGCGAGACCGAGCTTGAGGCCGGCCGCCGCCAGGGCGCGTGCGACCGAGGCGCTGATGCCAGCACCCGCTCCGACGATCAGCGCAGTGCGATAGGGAAGCTCGGTCATGGTGACGTCCTCGCTCTGGTTGAGGGGGTGCTGCTAGAGATCGAATGAGTGCATATACACTGATGTAAGACGCCCGGCATCTTTGTCAATCCGCAGAGATGCCTGATCCTGGGTTGCCAGCCGCGGCAGTTATACGACGCTCAGCGACGCGATTGACACCGGCATCGGCTCTGCCGAACATCGCGAGAGCCGGGCAGCTGAGGGCGCAGCACGATGGAGATGCAGGACCGCACCGTCATCGTGACCGGCGGCGCTTCCGGGATCGGCCGCGCGACAGCGCTGCTGCTGGCGCGCGAAGGCGCACGGGTGCTTATCGGAGATATCGACCAAGCGGGCGGGCGCGCGACCGCGGCACAGGCGGCAAACGAGGGACTTGCGGCCGAATTCCTGCCGCTGGATTTGACGGAGCCCGACAGCATCACGAATTTCGCCGCCGCGGTGCACGGCCGCGTCGAACGCGTTGACGGCCTCGTCAACGGCGCCGGCTGGGACCGCATCCAGCCGTTTATGGAAAATCCGCCCGAGATGTGGGAGCGCCTCATCGCGATCAACCTGCTTGGCGCGGTACGCCTCAGCCGGGCAGTCTTGCCGCCGATGATCGCCGCGCAGCAGGGCAAGATCGTCAATATTTCGAGCGATGCCGGCCGGGTCGGCAGCATGGGCGAGACGGTCTACGCTGCGGCGAAGGGCGGCATCATCGCATTCACCAAGTCGCTGGCGCGTGAGATGGCGCGCTATCGCATCAACATCAATTGCGTCTGCCCCGGTCCGACCGACACGCCGCTGTTCCAGGGCCAACCCGAGCGCATGCGCGAAGCCTTGACCCGGGTGATCCCATTTCGCCGCATCGCGCAACCCGAGGAAATCGCCGAGGCAGTCATGTTCTTTTTGAGCCGCCGTTCGGATTACATCACCGGCCAAGTGTTGAGCGTCAGCGGCGGCCTGACAATGGTTGACTGAGCGATGGTGGATTGATCCCGCCGCATTTTCGCCAAACCGTTATTGCCACCTGGTCTGTCGAGTCCACGCACACGGAGAGCACGACCATGCCGAAATTGCTTCCAGGCTGTCTCGCCGCCGTCGTGGTGATCGCCGCCCATCTCGCTCTCGCCGCGCCGCCCAGCGAGAGCTCCGAGCAGAATGTTCGCGAGAGCGAGCAGTACGAACGGCTGCTGTGCACGAACGCCGCGTTCCGCCAGAAGCGCATCGCGCAGGAATGCGGACCGCTTCAGGGCTCCCAATTTTACGATAGCTGCGTTGCCACCTTCCAATGCGGCGGGGCACCGGCGCGCCGCTCGAACCGGCCGCCGCCATCCGAGACGATTCGCTGAAGCGAGGAGCGCAGCCATGACAAACCCCGCCCCCGGCTATCTGAAAAAACCCGAGCACCGCGTCGACCTGTTGCCCGAATCGAGGCGCGTGCGCGTCACCTTCGCCGGTCAGACGATCGCCGATACGACCGAAGCCGTCCGTTGTGAAGAGACGGGTCACGAGCCGGTGCAGTACATTCCGGAGAAGGATGTGCGGCTCGATCTGATGCGGCTGACGGATCACAAGACCTATTGCCCCTTCAAGGGCGATTGTTCCTATTGGACGATTGAAGTCGATGGCGGCACGAAACGCGCGGAGAACGCCGTCTGGTCCTATCGGGTGCCCTATGACGAGGCGACGGGCCTCGCCGGGCATTACGCCTTCTACAAGAGCCGCGTCGATGCGATCGAGGTGATCTGAAATGGCGGCATTGATGCAGAACTGGGTGGTGCGGAAACCGGTCGCCGCCTCGCGCGGTGGGGTCGTCGCCTCCCAGAACGGAGTCGCGGCCACGCTGGGCGCCGAGATATTGGCGGGCGGGGGATCGGCGGTGGACGCGGTCGTGGCGACCGCTTTCGCGCTTGCCGTACGCGAGCCGTGGAACAGCGGCCTCGGCGGCATCGGGTTTATGGTCGTGCAGCCGCCGGGGGGGGCGCGCGCCGAGATCGTCGATTTCGGACCGATCGCGCCGGCCGGCCTCGACACCGCCGCCTACGCGCTCACTGGCGAGACCATCACCGAGCTCTTCACCTGGCCGCGCGTCGAGGGCGACCGCAACATGCACGGCCCGATGTCCTTCGCGATTCCAAGCGCGGTCAAGGGCTATGCCCTCGCGGTCGAGCGGTTCGGCCGCACGCCATGGCGCGACCTCGTCGCGCCGGCCGTGGCATTGGCGCGCGCCGGTTTGCCGGTCGATTGGTATGTGACGCTGAAGACCGCCAATGCCGCTGAGGATCTGCGGCGCTATGACGAGAGCCGGCGAGTGTGGCTGCCGGACGATTTGCCGCCGGTCTGCCCGTCATCGGGCGAACCGCCGGCATTGATGCTCGGCCGCCTCGCCGACACCCTGGCCCGCTTGGCGGAAGCGGGTCCTGACGATTTTTACCAGGGCGAGATCGCGCAGGCGATCGCCGCCGACAGCGCAGCGGCGGGCGGCGTGCTGTCCGCGACCGATCTCGCCGAATGCCGCGCCCGCATCGTGCCGTCGCTCGAGATCCCCTATCGCAGCTACGCGCTGCAGGCGGCGCGCGGCCTGACCGCCGCGCCGACCCTCGCCGATGTTATCGACCGGCTGTCGAGCAAGCGCTTTCCGCAAGTGCCGGACGCGGTCTATTTCGAGACTCTGATCGATGCGCTGCAGCAGGCTTATCACGCGCGGCTCGAAGGGCTCGGCGATGTCCGGCCGCAGGGCACCGATGACGGCTGCACGACGCACATCACGGCGATCGATCGTGAGGGCGGCATCGCCGCGCTGACGACCACACTGCTGTCGAGCTTTGGCAGCCGCTATGTGCTGCCGCAAACCGGCATCCTAATGAATAACGGGATCATGTGGTTCGACCCGCGCCCCGGCCGGCCGAACTCGATCGGGCCGGGAAAGCGCGCCTTGACCAATATGTGTCCGCTCATCGCGACGCGGGACGGGCGTGCCCGGTTCGGCGTCGGCGCGTCGGGCGGCCGGCGCATTCTAGCCTCTGTCGTGCAGATGGCGAGCTTCATCATCGATTTTGCGATGAGCCCGGAAGAGGCAGCGCATCACCCGCGTATCGATGTCAGCGGCGAGACCGGCATCGCGATCGACCGCCGCCTCGCCGAGGGGATCCGAGAGCGGCTTCGCGCCAGGCGCGGTGCGCAGCTAGTCGAGCACACGGTCTGGCCGCAACGCTTTGCCTGCCCGAACCTCGTCATGCGCGGTGAGGACGGGCTCAATTACGGCATCAGCGATGTCATGTCGCCGTGGTCCGCCGCCGTAGCCGAACCCGGCAAAGAAGTGTAGTCGCCCAGACCGGAGGCATTGCTGTGCGACTGCGCCCCCTGGAATGACGGCGCTTTTGATTGTCATTGCGAGCGAAGCAACGCAATCTCCCGGGCGCCATGAACGACGTTTCCGAAGCGGCCCGGGCAAGACAAACGGCCAAACCGACCATCGTGCGGCCGCGCGATGCCGCGTCGCTGATCCTGCTGCGCGGCAAAGGGCGCGATCTCGAATTGCTGGCCGGCCGCCGGCCCGGCCATGTGAAGTTCATGCCCGGCGTCTGGGTGTTCCCCGGCGGCGCAGTCGACCGCGACGACAACCGGCCATGGCAAGTCGAAAGCGGCGGGGCGCATCTGCCACCCCGTCTGTTGCGTTGCGCCCGCGCCGCCCTGCGCGAGACCTGGGAGGAAGTCGGCGTCCTCGTCGGCAGGCCGGGCGCGGCGCCGGGGACCCTGTCAACCGCTCTGACCGCGATTGAAGCGGCCTATGCCCAAGCCGGCATCAGTGCTGCTTTCGACGCGTTGACCTATGTCGGGCGCGCGATCACCCCGACTCCGGTGTTCCGGCGCTTCAACACGCGGTTTTTTGTGGCGGACGGCAGCGATGTCGTCGGCGAGCCGGCGTCGAGCGACGAATTGGAAGATGTGGGCTGGCATCCGATCGCGCGGCGGCCGCTCGTGCCGTTCCGCGACGTGACGCAATTCATGCTGGCGCGCGCACTCGCTTTGCGCGACGGCACGGCACCTCCCGAGGCGCCGCTGTTGTGCACGGTGCGCGCCAAGCGGCGGATCCTGGTATGCCGCGAAGCGGCGCTCGACCTGTAAACCGCCGCCCGGCGGTGGCCCCAGCAGCCGGGCAGAGGAGGCCCGCGATGGAAAGCCGCGACATCCTAGTGGTCATCGAGAACGCGGCGGCTGTGCCGCAGCGCATCGCGCCGGTCGCCGCGCTCGCCACACGGTTTGGCGCCCGCCTGACCGGCTTTTTCGCGAGCGGCTACCCGATCATGGCCTCTTATGGCGATGTGTCGGGATGGTCGCAGCTGGTCGACGCCTATATGGAGGCGCAGCGACGGGAAGCAGCCGCGGCCGGCGCGGCGTTCCGTCAAGCGCTGACGCAAGGCAAGCTGCAGGGCGAGTGGATTTTCCGTGAAGCCGACGAGACCGGCAGCGCGGTTGCCGAGGCGGCACTGTACGATCTCGTCGTCGTCGGCCAGCCAAACCCGGATGCGGGGCTCACCGGCGGCATCGGGTTGCGGCCGGAGGAGATCGTGCTGAGCTGCGGCCGGCCGGTGCTCGTCGTGCCGTATGCCGGCAGCTTTGCCGGTATGGGCCGCCGCGTGCTGATCGCCTGGAACGGCAGCCGCGAAGCAGCGCGCGCGCTGCACGATGCGATGTTCCTGCTCGCGGGCGCCGAGGCGGTGACGGTCATCGAGATCGACCCGCCCGCCCCCGGCGTCGCAGCGCCGGCGGCCAGCGCGGCGCAGGTCGCGGCGGCGCTCTCCCGGCGCGGCATCGCGGCCAAGCCCGAAACCGAAGCCTCAGGCGACATCGGCGTCGAAGATTTGCTGTTGTCGCGCGCATCCGACTTGGGCGCCGATCTTCTCGTCATGGGGGCGTACGGCCACTCGCGCATGCGTGAATTCGTGCTTGGCGGCGTGAGCCGCAGCATCTTCCGGCACATGACGGTGCCGGTGCTGATGGCGCATTAGGGCTCAGGATCAGAAAAAGCCGGCCAAAAGGTTGATCGACAGGCCGAGGATCGCGGCGTTGAACAGAAACGACAGGATGCCGTGCCCCAATACCATGCGGCGCCAGTGCCGGGTGCGCACCTGCACATCGGACACCTGCGCCGTCATGGCGACGACGAACGAGAAATAGCAGAAATCCCAATAGTCGAGCTCGCCGCGCTCGTCGGCGACGCCGGGAAAGTCAAGGCCCGGCTGCTCGCGGTGCTCAACCTCATAGAAGTATTCGTGCGCGTAATGCATCGCGAAGGTCAGATGCGCGACCAGCCACGACAGCAGGATCGTCGCGGCGCTGAGCAGGCTCAGGCCGAGCATCGTGTGGCCGCCGGCCTTCTTTGCTTCCGGCATGATGCCGAGGATTACGAAGAGGCCGAAGAATGCGGCACCGACCATCAAGGCGAGAAAGGCCCAGCGCGCCTCGTCTTCGGCGAGGGCCCGCCGCCGCATCGAGGCCGGGGTCGCGCGCATCATCATCGTCAGCAACAGCACAAGAAATACCGCCGCGCCGGCATCCCAGCCGAGCACCATGCGCAGGCTCGGATTGTGGATTCCCGGGATCGCGAACGCGACCGCGAGCCCGATTGCCGCCGCCACAAACAGACGCGGCCGCGCCTGAAAGCGCGCGCGACGGCGGTGCGGCCGCGCCGTACGAGACGGAGCGGGCCTTGCTTCCATCAGCGCTCGGGCGGGCCGAGCCCGAGGCGTGGGATCTCGATCGCTGGGCAGCGGTCCATCACGACGCGGATCCCTTTAGCTTCGGCGCGGGCCGCTGCTGCGTCGTCGCGCACGCCGAGCTGCATCCACACGATGCGGGCGCCCTTCGCGATTGCCGCATCGACCGCTTCGCCTGCGGCCTCGCTGCGGCGGAACACGTCGACCATATCCACCGCTTCCGGCACCTCGGCGAGGCTCGCAAAACAGCGCTCGCCATTGATTGTGGCGCCAGCCGCAAACGGGTTGACCGGGATCGCTCGGTAGCCGTGCTGCTGCAGGTACCGCATGACGCCATGGCTCGGTCGATGCGGGCGCGGGCTCGCGCCGACCACCGCGACCGTCTTCACATCCATCAGGATGTCGCGCAGATAGTCGTCCGGATAGCTGTCGTGGTTCATCGCACCGTCACCGCTGCCCCGATCTGAGCCTCCGCACCTGTCTAGCACAGCTTGACGGTGGCGCTCTCCACATGTTTCGCAAGCGACTTGCGTTTTACGGCGGCGGACGATTAAAGTTGGAGAATGGCTCGGAAAGCCCGTGTTTCGGCAGCTATGGTCGCCCTGATGGCACAGGGCGAGCGCCATGCCTGGACGCTCGAGGAATTGCATCTGGCACTCGGGCGGCAGGGCCACGCGACCGATTTCTCGTCCGTGTTTCGCGCCGCCGAGAAGCTCGCCGCCGATGGTCTCGCGCGCAAGGTTGTGCTCGATGACGGGCGTACCCGGTTCGAGCCGGTCGGGGCGCATCACGATCACCTCTATTGTACGCGGTGCCACGAATTGGTGCCGGTGCCGTGTCTGATCGAGCACGAGCGCTTCGCTGCGGTCGAACGAGCGACCGGCGCCGCGATCCTGGACCATCAGGTCGTGCTGCGCGGCCTGTGCCGCGACTGCCGTGAGATCGGCGGCACGAGCGGAGCGCCGGGATGATCGGCGGCATCAATCTGTGGGACCCGACGCATGTCAGCTTCACGGTCGATCTGCTGACCGCGTTCCTGCTCGGTATCGTGCATGGGGTCACCCCCGACGAGCATACTTGGCCGATCACCTTCAGTTATGCGGTCGGCGGCTATTCGACGAAGCGCGGATTGCGCGCCGGCCTGTTGTTTTCGCTCGCCTTTGCGATCCAGGCAGCCCTTGCCAGCGAGCTGGCGCATTTCGGCATGACGCAATGGTTTGCGTCAGAGACGTTCGACAATGCTGTCTACCTCGCGGTCGGGATCGTCATGGCGGCGGCCGGGCTCTTCGCGATGGGACGAGGCGTGTTGCCGCATCTGCACCTGCCGGGATTGCGCCGCCAACAGGAGCAGGCGCCGGTGCAGCCCCGCGAGCTCCAATGGTGGATGCCGGCAGTGCACGGCTTTATCGCCGGCTGGGGCATCGATGCATTCTCGGCAATCATCTACACGACGCTGGCGCCGGCGATGCCATCGGCGGCAACGGGCTGGATGCCGGGCTTTGTGTTTGGCTGCGGCACGCTCTGCGTGCAGGCCGCCGCCGGCGCGGCGTTTGGCGCCTGGGCGATGCGGCGCGGCCTGCCGAATGAAGCGATCCGTACGATCGCACTGACGACGGCGGCGCGGACATTGACTTGGGGTGGGCTCGCCTTCGCCGTCTTCGGGCTGTTCGGGCTGGCGTTTCCGGGTGCCGCCGATGTCGCGGTCAGGACGCCACTGCACATCCACAATCTCGACACGCTCGGCTTGCCGTTGCTGCTGTTGATCGTCGTCGTTCTTGGGGTCGGCGTGACGAGCTTTGTCACAGCGACGCAGGCGTGCCGGCGTCGCCTCCTCGCCGAACCGGCGGGCATCAAGCCGTGAACCGGCGCCGATTTCCGACACAAACAAGGGCCGGCCGCCGAGTCGCGCTGATCGGCGTCGCGGCGATCCTGTTTCAGGCATTTCTGTTCGGCTGGCATCACCACGCGGTAGCGCTGCCCCAAAGCTCCGGGCCGATCGCGAGCGTTCATAGCGCCACGCAACCGCCGGAGCCCGCAACCGCCGAAGAACTCTGCGAGATCTGCACGGTGCTGCATCAGCAGAGCGCGGCGCCCCTCGCCTTCATCACACCGCCCAAGCCGTCCGCAATCACGGCGCCAGCCGACCTGCCCGCTTCGGTCTTTTACGATCAGGCCCGCACTCGCGGGTTTGATGCCCGCGCCCCGCCTCGCCTCTGAGACAACACCAGCACACTGATCCGCCTGGTTGATTGCGCCGCGGCCATGCCGCAGCGCCTGTCTTCGAACGAGGTATGTCATGGCATCCTCCGCTTTGTCGCGGCGGCGCGCGATTTCGACACTCGTCCGCCGCATCGGTCCAATTCTGGGACTTCTGCTCACGTCGCTGCCTCTCAGCGTACCCGCGCTCGCACAAAATCCGCCTGCCCCGGACCAGCCGGCTCCGAGCGTCTCGCTCGATCTCGACGTCATCGCGCAGCAACTCGACATCGCGCGCAACCAGATCCAGCCGAGCCTCGGCGCCAGTGTTTACCAATTCACTCGGCCGGCGATCGAGAACCAGCCGCAGGGCGACAACGCGCCGATGAACCAGGTGCTGTTGCAGGCGCCCGGGGTGGCGCAGGACTCATTCGGT
>JBKOVT010000337.1:0-12154 GCA_046724035.1 Pseudomonadota bacterium | reverse complement strand
GTTACTGCTGCTGGTCGCGTGCATCGGCCTCGTCATCGTCAATCTGGGCGCCAGCGCGCTGACGCTCTTGCACAATTACACGACGATCCGGGTCGGCCAGAACATGGTCAACGACCTGCGCAGCGACCTCTATGCGCATCTGCAGCGCCTGTCGCTCGCCTATCACAGCCGCCAGCGCGTTGGCGATCTGATGTACCGCATCACCGCCGACAGCTTTGCGGTTCAGACGATGATCATGAACGGCGTGCTGCCGATCCTCTCGGCGGTCATTCTGCTCGCCGGCATGCTGATCGTGCTGTTCCCGATGGATCCGCTGCTGACGCTGCTAGCGCTGACCATCGTGCCGATCCTGTTTGGCCTGATCTCCGCCTTCAACCGGAAGATCGTCGAGGTCGCGACCGAGGTGCGCGACGCCGACGCGCGGGTCTATTCGCTCGTGCAGTGGGGCATCGCGGCGATCAAGGTCGTGCAGGCTTTCACGAAGGAGGAGGAGGAGCACCGCCGCTTTATGGGCGCCAGCCGCGAGAGCCTGCGGGCGACATTGCGGCTCTACAATTGGCAGACGCTCTATTCCGGCGCGGTCAGCGTCGTCATTGCCGGCGGCACGGCGATCGTGGTCTATGCCGGCGCGCGGGCCGTCATGTCGGGGACGCTGTCTCTCGGGCAGCTGATCATCTTCGTCTCTTACCTCGCGCAGCTTTACGACCCGATCAACAAGATCACCCAGAGCTGGGGCCTCATTGCCGGCGCGCGGGTCGGCGCGAGCCGTGTCTTCGAGGTCTTGGACACCGAGCCTGATCTGAAGAACGGCTCGCGCCAGTTCCCATCCCAGGGCGCGCGCGGCGCCATCGCCTGGGACAATGTCAGTTTCCGCTATCGCCCCGACACGCCCGTCCTCAACGAGATCAACCTGACGGTCGAGGCGGGTATGCGGGTGGCGATCGTCGGCCAGACCGGGGCCGGCAAATCGACCATGCTCGGATTGCTGCCGCGATTCTTCGATCCGACCAGCGGGCGCGTGGCGATCGACGGCGTCGATATTCGCGAATACCAGATCCCATCCTTGCGCCGGCAGATCGGCATGGTCTTGCAGCCGCCGCTGATATTCCCGCTGTCGGTGGCCGATAACATCGCTTATGGCCGGCCGGGCGCCGACCACGCCGCTATCGAGGAGGCCGCTCGCCTCGCCCGGATCCACGACACGATCGCCCGCATGCCTGAGGGGTATCAGACGCAACTCGGCGAAGCCGGCGTCATCCTGTCCGAGGGCGAGAAGCAGCGCATCACGATCGCCCGGGCGCTGCTGCGCGACGCGCCGATCCTGATTCTCGATGAGCCGACCTCGGCCCTCGATGTCGAGACCGAAGCCCTCGTCATGGAAGCCGTCGAACGGCTGATGCAAGGGCGCACCACCTTCATCATCGCGCACCGCCTCTCGACCGTGAATCGCTGCGACCGGATTTTGGTGTTGCGCGACGGCATCATCGCCGAGCAGGGGACGTTGCCCGAATTGCTGCGCCTCGGGGGTATCTTCTCGGACTATTACCGCACCCAATTCGCCCAGGAGGCGCGGTCCGAGAGGCCGCAGCCGGTCCCGGCCTGATCGCGGCGGGGTCGAGCGTTGCCGATTTGCAACGCGGCCTGTTGCCGATTTGCCGCCCTCGCTTAGATCATCCTCGCGGATCGATCAATCACCGAGAGCCGGTGCTGCAGTGCACCCAATACAGTTTTGATCCCGAATCAACATCGGCCCCGCAGCCGGCAATCTCTATTCGTCTACATGTCTTTTCTGTTGAGCACTTAACTTCTGATTAACCGATTTAATAGTCTAGCGCTCTCCACTTAAATGAAATTATAGCCAAAAGGTTTGCGCGGAACGACATTTTCTGTTGCGCGCCCTGGAACCAGCCGCTAGGGTCGACGGTGCGTTTGGGGGATGCCGCGCGCCGGTCATGCGGGGTGGGGAACCGGGCGAAGATCCGGTCTTCAGAGCATAACGGCGGCGGCGCCTCGGGGTATGGGGACCTTGTCGTCTGGTTCGGCGCTCGCCGTCGGACATCGCGGCTCGGATACTGCGGGGGAACGGGGTGAGCGATCTGCTGCGCTGGGGAGGCGAGCCTCTCTCGAATCGATCATTTCGCGCGATCACAAAACGGGTGATTGACGCGTCGAGCGCTTTGCTCAATTCGGCCGCGAGCAGCGGGCTCATTCTGGGCCGGAACGCCGTCGCGACCGTGTCGGCCCGACCGCAGCAGATCTTGGCATCCGCCTCTATCGCGGCCCTGCTCGGGATCGGTACCTATTGCGGCGTCGGATATCTGAAATTCAAGCACCTCGCCGTTGCCGAGCGGACAGCCGCCGAGCGCGCCGAGCGCGCGAATGCCGATCTGCAGACAGCTCTCGATCGGATGCGCAACGAGCTGGCGCAAACGCAGGCGCGCATCGAGATCGTGAACGATGAGGCAAAGCGCCAGGCAGCCGCATCTGACCAAGGCAAGTCCGATCGCGTCGGGCAACTGACCCGCGCCTTGGAGCAGGCCCAGCGCGATCTGCATCTGGCGGATGCGCAGCGGGCCACGCTCGTCGCCCGGCTCAGCAAAGAGGCGGCGGAGTTTGCCGATGGGCGGACCAAGCAATCGCAGGCGGAGAGCGGCCTCGACAAAAAGCTTCAGCAGGTGACTGCCGAGCGCGACAAGGCTGCCGCCGAACGCGACCATCTGCGCGGACGCGTCAACGAACTCGAACAGAAATTGTCGCTGTTGCAGACTCGCCAGCCGCCACGGCCTGTTGCCGAAGCAGCGCCGGCGCCTGCTCCAGCTCCAGTCGCGGTGGCTGCCGCGCCTCCGCCGGTCCTGCATTCGGCGCCCGCCGCCGAACAGCCCCGCCAGGTTGCGGTCGTCATGCCCAGCGCGCCGGCGGCCGAAGCGCCCCGGACAGCTGCTGCCCCGGCGCCCGCCGCACCCGCGGTTGCCGCGGTCGATCGCGGCGCCTTCGCGCAGATTGAGCGGGTGCTCGCCTCCACCGGGGTGGATGTGAAACACATGTTTGCGCAGCTCGGGGTCGAGCGCGGCTTGGGCGGCCCGTTTATCGCGCCGCCCGCCGGCAACGCCGCCCCGACAATGAGCCCCGAAAAAGCCGCGGCCTTGCGTAATTTGATCAAAACGCTGCCGGTAACGGCGCCGCTCGAGAGTTACGAGCTTGGCAGCCCGTTCGGCGTGCGCGGCGATCCGATCAACGGTCATGCGGCCTATCACACCGGTGTCGATCTGCGGGCGCCCTACATGACCCCGGTCTACGCGACCGCGGCCGGCGTCGTGACCTATTCCGGGTATCGCGACGATTACGGCAAGGTCGTCGAGATCGACCACGGCAACGGCATCTCGACCCGCTACGCCCATCTGCACCGCCAGACCGTGTCGGTCGGGCAGCGCATCGCGGGCCATAGCCAGATCGGCTTCCTCGGCAGCACCGGCCGCGCGACCGGCCCACATGTGCATTACGAGGTGCTGGTCAACGGCGAGCCGCAGGACCCCGAGAAATTCCTTGGGCTCGCGCGCGTCGTCGCTGCCGTTCAGCGGTAGCACGTATCCGCGCTGCGGCGCGCATCGTCAGACGCTTCTCCCTTTTCTCGGCCGCGTGGCTATGCGATGAAAAACCATCGCGGCGATGATGCGCGCCATGGCTGCATGGCGCGAACGGCCGCCGCGTCCGTCTGCCGTGGCCGGACCAGAGATGCTGAGGAGCAACGGAAAGGGTTTCGAGATACCGGGCGTGCTGTGGCGGCGGGACCCGGCGCATCAGCGACTGCCGCTGGTACTGGATTCGCCGCATAGCGGTTCGATTTACCCCGACGATTTCGGTTTTTGCTGCCCCTTGCCGGTGCTGCGCCGCGCGGAGGACGCCTATGTCGACGAGCTCTACGAGGTGGCGCCGGCACTTGGCGCGACCTTGATCGGCGCCTTGTTCCCGCGCAGCTATCTCGACCCCAACCGCGCGCCGGACGATCTCGATCCGGGCATGCTGGCCGGCCCGCTTCCGCCGTCGTTCAAGCCCCGCCCGGTCACCCGCGTCGGCCTGGTGCGCCGGCACGCTCGGCCCGGCGTCCCGATCTATGACCGCAAGCTCAGCCCCGATGACGTTCTCGCGCGTATCGAGCGCTACCACGCCCCTTACCATCAGGTCCTGAACGAGACCTGCGATCGGCTGCATGCCGAATTCGGTGCGGTTTGGCACATCAATTGTCATTCGATGCCGTCGAATGGCAGCCCGCGCGACGAGCATGGCGACTTTGTGCTCGGCGACCGCGACGGCACGACTTGCGCGCCGGAATTCACCGCCTTCGTCGCGAGCTTTCTGCGCGGGCTCGGCTATGACGTGCGCGTTAACGAGGGCTACAAAGGCGTCGAGATCGTGCGCCGGCAGGGCCGTCCGGGCGAGAACCGCCACAGCCTCCAGATCGAAGTCGACCGTTCGCTCTACATGGACCAGCGCACATTGCACCGCCTGCCGGGCTTCGACCGGCTGCGTGCCGATCTGACGCATCTCGTGCAGGCAATCGGCGACTTTGTCCGCTCGCGCCTGTAAGGTTCGCGGCACAAAAAGGGAGACGAACATGGCAAAGATTCCGAAGACGCTGCAGCCGCATATCGACACCGCCTTTCCGGCCAATGTGTGCCTCCTGGGTTCGGTATTGCCCAGCGGCTATGCGCAGGTGACGCCGCGCGGAGGCACGATGGTGTTCGATGACGAGCACATCGCGCTGTGGGAGCGCGGCAAGGGCTCGACCAGCGCCAACATGAAGGATGGGACGCCGCTCACGGTGTATTTCCGCAAACCGCAACTGCGCGAAGAGGGCGTTCTGCCGAAGGGCGGCATCGCGCGGTTTTACGGAAAGGCCAAGATCTACAAATCGGGCCCGGTCTACGAGGAGGTGTGGCGCCGCCTCGTGCAGCCGGAGAAGGATCGCGACCCGAACAAAGCGGGTTACGCGGTCTTGATCGAGATCGAGCGCGCCGAGGATCTCGATGGCGAGCCGCTGAAGCTCGAGTAAGCAATCGTCATCCCGGCGTATGCCGGGATGCTTTGTTTGCCGCTCAGCTCAGGAACTGTTCCTTGAGGACACGTTCTTCGAGGTTCGCTTCGTGATCGAAGAGCAGCGTCATCGAGATATCGCGGTTCTCGTGGATCTCGACCGCGACGACATCGCGCACTTCGGTGAAATCAGCGACCGCGCTGACCGGGCGCTTGTCGGTTTCGAGCGCCTCCAATTTGACCCGCGCGCCATGCGGTAGGAGCGCGCCGCGCCAGCGCCGCGGCCGGAAAGCACTGATCGGCGTCAGGCCCAAGACGCCGGCGCCGAGCGGGATGATTGGCCCATGCGCCGACAGATTGTAGGCGGTGCTGCCGACAGGCGTGCAGAGCAGGATGCCGTCGGCCATCAATTCATCGAGCCGGACGATGTCGTCGACGCTGACGCGCAACTTGGCGGCTTGCCGGCTCTCGCGCAGCAATGACACCTCGTTAAAGGCGATCGCTTGTCCGGTGGTGCCGTCCTCGCGCCTTGCCGCCATTTCCAGCGGATGCAGCTCGACAGGTTGCGCCGCGGCGATGCGTTCCGGCAGCTCCTCGACGCGATAGGAATTCATCAGAAACCCGACACTGCCGCGATGCATGCCAAAGATCGGTACGCGCTGTTTTACAAAACGGTGCAGTGTTTCGAGCATGAACCCGTCGCCACCGAGCGGCACGACGATGCTGGCCTCTTCGGGAGGGATCGTGCCGTAACGCTGCCGCAGTTCGTGAAGCGCCTGCTGCGCCGCCTCCGCCTCGGAGGCCACGAAAGCGATCCGCGGCGCCCCCCGGCTTTTGGACGCGGCGGTCACCCGCCGGTCACGCTCATATGGCGGGCGATAGCGGGGCGGTTGTGGCGTCGGTCGATGATGAAATCGTGGCCCTTGGGCTTGCGCGCGATCGCTTCGCGGATCGCGGCTTCGAGCGTCTCGTCGCTCTCCGACTGCCGCAAGGGCGTGCGCAGATCCGCCGCGTCCTCTTGGCCCAGGCACATATAAAGCGTGCCGGTGCAGGTCAGGCGGACGCGGTTGCAGCTCTCGCAGAAATTATGCGTCAGCGGCGTGATGAAGCCGAGCCGCCTTCCGGTCTCGCGCACCGTCACGTAACGCGCCGGGCCGCCGGTGCGATAGTCGCTTTCGTCGAGCGTCCAGCGGCGCTGCAGCCGGGAGCGCACGAGCGATAATGGCAGATATTGGTCGAGCCGGTTCTCGCCGCCGATGTCGCCCATCGGCATCACCTCGATGATGACGAGATCGAACCCTTCTGCGCCGCACCACGCGACAAGCTCGTCCAGTTCGTCCTCGTTGACGCCGCGCAGCGCGACCGTGTTGATCTTGACGGCGAGCCCGGCTTCCTTCGCCGCCGCAAGGCCTTCCAGCACCTGGTCGAGTCGGCCGCGCCGGGTGATCTCGGTGAATTTGGCGGGATCGAGCGTATCGACCGAGACATTGACCCGGCGCACGCCGCACTGGCGCAGCTCATCCGCATACCGCGCGAGTTGGCTGCCGTTGGTGGTGAGCGTCAATTCCTCGAGCGAGCCCTCGCGAATATGCCGGCCGAGGGCGCGGAACAGGGTCATGATGTCGCGGCGCACCAGCGGCTCGCCGCCCGTGAGGCGCAGTTTCTTGACCCCGAGCCGGATGAAGGCGCTGCACACCCGGTCGAGCTCCTCGAGGGTCAGGAGCTCCTTTTTGGGCAGAAAGGTCATCTCTTCCGCCATGCAATAAACACAGCGGAAATCACACCGGTCGGTGACCGATACGCGCAGATAGGTGATCGTGCGTCCGAACGGGTCGATCATAAAAAGCTCAGCCTGCCTCGCGAATTATATAGGCGCGACGAGGCCCAATGTCGCCCCCGTTTCCGCTCATGGCTCCCCGGCATAAGGCGGCGCCTGCGCGAGGGTTGGCCTCTCCGCCCGCTTGAATGGAAAGCCGGCCCTGCCCATCATCGCGCTATGAAGGAGTTTACGGTTCAACCCGATCCGGAGGACCCGCGGCTGACGCGGCGGGTTGCCGGGATCGACCAGGAAGGCAGGTCGATCGAAACAGCGGTCGTCACAGAGCGGCCGCTGACCCTGTTTCTCAATCGGCGCGAGATCGTCACGATGATGACGATCGGCGACCACCCGGATTACCTAGCGGTCGGGTATCTGCTGAACCAGAACATGCTCGCACCCGAAGACCGCGTGATCGGCGTCGATTACGACGAGGAGATCGAAACCGTCGTCGTGCGCACCGACCGCGAGACCGATTTCGAGGACAAGCTCAAGAAGAAGACGCTGACCTCGGGCTGCGCCCAAGGCACGGTGTTTGGCGATCTGATGGAGAAGTTCGAAGAGGTGCGGCTCGACCCCGAAGCCGTATTGCGAACTTCCTGGCTCTATGCGCTGACCCGGAAGATCAACACCGCGCCGAGCCTTTACCTCGCGGCCGGGGCGATCCATGGCTGTGTGCTGTGCGAGGAGGACCGGCCGCTCCTCTATATGGAGGATGTCGGCCGGCACAACGCGGTCGACAAGATTGCCGGCTACATGCACCTGAATGGCATCTCGCCAAAGGGCAAGATCTTCTACACGACCGGGCGGTTGACCTCGGAGATGGTCATCAAGACCGTGCAGATGGGGATCCCGATCTTGATCTCGCGCTCGGGCTTTACCGCCTGGGGGGTCGAGCTGGCGCGGCAGGCCGGGCTGACGCTGATCGGGCGCGCCAAGGGCAAGCGCTTTGTCGCACTGGCCGGCGAGGGGCGCATCGTCTTCGACAGCGATCCGCGCACCATCGCGGAAGAGCCGGCGCGCCTCACGCGCAAAGCCAGCCTGGCGGACGAAGTCGCGGCGGACGGGGAGGGTGGGTGAACATCCTTGGCCTGCTGCTCGCCGGCGGCCAGAGCCGGCGGATGGGCGGCGGTGACAAGGCGCTTCGGCTGCTCGGCGGCCGGCCGCTGCTCCAGCGCGTTATCGATCGGATGCGGCCGCAGGTTGCCGCGCTGATCCTCAATGCGAATGGCGATCCCGCGCGTTTTGCCGGCTTTGGCCTACCGGTGGTCCCCGACTCGATCCCGGATTTCGCGGGGCCGCTCGCCGGCATCCTGGCCGGGCTCGACTGGGCCGCCGCCCACCGGCCCGATTGCCCGGTAATCGCCAGCGTTGCGACCGACGCACCGTTCCTGCCGGAAAACCTGGTCAGCAATCTCCATGAGGGCATGGAGGCCGAAGGCGCCGAATTGGCCTGCGCCGCCTCGGCCGGGCAGCCGCACCCCGTGATCGGATTGTGGCCGGTGCGGCTCCGCGACGATTTGCGCCACGCGCTGGTCGAGGAGGGGATTCGCAAGGTCGATGTGTGGACGAGCCGGTACCGGCTCGCGACCGTGTCGTTTCCAGAGCTGAGCCTCGGGGATGGCTTGACGATCGACCCCTTCTTTAACGCCAACAGGCCCGAGGATTTCGACCGCGCCGCGGCGCTGCTGGACCGTCTCGAAGTTAAGTAAAAGCCCGTTTGAATGGGAGCCTTGCCGTTGCCCGCCTTGCCTCCGCATGCCAGCATGCCGGCATGAGCCATCCCGTCGATCTGCGCGTCCTCGAACTATTGGCCGCGCGCCTCTGTCATGAGCTGATCGGGCCGGTTGCCGCGATCGGCAACGGCGCTGAATTGCTCGCCGACGAGGAGCCGGATTTCGTCAAGGACGCTGTTGCGCTGGTCGGCGAGAGCGCCCGCAAGGCCAACCGGCGCCTGCAATTCTATCGATTTGCCTATGGCTTTACGGGCGGAGAGCTGGCGGGCCTGCCGCCCGACCGGCTGGTGAGCGCGCTCTTTGAGGAAAGCGCGATCACCTGCGACTACCGCGAAGGGGTCCGCGGCCTGAGCGTCGAATGGCAGAAGCTGGCTTGCAACATGGCGGCGATCGGCGGCGAGGCGCTGCCGCGCGGCGGTAGCTTGGTCGTCGATGTCGAAGGCGGCGCGCCGCGGCTCGATGGCAAGGGCGAGGGGAATGGTCCGGGCGAGCCGATCCGGGCGGCATTGGCGCTCGCGATGCCGCTCGACGAGCTGAGCTCGCGGACGGCGGGCGCCTATTTTACGGGATTGCTGGCGGCGCGGCTCGGCCGCCGGATTGTGGTCGACGCCGAACCCGGGCGCTTTCGGCTGGGCCTGGCGCGGCTCGGTTAGTCGGCGGCCGCCTCGACCGGGTCGCGCAGCACATAGCCGCGGCCCCAGACGGTCTCGATGTAATGATCTCCACCGGTCGCCTGCGCCAGCTTCTTGCGCAATTTGCAGACAAAGACGTCGATGATCTTGAGCTCGGGCTCGTCCATGCCGCCATAGAGATGGTTGAGGAACATCTCCTTGGTCAGCGTCGTACCCTTGCGCAGGCTCAGAAGCTCGAGGATGCCGTACTCCTTGGCGGTAAGGTGCAGCGGCTGATCCCCGACGGTCACGATGCGGCTGTCGAGGTTGACCAGGAGCTTGCCGGTGCGGATCGTCGACTCGGGATGGCCCTTCGAGCGCCGCACGATCGCTTGGATGCGGGCGATCAATTCGCGCTGTTCGAAAGGCTTGGTCAGAAAATCGTCGGCGCCAAAGCCCAGGCCCTTGATCTTGTGGTCCAGCTCGCCGAGCCCGGAGAGGATCAGGATCGGGGTGCGCACCCGGGCGGCACGCAACCGCCGCAGCACCTCATATCCATCCATGTCAGGCAATAAGAGATCGAGGATGATGATGTCGTAATCGTAGAGCTTGCCGATTTCCAGACCGTCTTCGCCAAGATCCGTCGTGTCGCAGATAAAGCTTTCCTTCTTCAGCATCATCTCGATGCTTGCCGAAGTGGCGGCGTCATCCTCAACCAGCAAAACGCGCATCGCGAAAACCTCCCTGGCGAGCGGGCCGGGGGGCGGCCGCATCGTCATCCTTAACGACTATTACCCTGGGCGGTTAATAAATCATTATCGGCGCGGTTAAAACCGGAAGCCCGCGCGCGACCTTTGGTTTAACGCGATTTTAGGCGCCCCTGCGGCAGATTCGTCGCGCGCCGCCTGGGACGCAGCCCCCAAAGCACTCGCCTCGCTGGAGCCCCCCGATGAGCATGTCGCAGAGCCGCCTCCGCCAGCACCGCTGGGAACTCGACGAACGGCGCCGCTTTTTGGCCGGGCTCGAGGCTTTGGCGGCCCGGTTGCGCCGCGACGCGCAGCGGATCCATTGGGAGATCGAAGAGGAGACCGGCGCCGGGCGCGGCGAGCAGAAAACCGGAATCGTCTATCCGATCTTTGTCGAACCGCTGCTGGAGAGGCGCAAAAAGCTCGAACGCTCGATCGCCGATATTGAGGCTCAGATCGCCGATGCCCGCGAAACCGTTGCCACAGCCGAGCAGGAACTCACCCTGCACGAGGCGGCCTGGGCCAACCGCGGCAAGGGGAACGCCGCCGCCCGCCGCCTCCGGCGGTAAGCCGCACCGGCACGGCGCGCAACCGGGTAAACCCCCCCGCGGCGTTTTAAGGGAATGTTAAACGTACGTTAAGGACACGAACGGCCCGCGGACCTAATCTGGCCGACTCTTTTAAACTGGGTCCGGGCGTGAACCTCCACAGCACCGAAATCCGCGTCGGCGACAGCGATCTCGTCGCCCAGATGGCGCGCATGCGCGAGTGGCTCGACAGCCGCCATTTCGAGCCGGCGGTCTTCCGTTATGAGCATGTCGACAGCTCGGTCGTTATTCAGGTCGACTTTGGGGTCGAGGAGGAGGCGACCGCCTTCGCCTGCGAGTTCCGCGGCAAGTTGGTTCGCTAGCCGCCGCCATTTCAGCTCTTATCCCTCGGGAAACCCGCCGCGCTGCTGTTTGAGACGGGAGCGGCGCGCCTTGGCGGCCAGGCGACGTTCGCGAGCGGCGGCGCTGGGCCGCGTCGGCCGTCGGGCACGGGGCGCGGCCACGGCACGGCGGATCAGAGCGATCAGGCGGTCGAGCGCGTCCGCCCGGTTGCGCTCCTGCGAGCGAAAGCGCTGAGCCGTGATGACGAGCACGCCCTCGTTCGACACACGCTGACCTGCCAGTTTTTCGAGCCGCGCCCGCACCGCCTCGGACAGCGGGCGCGAGCCGCGCAGGTTAAAGCGCAACTGCACCGCGCTCGCTACCTTGTTGACGTTCTGTCCGCCGGGCCCGGAGGCGCGGATAAAGCTCTCCTCGATGTCTCGCTCGTCGAGCGCGATATCGTCGGTGACCGGGATCATCACGCTCGCCTATCACTTTGGCGCTGAAATAGGAACGTGCCGCGCGCGGCCGCCGTTGGCAGCAGCAGCACGGCGTAGAGGACCCTCGCCGAAACGACCGCTCCGGCTCACTGCGAAGCCAGGCGCGGAACGCTCCGAGGTTGGGCCGAGTGGACGACCAGAAAGACGCAGCCCGGGCCGCCCGCCTTTCGCCAAACGGGAAAGAGCAGGCGTGCCGGGACATCATTGTGATCGGCGGTTCGGCGGGAGCCCTCGCGGCCATTCTTGACATCGCTGGCGGCTTTCCGCGCGACTTCGCCGGCAGCATCTTTATCGTCTCGCATGTCGGGGCAAACCGCAGCCGTCTGCCGGAATTGCTGGCGAACGCGGCCCAAATGCCGTCGGCGCATGCCGAGAATGGCGAGCCGATCCGGCCGGGTCGGATCTATGCCGCGCTGCCCGACCGCCACATGATGATCGAGGGCGGTCATATTCGGCTGTCGCGCGGACCGCGCCAGCATTTCACCCGCCCGGCAATCAATCCGTTGTTCCGCTCGGCGGCGGAGTGCTTTGGGCCGCGCGTAATCGGGGTGGTGCTGAGCGGCACCGGCTGCGATGGCGTGGCCGGGCTCGACCAGATCCAGCACGCCGGCGGCCTCGCGGTCATCCAGGACCCGCGGGACGCGCTCTATCCCGAAATGCCGCAAAGCGCGGCCGTGGCGGTACAGCCCCATCATCTCGCAAGTAGGGACGAATTGCCGGGTCTGCTGCGTCGCTTATGCTCGGAGACGGTCGCGACGAGAGCCCCGGCCGCGGCCCGCCAAAGGAACCCGGACATGGACCAACTGGAGCGGCCGATCGCATTGACCTGCCCGGAATGCGGCGGC
>JBKOVT010000139.1:0-5552 GCA_046724035.1 Pseudomonadota bacterium | reverse complement strand
CGTTGATGCAACGTCTCCATAATGTGGAGATAGGTCACGAGCGTGCGCAATTTGGCCGTCGATCCGAGCTGCAGCTTGGCGCCGCTATTGATGTCGAACGGCTTGTTCATGCTGTCGGCATGAATGCGCAGGTAGTTACCGTCCGGCCGGCGCTCATACAGCACGAAGCTGTAGGTCATCTTGTCGATGATCTTTCCGCCAGGGAGCAGCTGGTGGCCGACCATGCCCATCTGCTGGGCGAACTTCGGGTCGGACAGCTTCTGCAGGACCGCGGTTACGCGCGCCTGGGCAGCGGTGTCGACCGTCGTCTCGGCGCTCAAGTCGAGACGGTCGAGCGAATAAAGGCTCGGCAGGCTGAGCATCGTCATCAGCCGGGAGCGCGTCTCTTCGGTCGCCTTTTGCTTGACCCAGGACACCTGGGTGATCGGCGGCGGGTCCTTGCGGAATTTGAGCTCGGCATCGAGCGTCGCGTCGCGCAGGTTCCGGTCGATGTAGCCGGCGTCGTAGAGCGCCCAGACATAGCGGTCACACAATTCGCCGAGCCCTTCGCGATCGCTGATCAGGTAATGACTCGGCAGGCGGCCGGAGAGCAGCAAGGCGAGCGCCTGGCGATAAATCTCGCCCTTGTGAGCCCACTCCTTCTTGTTCTTGGGTGTGCCCGTAAGAACCTTGGCAGCCTCGTTGAAATCGGTGCCAAACCAGACATAGAGCGCGTCCGGGAGGCCGATCACCTCGCCATAGCCGGGGAAGGAGCTGAGCGGCGTCGAATTGAGGTAGGTCGTAACGATCTCGCGGCGCCGGTCCATCGTATCCGCGCCGTTGATGTAGACATGGGCCGAGGCGGTCAGCATCTGCCGCAGCTTTTCGCCGACCCCGCCAGTCAGACCGTTGGGCGAATGGCGGAACTTCTCAATCTGGGTCGCCAGCGTGCTGGCGCCGCCCTCGTTGAAGCCGGGCACGACAAACCGCAGGACGCGACCGAAGACCGCGAGCGCAAAGCGGTTCCATTCGACCGCGGCGTTGTGCTCGGGGTAGCGGTTGTCGAAGAGATAGCGGTCCTCGATGAATAGGAGGCTGTTCACGACCAGCGGTGGGATGCTGGCGTAGTCGCGGAACGCATTCAGCGGGAAGCGGGTGCCGTAGACCTCATCGCCATTTCGGTCGAAAATCCGCAACCCGGCGCGATCCTTTTCCGCGTAGATCGGGAAGGCGCCCAAACCGACAAAGCGCTCGAGGCCGCGCGACCACCGCGCTTGGCGTTCGACCGCGAAATGCCGCTGCTCGAGCGCCGAGATGGATTGCGGCAGCGCGACATAGCCGAGCCGCTCGTCATAGGGCCCATGCTTTGGGAAGCGGATCGCTTCGCTGGGTCCGGGCTGCGCCGCGAAGGACATCCCCCGATCCAGCCGGGTAAAGATCCACGCCTCCAGATAGGAGGTGCGCATCTCGTAATGGACGCCCCAGCCGATCAGGGCCAGGATCGCCAGCACCACCATCCAGCGTAGCACGCCGATGCTGCGCAGCAGCACGGCGCCGAGACCGCGACGGAAGGAACGCGGCTCCCGATCGCCGGTCTTGCCACGCGCCGCATTGAAACGCACAAGCCGTCCCAATACGTTGTCCGCAATGGCCATAGTCTTACTCTCGCAGAATTACCCTGGAATGGTGCCAAGCGGCACCCGATGCGGATGGTTGTGGCGCGATGAGCACCCCGCAGCGGAGAACGCCCGAGACTTAGACACCGATCCCTACCCCTCGTACGAAACCAAAAGAAGGAGCGCTTAGGTTTACTTTCAAGTTAATGAACGCGCCGATTAGCGAAAGCGTTACGCGAATTCTGGCTAAAAAGCCGCATCCGTGGCGGCCGCGCAACAACGGATATGGTTAAGTGAAACTGGGAATCGTTTCCGACATTCATTGCAACGCCGCTGGGCTGCGCCAAGCGCTCGCGCTGATGGGCGACGTCGATGACCTGATCTGCCTCGGCGACAGCATCTACGAGTACCGCTTCTCGAACGAGGTCGTGCGGCTGCTCAAGGAGCGCGAGGCGCGGGTCATTTTGGGCAATCACGAGGAATACTTTTTTGGGCCGCAGGGTGAGCGCGCCCGGGCGCGTGACGGCGTCGATCCGGAGCTCGCCGAATGGCTCGCCGCCCAGCCGCATCGAGCCGAGCTTAGGGCGCATGGCAGAAATGTGCTGATCGTGCATTCGACACCGTGGGAGCCGCGCGGCGCCTATGTCCATCCTGGGAGTGCCCTGCTGGCGCGCTTCGGTGAGGCCGAGGCGGATATCGTACTCTACGGCCATACCCATCAGCAGCTGGCGCGCCGGATCGGCAATGTGTTGGTTATCAATCCCGGCTCGGCGGGCGAAGCGCGCGACCACAGGAATGGGCGGCAATTGAGCTGCGCCGTCCTCGATCTCGCGAGCGAGGAGGTAAAGCTGATCGACTTTCCTGATCCGCGGGTCGCCTGATGCCCGAGCGCTATTTCGAGGACTACCCGCCGGGCGCGGTATTCGAGGGCGGCGGGGTCGCGGTCAGCGAGGCCGAGATCCTCGAATTCGCCCGCGAATACGATCCGCAGGCGATGCACACTGACCCCGAGGCGGCGGCGCGCGGCTATTTCGGCGGGCTGATCGCCAGCGGCTGGCATACCGCCGCAATGACGATGCGGCTCTTCGCGGCGCATTTTCTGTCGCCGGCCTCGAGCCTTGCCTCGCCCGGCATCGACGAATTGCGCTGGGTAAGGCCGGTGCGGCCGGGCGATGTGCTCCGGGTGCGGGTCACAGTCACTGAGGCCCGCCGGTCGCGATCGAAACCGGAGCAGGGCATCGTGCACAGCTTTGCCGAGGTGCTGAACCAAAAGGGCCAGGTTGTCATGACCTTGAAGCCGATCAGCCTGCTCCGCTGCCGCCCCGAGTAACGGCGACTTCTCATGCGGCGCGCGCTTGTTCCGCGCGCTTGTCAAGGCGGCGGGGGCATGCTTCGATCCGCCGGCCCGCCCGAGCCCCAGGCCGACGCCCCAGGAAGCGCATGAGCGACAACATCATCGTCGATACCGCGACTCGCATTTTCGGCGATTTATGCGAGCCGCAGACCGTCAACGCGGCCGAAGAAGGGCATTGGCCGGCGGAGCTGTGGAATGCGCTCGAGGAGTCCGGGCTGACCCTGACCTGGGTCCCGGACAATCTCGGGGGCGCTGGGGCCGAAATGTTGGACGGGTTTGCGGTATTGCGTGCCGCCGGCCGGTTCGCGGCGCCAGTGCCGCTTGCCGAGACCTTGATGGCGGGGTGGCTTTTGGCGCAGGCCGGGATCGGCGCACCGCCGGGCCCAATGACAATCGCGCCCGTGCATGAGGACGGCAATCTCACCTTCGGCGCCGATGGCAAATTACAGGGACGGGCACGGCACATCCCGTTCGCCCGCACCGCGAAACACCTCGCGGTGCTGGCAAAGAAAAACGGCGCGCCGACAGTGGCCTTGGTCTCGGCGGAAGGGCTGAACATCCGCGAAGGCCTCAGCCTCGCCGGCGAGCCGCAGGACACGGTGAGCTTTGACGGCGCGGCGGCGATCGCGACCGGCGCGGCGCCGGCGGGGCTCGACCCCGCGAGGCTGGCGCGGCTCGGGGCGGCGGTGCGGACGCAGCAAATGGCGGGCGCTCTCGAACACATCCTCGACCAGTCGGTGCAATGGTCGCTCGACCGCGTCCAGTTTGGCCGGCCGATCGCCAAGTTCCAGGCGGTGCAGCACAACCTCGCGACCCTGGCGGGCGAGGTCGCGGCCGCGGGCGCTGCCGCAGACGGCGCGGCCGAGACAATCGCGCTCGAAGGCCCCTCCACTAAGCGCGCCCTGCTCGACGTCGCGGTCGCGAAGGTGCGGGTCGGCGAAGCGGCCTCGAATGGTGCAGCCATCGCGCATCAGGTGCATGGCGCGATGGGGTTCACCTACGAACATTCTCTGCACCATGCGACGCGGCGGCTGTGGGCATGGCGCGAGGAATTCGGCAACGAGACGCTGTGGGCCGGGCGGCTGGGCAAACTGGTCGCCGAGCAGGGCGCGGATGAGCTCTGGCCCTTCTTGACCCAAGGCACCTAACGACAGGATTTGCGAGGCGGCGATGGCCTACAATTTTCATTTCGACCCGGTCGACCTGCCGCCGGAAGCAAAGGAGTTGCGCCAGGAGGTGCGCGCCTTCCTGCGCCAGGAGATCGATGCCGGCACGTTCGCGCCCGAAAGCGAGCGCGCGCCGTTTTCAATCGCCAAGGCCTTTGCCAAGAAGGTGGGCGCCAAGGGCTGGATCGGCATGACCTGGCCAAAGGAATATGGCGGCCATGAGCGCTCGCATCTCGAACGCTATGTCGTCATCGAGGAGATGCTGGCGCATCGCGCGCCGACCCGCGCCTATTCGACCGCCGACCGGCAGAGCGGCCCGGTGCTCCTGCGCTACGGGCAGGAGGAGATAAAGCGGTCGATCGTGCCGCGCATCGCGTCGGGCGAGCTGTGCTTCTGCATCGGCTTGTCGGAGCCCAATTCCGGCTCCGACGTGTTCGCGGCATCGACGCGGGCGACGAAGACGGATGGCGGCTGGCTCGTCAATGGCAGGAAGATCTGGACTTCGAACGCGCACAATTCCGATTACATGATCGCGCTTCTGCGCACCTCGCCGCCGACTGAGGAGAACCGGCGGCACGGGCTGACGCAGTTTCTGATCGCCTGCAAATCACCGGGTATCACGATCCGGCCGATCGTCAACCTGACCGGCGGGCACGATTTCAACGAGATCTTCTTCGATGACGTGTTCGTGCCCGATCTGCACCTGATCGGCGAAGTGGATATGGCGTGGAAGCAAGCGACCGACGAGCTCGCCTACGAGCGCAGCGGTCCCGACCGCTGGCTCGAGACGATCACGGCGTTGACCGAATTGGTACGCATTGCGGGAAACCAGCCTGGCGAGAAATTGGCAGAGGGGATCGGCCGCGAGGTCGCGCATCTCGCGACCTTGCGGCGCATGTCTGCGAGCGTCGCCGGCATGCTGCAGGCCGGCAAGACACCGGCGGTCGAGGCGGCGGTCGTCAAGGACCTCGGCACCAATTGGGAGCAGGCGCTGCCGAATAAGGTGCGGCTCATGGCGCCGCCGGCCGGCGACTCGGACCCGGATTCGAATGACGACCGTTTCGAGCAGGCGCTGCGCCACACGACGCTGATCGCGCCGAAGCTGACGATCCAGGGCGGCACCCGCGAGGTGTTGCGCGGTATTATCGCCCGCGGCCTCGGGCTGCGCTGACCATCTGATTTCCGACCGCGGGCCTCTGGTCCGCACGCGGGCGGGACGCCCGCGCTCGTTTAGGAAGCCGCATGCCCGATCTGAAGCCCCTTTTGTCGCCGGATAGCGTCTGCATTGTCGGGGCAGCGGCGGACAGCTCGTTGCGTGGAAGGCTGACGCAGCAGCTTGTCGAGCACGGCTTTGACGGCCGCATCTATCCGGTGACGCGCAGCCAGAGCGAGGTGCTGGGGCACAAGGCGTATCGCACGGTCGCCGAGATTCCCGAG
>JBKOVT010000055.1:0-9561 GCA_046724035.1 Pseudomonadota bacterium | reverse complement strand
ATGGCCCTTCAGATCGGCGAGAGTGCCTTCCTCGTCAACGCCCATCAGCCGCGAATAACCCGCGACATCGGCGGCCAAGATCGCTGCCAGGCGGCGCTCGACGCGTTCCTCCCCCATAGCACCCGCTCATTCTACGGACAGGCTGCGAGCCTATCACAATCGTGCCGGAAATCCGCGCCGGCATCGTCCGCGGGAATGGCAGCAGAGCGGCCGCTCATGCGGTTTCGGTGAAGATTTCGCGGCCGATCAGCATGCGGCGGATCTCCGAGGTGCCGGCGCCGATCTCGTAGAGTTTGGAGTCGCGCAGCAGGCGGCCGGTCGGGTATTCGTTGATGTAGCCGTTGCCGCCGAGGATCTGCACCGCGTCGAGCGCCATCTTCGTCGCGCTCTCGGCGGCATAAAGGATCGCGCCGGCGGCATCCTTTCGTGTCGTCTGGCCGCGGTCGCAGGCGCGCGCGACGGCGTAGACATAGGCGCGGCAGGCGTTGAACGCGGTGTACATGTCGGCGACTTTTGCCTGGATCAGCTGGAACTCGCCGATCGGCTGGCCGAACTGCTTTCTGTCGTGGATGTAGGGCACCACGACATCGAGACAGGATTGCATGATGCCGAGCGGCCCCGCCGCGAGGATCGCGCGCTCGAAATCGAGCCCGCTCATCAAGACGCGCACGCCTTCATCGACCGCGCCCAGCACATTCTCGGCCGGCACCTCGCAATCCTCGAAAACGAGTTCCGAGGTTGGCGAACCGCGCATGCCGAGCTTGTCGAGGTGCTGCGCCGGGCGGAACCCCTTCATGCTCTTTTCGATCAGAAAGGCGGTGATGCCGCGCGCGCCGGCATCGGGACGCGTCTTGGCGTAGACGACGAGCGTGTCGGCAACCTCGCCATTCGTGATCCACAATTTGGTGCCGTTCAGAACGTAGCGGTCGCCCTTCTTGTCGGCGCGTAGCCGCATCGACACGACATCGGAACCCGCGCCGGGCTCGGACATCGCGAGCGCACCGACATGCTTCCCCGAAATCAGATCGGGCAGGTATTTGCGCTTCTGCGCCTCATTGCCATTGCGGCGGATCTGATTGACGCAGAGGTTCGAGTGCGCGCCGTAGCTGAGCCCGACAGAGGCCGAGCCGCGGCTCACCTCCTCCATCGCGACGCAATGCGCGAGATAGCCCATCCCGGCGCCGCCATACTCCTCCTCGACCGTGATCCCGTGGAGACCGAGCGCGCCCATCTCGGGCCACAGCTCGATCGGGAAGCGGTCGGTTTTGTCGATCTCGGCGGCGATCGGCGCGATCTTCTCGTCGGCGAAATCGCGCATCGTCGAGCGCAGCATGTCGATCTCCGGGCCGAGATCGTGGTCGAGCGCGGCAAGCCTGGTGTTCTGCATCCCGCCATTATGCCAGCCGGGCGGGATTTGGACGAGGGGCGCGGCGCCGAGTCAGCCGGCGCTCAGCGCCAGCGGATGCGGCTGACGATGTCGGAGCGCGCGTCGGTCCATAAAGCCGCGGGCGGGGGCGGCGCATCCCAGCCGGAGTCGGCCGTCAGGAAAGAGAGATCGCCGCCGGGCTGGCCGACCGCGATCACTTCGGCGCCGAGATGCGCGACGCTCGCCTCGCCCTCCGGCTGATACAGCTGGTGGCGGGCCGGCACGCCCGCATCGGCGGCGAGCGCGGCGACGACGGGCGCCAGGTCGAGATAGCGGTTGCTGATGTGGAACAGCACGACGCCATCCGGCGCGAGCTTGCGATGATAGAGCGCCAGGGCTTCCCGGGTCAGCAGATGCAGCGGGATCGAGTCGGAACTGAACGCGTCGATGACGATCAGGTCGTAGGCATGGTCCGGCACCGCGCCAAGGGTCAGACGCGCATCGCCGAGCACGATGCGCGGATCGTTGCCGCAGGCTTCGAGAAAATGGAAGAAGCGGCCATCGCGCGCCAATCGTTGGACGGCCGGATCGATTTCGTGAAAGGTCCAGGACTGGCTCGGCCCGGCATAGCAGGCGAGCCCGCCGCTGCCGAGACCGACGACGCCGACCCGCGATACGCCGCGCCCGGCGATCGCCGCAAAAAAGCGGCCGAACGGCCCCTTGCGATTGTAATAGCCGAGCGGGGTTGTCGCCTCGCTTGGCCGAGTGCTCGCGACGCCATGCACCGTCGTGCCGTGCTGCAGAACCCGGAACGCTCCGGCTTCCATCAGCCGCACGCGGTTCACTCCGAAAAAGCTGCGCGTCGTCGCTTGAGTCTCGCTCGATGACAAGAGCTGCCCGAAAAGGAGGCAGGCGGCGACCCCCAGCGCGAAACGCCAGCGCCGCTCGCTGAACTTGACCAGCAGCAAAGCCGCGACCGCCGCCGCCGCGAAAACGAGCCAGGTCGGCAGATCCCTTAAGAGCAACAACGCGAGCAGCGCCGCGAGCAGCAATGCCGGCCAGAGCAGATCTTCGCGACGCATCCTGTTTGCATCGGCGTTGCCCGCCGGGCGGATGGCACAGGCGGCTACGAGCATCAACGGATATTCCCAGATGTCAGGGAAGAGGAGTGGCGCCAGCAATGCGTCGAACAGACCGCCGAGCACTCCGCCCAACGATATCCACAGATAGAATTCGGTCAGATCGCGGGTGTTAGGCCGCGATCGGGCGAGCTCGCCATGGCACACCATCGCGATCCCGAAAAAGCAGACGAGATGCAGCAGCAACAGCCAGACGCTGTGCATTCCGATCGACAGGATGGCCACCGGAATGATCAGCAAGGGTTGCAAGCGCAGCATCAGCGCGTGCGAGAAGGCCGGCCGCCGTGAGAAGGCGATAATGAAGGTCGCGAGATAGAGCGCGAGCGGCACGACCCAAAACAACGGCGCCGCGGCGAGGTCGGTCGTGATATGGGCGGTTACCGCGAGCAGCAGGCTCGACGGCACAAAGGCGCAGGCGATCCAGCGCAGCCGCTCGGCGCGCGCCGGGTGCGGCGCCGCCAAGGCGAGGGTTGGGGTTGCCGCCAAATGGCTGCGATAACCGGCCCAGCAGAACGCGATGCCGATTGCCAGCACCCCAAGCGCGTAGGACCAGGCTCGGCTTTGTTGCGGCAAGGCGAGGGCGGGCTCGACGATCAGCGGATAGGCGAGCAGCGCCAACAGGCTGCCCGCGTTGCTCGCGGCATAGAGAAAATAGGGGTCGGCGGCATCCGGGTGGCCGGTCCGCGAGAACCAGCGCTGCAGCAGCGGAGCCGTCGCGGAGATCGCGAAGAAGGGCGGTCCGACGGTGGTCGCGAGACGTGCGATCAGCCAGGGCACTGGGCTGCTATCGACGGGCGGCACCTGCGCCGTCAGGTCGAAGGGTAGGAACAAGACGGCGATGCACAGCACGCCTGCATGGATCGCCGCCTGCGCGAGCCCGCCAAACCGCGTCGCGAGCCAATGCGCATAGGCGTAGCCGAGCAGCAACATCGCTTGAAAGAACACCATGCAGGTGTTCCACACGCTGGGCGACCCGCCGAGATGCGGCAGCAGCATCTTGCTGACCATCGGCTGGATCAGAAAGAGCAGGCAGGCGCCGGTGAACAGCGTTGCCGCGAAACCGGGCAGCAGCATGGCGCGCGGAAAAGCGACGGGCCGGAGCGCCGCCCCAGTCTTGATGTCCAGGCTCATAGAAGGCTCGGTTGCCGATCGCGAGCCTTAGCCTCGGTCATTACGGTTAAAGCGGGCTAAACGCGGGTAACGCCCGGATCGGCTCTCAACCCAAGCGCAAAATTGACACAGGCCGGGCAATTGATCGGCGCATCCGATCGGCCTTATGTGTCGGTCGGGTGGGCGCGCCGGCCGGGGGCCGGCGGCTCATCCAGCCGCCATAACTGCTCAGGATTACCCATGAAGAAAATCGGGATCGTGCTCGCCGCTCTTGTCGTCACCGCCGTGTTCTGGCCGCAACAAGCCGAGGCGCGCTGCTGGTTCAACGGCTACCGGTGGATTTGCAATCATTACCGGCCGTACCATTACGGGTATCGCTACCGCTATTACCGGCCGTACTACTACGGCGCGTACGGGCCGTATTATTACCGGCCCTATGTCTGCACGCCCTGGCCGCTCTGCTGGGGATAAGGAGGCGCGCGAAGGCGGGTCTCCGTCCGGTCCTGCGCCGATCGTCGGCGGCTACGGCGTTCGGCGCTTCCGAGGCCCGGATTGGCCCGTGCTGACACGGGGTCTCGGGTCACCAGCAGCCAAAAGCGGCGACCAAACCGAGGCCAAGAAATCCCGGCCTCCCCGCATCGTCATCTCCAAAACCCCTGCTTCCGGGCAGTTTAGGCTGGTCGCCCGCATGATCATGCCAAGCGCGCCCATCCGCGGAGCGCTTCGCTCGCGAGCGGGAAGGGCTGCTTCAGGGATCAATAGAGCGATCTTCCCGTTGGCCTGAGCAAGGGAGAAGCCCATGAGCGACGATAAACTGCGTGCCCTCCCCAGGGAGGTGCCCGATTACCACGCCCGCCAAGCGGCGCATCTGCGCGCCTTGGCCGAGAGCGCGACAACGGCGCGGCTCAAGGCGCGGCTGATCGACGAGGCGGAGCAGCAGGAGCGGCTCGCCGCCGCCGACGACGAGCCTCAGTAAGGGTTCACATCGAAAGCTGCCGCTGGCGGCGGGTCCTCGACCGGCTGTGGCGGCGGATCGCGCCTAGGGATCGGGATCGGGGGCGGCGGCTCGGTTATCGGCGGCGGCCGCGACGGATCGGGCGGCGGCACGGGCGGGGTTCCCGGCGGCGGGGTCGGTTGTGGGCCCTGGGCTCGCATGTCACTGGAAACGTCTTTGAGCGCGGCTGGTGCCAGACGAGGCAGCACCGCTGATCTCGTGCTCCGGGATCAAACCGGTTCGGATTTCTGCAAAAGCGAGCGCCTGGCGAGCGCTTCAGGTTGGTGCGGTCGAGAAGACTCGAACTTCCACGGAGTTTCCTCCACAGCGACCTCAACGCTGCGCGTCTACCAATTCCGCCACGACCGCATATCGTCCATCCCGCTGTAGGAATGGCGCGCGTGCTTAGCAAACGCGCGATACCATATCAAGCCGGATGGACCTGCATATGGGCACCGCAGCGGCGGCAATCGAGTGGCGCGTGAGCGACCGTCCGGTGCCTTATGAGGATGCCATCGCCGAGATGGAACACCGTATCGCGGCGATCCGCGCCGGCGCGGCGCCGGAACTGGTCTGGCTGCTCGAGCACCCGCCGCTCTACACCGCCGGCACCAGCGCGCGGCCCGAAGACCTGCTCGCCCCCGGAGGCCTCCCCGTCTTCAAGACGGGCCGCGGCGGGCAATACACCTATCACGGGCCCGGACAGCGGGTGGCCTATGTCATGCTCGACCTGAACAATCACGGGCGCGATGTGCGCTGCCATGTGTGGCGGCTCGAGGAGTGGATGATCCGCACCTTGGCGCGGTTCGATGTCAGGGGCGAGCGGCGCGACGGCCGGATCGGCGTCTGGGTGGTTCGCTCCGGCGGCCCCGAGGCCCGCGAGGACAAGATCGCGGCGGTCGGCGTCCGGGTGCGCCACTGGGTCAGCTATCATGGTGTCGCGCTCAATATCGATCCCGATCTCGACCATTTTGGCGGCATCGTGCCGTGCGGCGTCGATCCGACGAGCTCCGGGCACGGGGTCACCTCGCTGGCGCAGCTTGGCATTACCGCCCCGATGCCCGACGTCGATAACGTGCTGCGCGCCACCTTCGAGGACGTGTTCGTCGGCGCCGCGGCTTGCATGCCCTGAGCGGATCGCCGGCCTACATCGGCGACAAGGACCTACTAACTGGTCGTCCCGGCGAAAGCCGGGATACACCTATCAGTGGCGAAGCGGCTGACCAGTGGGTCCCGGCTTTCGCCGGGACGACGGATTTTTTCAAAACCGAGCTTTAGAGCTTATTTGCAGCGCAGAGCCGCGCGGCCCATATCAGCCGGATAATGAGCACGCTGTTTGAAGCTCAGGCACCGCACCCGCTCGCCGACCGGCTGCGGCCGCGATCCCTATCCGAAGTGATCGGGCAGGACCATCTGCTCGGCCCGGAGGGGCCGATTGGCCGCATGGTCGCGTCCCGGCATCTCGCCTCGATGATCCTGTGGGGCCCGCCAGGCTGCGGCAAGACGACGATCGCGCGGCTCCTCGCGGACGGGACGGAGCTTGTTTTCGAGCCGCTCTCCGCCGTGTTCTCCGGGGTCGCCGATCTGCGCAAAGTGTTCGACGCGGCCCGCAAGCGCCGCGAGATGTGGCAGGGGACGCTCCTCTTTGTCGACGAGATCCACCGCTTCAATCGCGCGCAGCAGGACGCGTTTCTGCCGGTCGTCGAGGATGGCACGGTCATCCTGGTCGGCGCGACGACCGAGAACCCGTCCTTCGAGCTGATCGGCGCGTTGCTGTCGCGCGCCCAGGTCTTTGTCTTGCGCCGGCTCGACGACACGGCGCTCGAAACCCTCCTCGAACGCGCCGAGCGGCAACTCGGCCGTGCGCTGCCGCTCAGCGCTGACGGCCGCGCCGCGCTGCGCGCGATGGCCGACGGCGACGGGCGATTCCTGCTGAACCTTGTCGAGGAGATCGACCGTCTGCCGCGCAACAGAGAGTTGGGGCCGCAGGAATTGGCGGAGCTCGTGCAACGGCGCGCGCCGCTCTACGACAAGCAGCAGGAAGGCCATTACAACCTGATCAGCGCATTGCACAAATCGCTGCGCGGTTCGGATACCGACGCGGCCCTTTATTGGCTCGCGCGCATGCTCGCCGCCGGCGAGGACCCGGTCTATATCCTGCGCCGGCTGACCCGCGCCGCGGTCGAGGATATCGGTCTTGCCGAGCCGCAGGCGATTTCGCAGGCGCTCGCCGCCTGGGACGCCTATGACCGGCTCGGCTCACCCGAGGGCGAATTGGCGATCGCGCAGCTCGTCATTTATCTCGCGACCGCGCCGAAATCGAATGCCGCTTATGTCGCATTCGGCGAAGCGCAGCAGATGGCGCGCGAGACCGGCTCCCTGATGCCGCCGAAGCACATCCTGAACGCGCCGACCCGGCTGATGCGCGATCTCGGTTACGGCAAAGGTTATGTGTACGACCATGCGACCGAGGAGGGCTTCTCCGGCCAGAACTATTTCCCGGACAATGTCGAGCGGCGCAATTTCTACCGGCCCGGCGAGCGCGGCTTCGAGCGCGAGGTGAAGAAGCGGCTCGATTATTGGGACAAGCTCCGTCAAAGGGCGATTGCCGCGAAATGAGCGGCGTCGAAACAGTGACGGTGCGGTCGGAAGACGGGACCGCAAGGCTCGACCGCTGGTTCAAGCGGCATTACCCGGGCCTCAGCCACGGCCGCCTCGAAAAGTTGCTGCGCACCGGGCAGATCCGGGTCGACGGCAAGCGCGCCCGCGCCGGCGATCCCGTGATGCCGGGCCAGGCGATCCGGGTACCGCCGCTGCCTGAGACGCCCGCGCCGCCTGCCGCGGCCAAACCGCAGGCGCGGCCGCAGGATGTCGCGTTATTGCGCGACGCGGTGCTGTATCGCGACGACTGGGCGGTTGTGGTCAACAAGCCGGCGGGGCTCGCCGTCCAGGGCGGCACCAATACCGATCGGCATGTCGACGCGCTGCTCGACGGGTTGCGCTTCGACAGCACGGAACGGCCGCGCCTTGTGCACCGGCTCGACAAAGACACTTCGGGCGTCCTCCTGATCGCGCGCCACGCCGCCGCGGCTGCGTTCTTCACGCGCGCCTTTCGCGACAGGACGACGCGCAAGGTCTATTGGGCGATCGTCGTCGGCGTCCCGCAACTGCATCGCGGCCGCATCGATCTGGCGCTGTCGAAAAGTGGCGGCGCCGGCCGCGAGCGCGTCGAGGCCGATGCCGACGGGAAGCACGCGGTCACCTATTACACGGTGGTCGATCACGCCGGAAGGCGCGCCAGTTGGCTCGCATTGTTGCCGGTGACGGGGCGCACGCATCAATTGCGCGCGCATTGTGCTGCGCTCGATACGCCGATCCTCGGCGATGGCAAATATGGCGGCAGCGGCGCGCAACTGCCGGGCGGGGCGGCCTCGCACCCGCTTCACCTGCATGCCCGATCGCTCGAGATCCCGCATCCTCAAGGCGGGACATTGTCCGTCACCGCGCCGCTGCCGCCGCATATGCGCCGGATGTGGGAGTTCTTCGGGTTTGACGCGGATGTGCCCGACCCGTTTGCCGAGCTGGAATTGCCGGCGTGAAGCGCGTCTACAAAAAGGCGAGTGCGCGTCCGGCCGAGGGTGGCTGGGGCGTCGCGCTCGATGGGCGGCCGATGCGCACGCCGGCGAGACACGAGCTCATCGTCCCGAGTGCCGCGCTTGCCGAAGCGATCGCCGCGGAGTGGGACGCACAGCAGGACGAGGTTCGCCCGGCGACGATGCCGCTCACCCGGCTGGCCGCGACCGCGATCGACCGCACGCGCACACAGCGCGACCTCGTCGTCGCCGAAACCGCCAATTACGCGGGCACCGATCTGGTCTGCTATCGCGCCGATCACCCGCCGACCTTGATCGCGCGCCAGCAGGCGGAATGGCAGCCGCTGATCGATTGGGCGATGCAGCGCTACGATGCCGCGCTCGCGGTGACGAGCGGCGTCGTGCCGCGGCCGCAATCGCCGGCGGCGCTGAAGGCGTTTGCCGCCGCGGTCGCGGCGCAGGACGATTTGCGCCTGACCGCCTTGCACGCGATGACAACCGCCTGCGGTTCGCTCGTCATTGCGCTGGCGCTGATGGAGGGGCGGCTCGACGCGCCGGCCGCGTTTGCCATATCGCAGCTCGACGAAACATTTCAAATCGAGGCGTGGGGCGAGGATGCCGAAGCCGCCGCGCGCCGCCGCGGGCTCGCCGAAGACATTGCCGCCGCGGCGCGGTTTGTCGAGCTCCTCAACGCCGGATAGCGCAGCCGTTGACGGCTTGCACCCGGCGGGGGCACTCTCGCGCGATGCAAAGAACCTTACGAACCGGCATCGCCGCGCTCGCGATGCTTTTCCTGCCGCTCGTCGCGAGCGACGCGCAGCAGCCCGCTCCGCCCGAATGCGCGCAAACAGCGCCGGTCTGCGCCCTGAAAAATGGCGCGCGGCAGACCTATTGGAATGCGTGTCTGGCGACGCGCGACGGCGCGCAATTTCTTAATATCGGCGAGTGCCGGAATTCGCGCAGCTACGGATGAAGGCTCGCGAGCATGCTCATCGCGCTGCGATTCGCTCTGCTGTTCGTCGCGGTTCTGATGCTGGCGGGATGCCCGGGCCCGAATTACGCGCCCTACGACAATATGACCAACAGCCCCGGCGTCGGCTGAAGTCCGATCACGGTTAGGCGCGCGCTTCCAGCTGATAGAGCAGCATCGGGTTGATCCGGAACCGCTCGCGCAGCGCGTCGCGGTCGAGCGCGACGAGCGCGGCCCGCTCCTCGCCGTCGAGATCGAAGCGCGCGGCATAACCGTCCCGATCCGAATTGAAGGCGGCATGCGCCGCGGCATCCTCGACAATCGCAAAGATCGCGCGCGCCAATTCGCTGCGCTCCGACTCGGTCGCGGGATAGTACAGCGGCTCTGCC
>JBKOVT010000286.1:0-10678 GCA_046724035.1 Pseudomonadota bacterium | reverse complement strand
GCCGGCGCGCCGTTTCCGGCAGTGGGACGTCTCTCGACGAGCCGCACATCGCGCGACCGCCGGCCGGCCCGGCTGGCCCCGTCGCCTTCGAGGCGTACCGCCATGCCGCGCTTCATCAGCTCCCGGATCGCCGCGGCGCGGGTCGGCATCCGGTTGGCAAAGCGCCAATCATCTAAAGCCGTCAGCTCCTCGGCGGTGAGAATGATCTGAAGGCGCTCGGCTCGGTTCATGTTCATCTCGCTCATCATCCTGCCCTCCCCTTCTGCCCATCGAACACGTCAGGCAGGAAAATGCATCCTTTACGTAATGTAAGTTTTTGTTGCCGAATGCGGCATCTACATTAAACACAGCAACAACGCAGTAGCGGCAAATCTGGTCCTACGCACATACGACGTAATAAGATGAAAGAAATGATGAGGCAGTTTTTACTATCGAATTCCGGAATTCTCTTGACCGGATCACTGAATTTGCTAGAAGCCGGGAATAACAGCGCTCAACACTCGTTAAGCTGAAAAGAGCATTTGCATCGCGGGCGCGACCCGCATTAAACGCGAGCTTCCCCCTCGCGACTTTCACAAGCACGTGGGCACAAGCACGCGGGTACAAGCACGTGGGGCGGCGGAGCGGCTGGCGCCTCCAACTGCAGAAAACGATCGAAACACAAGAGACCGATGCCGATGGATGATCGCATGCTCCGGGCCGTCGATAACACGATCCGCTTTATGCGGATGGCCGCGATTCAGTTGAGGCAGATCGCGGAACACGCGCCGGATATCGCCAACGAGTTGCGCCGGATCGCCGACGAGCTCGACAAGGACGCCGATGACCTCGGAGCGCAGGCCCGCACATCCCGAGGTTCCTTGGCTTAGCCCTCTTTCCGAAAGGCAGCGCGCAATGGGCGAGGGCTCTGAGCGGCGCCGCTACACAGAAGGCTGATCGCAGCGATCGGGCGCGCTATTGTCGCTGGAAGAGATGGCGACAGACGCTGCGAGGTCTTCGATGCTCTTCACCTGCCGTCCACCCGGAACGCCGAACCCGGGGCACTTTCCCGGACCGGCGCATGCCTGCGGCAAGTGGTTCACGATCGACATCCATTGCCACCTCCGCAGCGATAAAGCCGCGGCGATGGTCGCCGGCAACGATGCGGTATCACGCTGGTTTCTCGAAACCGCCGCGAACGAGCGCAGCCAAGCGATCAACCGGCAGAACGGCGAGCGCACCCATCTGCAGGGCATGTCCGCCGAGCAACGCATCGCCGACATGGATCACATGGGCATCGACATCCAGGCGATTTCACCGGTGCCACGTCAGACCTATTACGGCGCCGATCCCGAGCTTGGGCTCGCCACCGCGCGCGCCCTCAACGACGACATCGCCGAGATGTGCGGCCGCTATCCCGACCGCTTTACCGGGCTCGGCACGGTGCCGCTGCAGGCGCCCGAGCTGGCGCTCGCCGAGCTCGACCGGCTGCACAGATCGCTGGGCTTCCGCGGCATCGAGATCATGACGCATGTTGCGGGCGCCGATCTGTCGGAAGAGCGGTTTCGGCCGATCTTCGCGCGCTGCGAAGAGCTGGGGCTCGTCATCTTCATGCATCCCGACGGCTTCACCGAGGCGCAGCGGTTTCGCGAGCATTACTTCGCCAATGTGATCGGCAATCCGCTCGATTCGACCGTCGCCGTGCATCACCTGATTTTCGGCGGCGTTCTCGAAAATCATCCCGGGCTCAAGATTGTCGTCGCGCATGGCGGCGGCTATCTGCCGGCCTATTCGGGGCGCATCGACCATGCGGCCTCGGCGCGGCCGGATTGCTGCGAGCACCTGAAGGAAATGCCGACGACCTATCTCAAGCGGCTCTATTTCGACGCGCTCGTCTACACCCATCATCAGTTGCATTATCTTGTCGAGGAATACGGCGCCGATCACATCCTGATGGGCACCGATTACCCGGCCGATATGGGCGAAACCGACCCGATCGGGTTTATCGAGAGCGCGAACCGCCTCGATGATGCGATGCGACGCGCGATCCTTGGCGAAAATGCAGCGCGGCTGCTCGGGATCGAGGCGCCGAAGGCGCGGCGCCAATAGCCGGAATGTGCATAAGGCTGGGGATCGTTCGGGCGACAGCGGGCGCAAGTGACGATTGTCGTGGATAGCCCTGTTGATCGGGGATTTCGCGGTTGCGCTGCTGGGCGAGATGCCCGACCTTCCCTCCTGCGTGTGGCGCGCATCCCGGCCGGATATGGGGGTAGACGGCCATTGCCACATCGCTGATTGGGCGGCCTTCGGGGGGAGGCCGCCCAACTTTTTGTGCCGGTTTTGCCGCAGGCCGGTCTCTTGACCCCAAGTAAGTGAACGCTTACTTTCCGGCGCATCATGGCTGCCACACGCCTCGATAGCGACGAACGCCGCCAGACCATCGTCGACGCGGCGGTGCCGCTGTTCGCGCGCAAAGGGTTCGCGGGCACGACAACGCGCGAGCTGGCCGAGGCCGCTGGGATTTCCGAAGCGCTTCTCTTCCGGCATTTCCCGTCAAAGGAACTCCTCTACCGCGAGATCCTGCAGCAGGTCGGCTGCCAGGGCGATCCGGTCTTGGAGCAGCTCGCCACGCTGCCCGCGACGACCGCGACGTTGGTCGGAATGGTGCGGTTTATGGTGCGGCGCTTTGTGGCCGGGAACGATGCCGACCGGGCCGATCTCGATCCGCGGCTGCGCCTCGTCTTGCACAGCTGTCTCGAAGACGGCGATTACGCCCGCGAATTGTTCGACGCGGTGTTCGCCCGAGTCGTGCCATTTTTCACCGCTTCACTCGACGCGGCGGTGCAAGCGGGTGACATCGTGCCGCCGCCCGCCTCGCGCGAGAGCGGCGAGGGCTGGCGCAGCAACCAATTCTGGTTCGGCCATCATGTCGCGACGATGATCGCGATCGCGGCATTGCCTGGCCGGTATTGCGTACCCTATGCCGGCGGACCGGAGGCGCTTGTCGAAGAGGCGAGCCGGTTCATTCTGCGCGGGATTGGCATGAGCGACGCAGCGATCGCCACACACACCGCACGCAACTCCGGTGCGGGCGGGCTCAAGACGGCGGCGGATTAGCCGCGAGTAGTGTTTCGGGAGCAGAGGATGGACGGCGAGATCAAGTTTGCCTCCGCCGATAGCGGAACCGCCGATGGGCTTCTGCAGCAGCGCGACACAATGGACCGGCCGGCGCTCGGTCGGCCGCGGACCGTGCGCTGGTTCGTCATCGTCGGGCTGGCGCTGCTCGTCGTGCTGGGCGCGTTGTACGGCTTCAATTGGTACCGGTCGAAAATGATCGCGACTTTTTTCGCAAACAACAAGCCGCCGCCGGCGCAGATCGCCGCGGTCGCAGCCGTGACGCAGAGCGTGCCTCGCTTTGCGGCGGCGATCGGGTCGCTCGCGGCGGTGCATCAGGTAACGATCACGCCCGAGATCGGCGGCAAGGTGACGGCGATCTACTTCACCCCTGGCGCGACCGTCAAAGCAGGCGATCCGCTCGTACAGCTCAATGACGCGCCGGAAAGGGGCGACCTCGCCAATTACGAAGCGCAGGCGCACTTGGCGACCTTGTCGCTGCAGCGCAGTTCGCAACTGGCAAACAAGCAGTTCGCCTCGCGCGAGACGGTCGACCAGAACCAGTCACAGCTCGATCAAGCAAAGGCGCAGATCGCCAAGACCCAGGCGCTGATCGGCCAGAAGCTGATCCGCGCGCCCTTTGCCGGTCGGCTCGGCATCCGGCAAATCGAGGTTGGGCAATATGTCAGCCCGGGCGCCGCGGTCGTGACGCTGACCGATCTCAAAGAGCTCTATGTCAATTTCACGCTTGCCTCGACCTGGCGTGGACAGATCCAACTCGGGCAGAAGGTCAATGTCACGGCCGACGCCTTCCCGGGACGCACCTTCACCGCGACTATCACGACAATTGAGCCGCAGATCCGCACCGAGACGCGCACCCTGACGGCGCAGGCGACGCTCGCCAACGCGGACGAGGCGCTGTTGCCGGGCATGTTCGTCAACGCCGCGGTCGCGCTGCCGGCCGAGCCCGACAAGGTCGTGCTGCCCGAGACCGCGGTCGATTACACGCTCTATGGCGACAGCGTCTATGTGATCCGCGAGGAGGGTAGCGGCGCCGACGGCAAGCCGATCCTCAAAGCCCACCGCACACCGGTCAAGGTCGGGCAGCGCTGGGAAGGCAAGGCGGCGATCCTCGACGGGCTCAAGGCGGGCGATCAGGTCGTTGCCGCCGGTCAGGTCAAATTGCAGGACGGCGCGCAGGTCATCGTCACCGGCAACCCGCCACCGCAGCCGCCGGCCAACCCGACCCTGCACTGAATTCAGGTAACGCGAGGGACGCCAGGAATGCGCAAAGGGCGCGATGGCGGATCAGCCGCTGACACGCCTTTGCGTCCTTTGCGAAGCCCTTCGCTTCGATCGCGCTAGAGATCTGTTGTCATGAGATTCACCGATATCTTTATCAAGCGGCCGGTATTGGCGCTCGTCGTGAGCCTGCTCATTCTGCTGATCGGGCTGAAGGCGATGCTGGGCCTGCAGATCCGGCAGTATCCCCGGCTCTACAACACGACGATCACGGTCACGACCGCGTATCCCGGCGCCTCGCCCGATCTGATCCAGGGCTTTATCACGACGCCGATCGAGCAGGCGGTCGCGACCGCCGAAGGCATCGATTATCTCACCTCGAACTCGATCCAGGGCACCAGCACGGTCACCGCCTACATCCGGCTCAATTACGATCCGAGCCAGGCGATGACCGATGTCATGGCAAAGGTGCAGCAGGTCAAATACCTGATCCCGAACCAAGCGCAGGACCCGATCATCCTGAAATCGACCGGCCAGACGACGGCGGTCATGTATATCGGATTTTCCAGCGCCGATCTGTCGAGCGCGGCGATCTCGGATTTTCTGACGCGCGTCGTGCAGCCGCTGATGTCGACCGTCGACGGCGTTGCCTCGGCCGATATTCTCGGCGGCCAGACCTTTGCGATGCGGTTGTGGCTCGATCCGGCGCGCATGGCGGCGCGCGGCATTTCCGCCAATGATGTCGCGCTCGCGATCCGCGCCAACAATTACCAATCGGCGCCGGGCCAGGCGAAAGGCTTTTACACGGTCACCAATGTCGAGGCGGGCACCGGCCTTGTCGATGTCGATCAATTCAAGCGCATGGTCGTCAAATCGTCGAACGAGGCGCTTGTGCGTCTGGAGGACATCGCGACGGTCGATCTCGGCGCGCAGAGCTGGACATCGAGCGTCGCGATGAACGGGCAGCACGCCGTCTTTATCGGCATCCAGGCGACGCCGACCGCGAACCCGCTATCGATCGTCGCCGGGATTCGCGGACTGTTGCCGGAAATCCAGCGCAACCTGCCGCCCTCGGTCAAGATGCAGGTCGCCTACGATTCGACGCGTTTCATCCAGGCCTCGATCGACGAGGTGCAGATGACGCTCGGGCAGGCGGTCGTCATCGTCGTGGTGGTCATCTTTCTGTTCCTCGGCAGCTTCCGCGCGGTGCTGATCCCGATCGTGACGATCCCGCTCTCCCTGGTCGGCGCCGGCATTATCATGTCAGCGCTCGGGTTCAGCCTGAACCTGCTGACGCTGCTCGCGATGGTGCTGGCGATCGGGCTTGTCGTCGACGATGCGATCGTCGTGCTCGAAAACGTCTATCGCCATATCGAGGCGGGCAAGAGCCCGGCGCAGGCGGCGCTGATCGGCGCGCGCGAGATCGCCGGCCCCGTCATCTCGATGACCCTGACCCTGGCGGCGGTCTACGCCCCCATCGGTTTTCTCGGCGGCGTCACCGGCACGCTGTTCCGCGAATTCGCCTTCACCTTGGCAGGCGCCGTCATCATCTCCGGCGTCGTCGCGGTGACCTTGTCGCCGATGATGTGCTCGCTGCTCCTCAGCCGCACGATGACGCAAGGGCGCTTTGCGCGCATCATCGACGGCACCTTCTCGCGGCTCGCGCAGTGGTACGGAACGCGGCTCGAGCATTCACTGAATTATCGGCCGGTGACCGCGTTGTTCGCGGCCGCGGTGTTTGTCGCGCTCGGCTTTATGTACCTGAACACCAGCAAGGAGCTGGCGCCGGAGGAAGACCAGGGCGTCTTGTTCGCGCTGACAAAGGGGCCGCAATACGCCAATCTCGACTATCTCGACTCCTATGGCGATGAGCTCGACAAGGCCTTTACCTCGATCGCGGAAGCCGAGTTGCGCTTTGTCGTCAACGGCCGGTTCGGACCCAATCAAGGGATCGCCGGCGTCATCTTGAAGCCGTGGGGCGAGCGCGCGCGCTCGGCGCAGCAGATCAAGACGGTATTGCAGCAAAAGGTCAGCGCGGTCGAGGGCATGAATGCGTTTGCGTTCTCGCTGCCGCCGCTGCCGGCCTCGATCGGCGGCCTGCCGGTGCAGATGGTCATCGATTCGACCGGCGATTTCGTGCCGATCTTTCAAGCGATGGAACAGATCAAGGCCGCCGCGCGCAAGAGCGGCCTCTTCATCGTCACCGACAGCGATCTCGCCTTCAACCAGCCGACGATCCGCGTCGATATCGACCGCGACAAGGCGAATGAGCTCGGCATCACGATGCAGGCGATCGGCGACACGCTGGCATTGCTGGTCGGGGAGAATTACGTCAACCGCTTCAATCTCGGCGGCCGCTCTTATGAGGTGATCCCGCAGGTGCCGCGCACCCAGCGGCTGACGCAAGACACATTGACGGAATATTACGTGACCTCAGCGGCAGGGCAGCCGGTGCCGCTCTCCAATCTGGTCAAGGTCTCGACCAAAACCGCGCCGAACGCGCTGACCCGCTACAACCAGCTGAACTCAGCGACATTCCAAGCCGTGCCGATGCCCGGCGTAACCATGGGCCAGGCGGTCGATTTCCTCGAAAAAGAGGCGGCCAAATTGCCGTCCGGATTCAGCCACGATTACCTGTCGGATGCGCGGCAATATGTGCAGGAGGGGAGCCAGCTCGTCGTCACGTTTGTGTTCGCGCTGATCATCATCTTTCTCGTGCTGGCGGCACAGTTCGAGAGCCTGCGCGACCCGCTCGTCATCCTCGTCAGCGTGCCGATGTCGATCTGCGGCGCGATGTTCCCGCTGTTCGCGGGGCTGGCGACGATGAACATTTATACGCAGGTCGGACTCGTGACACTGATCGGGCTCATCAGCAAGCACGGCATTCTGATGGTCGAGTTTGCCAACCAGCTGCAGGTGACGGAAGGGCTCGACCGCCGCCGCGCCATCGAGCGCGCCGCGCGCGTGCGGCTGCGCCCCATCCTGATGACGACGGCGGCGATGGTCGTCGGGCTCGTGCCGCTGTTGACCGCATCGGGCGCGGGCGCAGCAAGCCGTTTCTCGATTGGCGTCGTCGTCGTCGCCGGCATGTCGATCGGGACGCTGTTCACATTGTTCGTGCTGCCGGCGGTCTATACCGTATTGGCGAAGGACCACCTCGCCGCCGCGCGCTCGGTCCGAGCACGCGAACTGGCGCAGGTCTCTTAAGGACGATGGACAGCCGCGATGATCGAAATCAACGGCATGGCGCATGTGATCTTGGCGGTCAGCGAATGGGAGCGATGCCGGCCGTTTTATGAAGCGCTGCTGTCGTTTCTGGGGCTGACCCGCGTCTTCTCCGGCGAGGACAGCATCTATTATGTGGGCGGCCGGACGGCGGTCGGAGTGGGTCGCTGCAATCCCGAATATGAGGGGCAGCGGTTTGCGCAGGGAAGTGTCGGGCTGCATCATTTCTGCTTTCGCGCCCGCAGCCGCGAGGATGTCGACAAGGTGTTCGCCTTTCTGCGCGAGCAGGAAGCCAAGATCGTCCATACGCCGGAGGGCGGCCCCTGGGCGCCCGGATATTATTCGGTGCTGTTCGAGGATCCGATCGGTACGCGGATCGAAGTCAATTACGTTCCCGGCAAGGGCGTTCTCGCGGAAGACGCCGGCTTTAACGCCGCTGGAGATTATCGCTAGCGTCAACGAGATTCGCCGGCGCTGCCGGTTCGCGCGAAGGCGGCGGTCAGCATGAACGTATCCGCCGAGAGCGGAACAGCCTCAGCGGCACCGTGTTGGGAAACGTAGGAAACAGGCCTCGACATGAGATCGAGGCCAATGCTGGGCGGCGCCCCGGCGCTTACGCTCTGACCATCGCCGGGACGCAAGCCCTTCTCTGAAAAGGAGGTCGGCTATGAAGATCCGCGACGTCATGACTCGCACCGCTCACCTGACGAGCCCCGACGATACGCTGCGCCACGCCGCGCAGATGATGAAGGAATGCGATTGCGGCGTGCTGCCGGTTGCCGACGGCGATCGGCTTATCGGCATGATCACCGACCGCGACATCGCGGTGCGCGGCATCGCCGATGGCAACGGCCCGGACGCCAGGGTGCGCGACGCGATGACCGATGAGGTGATGTACTGCTTCGAGGACGAAGATATTCAGCACATTTGCCAGAATATGGCCGAGATCCAGGTGCGGCGCCTGCCCGTCGTGAACCGCGAGAAGCGGCTCGTCGGCATCGTCTCGCTCAGCGATCTCGCCAAGAAGGAAGCGAACGCCGCCAAAGCATTGCGCGGCATCGCACGGCCGAGCGAGCAGCACAACCAAGCCGCCTGACGATTTGCGCGCCGGCGCTGCCAGCCGGAGAGGAGGGACGGGGCGGAGGGTGCAATCGCGCCTCCGCCTCGCGCCCGATGGGATTCCCGACGACCCAAGAGGCGCAACCAGGAACTTGGCTCGGATCGGCCTGTTCTCCGAGATAGCACCTGCTACCAGGAGAGCGAGGATGAAGGTCAATTTTGCACTGGTCGGCGCGTTTCTTGTCGGCTTTGCGCTGCCGGCCGCGGCGCAGACAAGCACGACGTCCTACTACGTCGTGCAGGACGTCAAGACCAAGAAGTGCGAGATCATGGATAAGCAGCCGACCGCGAGCGAGTATACGGTCGTCGGCCCCGCTGGGACGGTCTATCACACCCGCACCGAGGCCGAGAGCGCGATGAAGACCGTGAAGGTCTGCCACACCGAATAACGCTTTCGCTGTCCTAAGAGAGGCGGCCCGGCCGAATGCGGCGCCGGCCGCCTTTCTTTTACTTCGTCATTCCCGCGCGCCGCAAAAGGCGGCGAGCCCGGAATGACATTGTTGGGGTGATCGCGTAACCTGCGGCCGGTTTCCCCTCGCCGGCAGGATGGCGCGTGCCGCTCAACCCGCAGCTCGATACCCTTTCCGATTATCCGTTCGAGGCGTTGCGGACGCTGTTGAACCCTGTGACGCCGCGGGTCAACGATCCGCCGATCCTGATGTCATTGGGCGAGCCGCAACACCAGCCGCCGCCGCTTCTCGCCGCGACATTGGCGGCCAACGCCGACAAGTGGAACCAGTACCCGCCGATGAATGGCACGCCGGATTTACGCGGCGCGATCGCCGATTGGCTGACGCGGCGCTACCGACTGCCGGCCAGCGCCCTCGACCCCGACAAGCACATCCTCACCCTCGCGGGCACCAAGGAGGGTCTCTATCTGTTTTCGAGCCTGGTCGTGCCGCGCGAGAAGCGCGGCCAGCAGCCGGTCGTGCTCGTGCCAAACCCCTACTATCTCGTCTACAACGGCGCGGCGACGATGGCCGGCGCCGAAGCGGTGTTTCTCGACGCGACGCGCGACAACCGCTTTATGCCCGATCTCGCAGGGATCCCGCGCACGACCCTGGAACGCACGGCGCTGTTTTATCTGTGCTCGCCGGCCAACCCGCAGGGCACGATCGCGAGCCTCGATTATCTGAAAGAGGCGATCGGCCTCGCGCGCGAATACGATTTCGTGCTGGCGGTCGACGAGTGCTACGCCGAGATCTACGACAAGGCGCCGCCACCCGGAGCACTGGAAGCCTGCGCCGCGCTCAGCACAGGAGCCAACAGTCAGGGGGCGAACGGGCTTTTTGACAATGTTGTCGTGTTTCATTCGCTGTCGAAGCGGTCGAGCGCCGCCGGGCTGCGCTCCGGCTTTGTGGCGGGCGATCCGCGGCTGATCGGGCATTACGCGCATCTCCGGAGCTATGGCGGCTGCCAGGTGCCGTTGCCGGTGCAGGCGGCCGCGGCGGCGTTGTGGCGCGACGAGGCGCATGTTGAAGCCAACCGAGACCAGTACCGGCGCAAATTCGACCTCGCCGAGGAAGCGCTCGCCGGCCAGTACGGCTTCTACCGGCCGGACGGCGGATTCTTCCTGTGGCTCGACGTCGGCAATGGCGAGGAGGCGGCGCTGAGACTTTGGCGCGACGCGGCGATCCGGGTATTGCCGGGGGGCTATACGGCGCGGGCGGCGGAGGGAAGGCCCAATCCGGGCGAGCCCTATATCCGGCTGGCGATCGTCCATGACGAGGCGACCTTGAGCGCCGCCTTTGAACGGATTCGCCGGGTGTTGTAAGAAGATAGGCGAGTCGGACGCTTCTGGATCGCGGCCTTCGGGGAAAGGCTGCGCGGCCGGCGGGTGGGGGATTAACCGGGAATGGCCCGATCGGCGCAGCTGGCGATGCGCGGCTTTGGCGGCCGCGTGCGCTTCTGGGGCGACGTCCTCAGCGGCGTCAAATACCGCGTCTTCGAAGCGCTGGGCGCGCTGCTGGTCTTGGCGGCCCTCCTGCTGTCCTTGGCG
>JBKOVT010000146.1:0-7870 GCA_046724035.1 Pseudomonadota bacterium | reverse complement strand
ACCGGATTTTGATTCCGGCATACGGAGGTTCGAATCCTCCCGCCCCAGCCAGCTCTTCTTGGCGAGCGCAAGCCAGGCGACAAGCCGGTGAAAATGGATTCCGCCTTGCGCCGGGACCATGGGCTACGGCGAGGCTGACCGCGGGGGGGCGGCCAGGGCGCGCCGCACCTCTGTCAGCAATTCGCTCGGGGTAAACGGCTTTTCGAGCGTATTTCCGATGCAAGGCGATCCGCTCGCGGGTTCCCGATGCTTCGTGACGAGCGTCAATATCTGCGCCGCGGAATCGATATCGGCGATGGCGCTGATGGCGAGCCCCCCGTCCGGAGCGGACGCATCGATATCGCAGATCACCAGATCCGCCCTGAGCACGGCCAGCCGCTCAAAGGCAGCGGCGGCATCGGCAACGGCGATGACCGTAAGCCCCGCCGCCTCCAGCACGCTCTTCGCGGCGAGCCGCACCGCGGGATCGGAATCGATCACGAGGACCGTGACTATCCGTGTCGGAGAGGGGTGATTGCCGTTCACCTCTGGCGTTCCTTCGGTGGCGCGAAGGTGCTCCACCGCTCCGCGGCATCGCTGCCAGATATTCTTCGGCGGCGTGCTCGATCCGGTTTGGAGCGTAGCGGCTGGTTTTGGCGGGGCTGGCGGCGTTGGCTTCCGCTCCAATAGGTCAGCAAGCCTCTCGAATTCCCGCGCTGCGGCAACGTAGGAATCCCGTAATTCGGCATCATTCGACGCAGCCGCGGCTCGCTGTCGGAAACGGGCCGCGTCTTCACGATAGCGGCTGGGGTCGCGCGATTTGGTCACGTGAATGTCGTCCTGAGAAGGTTGGGACACGACCGCTGACGGCGCGTGCCCGCCTGCTCAGCTAGGGTCTAGTCGGGCGTGCTCGGTTGATAATGCCGGCCAAAAACTTGATACGTCGGGCCGGCTTGCCTCTCGTGAAGTAGCGACTCGAGTCGACGCCTCAGGCGCTCTCGTAACGGCTATCAAACCTTTGGCCGGAAGTATCAACCAGCCCGGCGGCGGCGGATCCATCTGGACCTCTGGCAGGCGCACATGAGCGCGACTTCAACAACACCGCGCTGCGAAAGCCCAGCAGGATGACATGACGAAAATTGTTGAGAAGCACGGGTCCTTGTTCCGTCTAAGCGATGCGGCGTACCGGCGATTGCTGACATCGATGATTGCCGGGACGAAATATGATTTATGGGAGTTGGGCCGGTGCATCGGCTGTATCCATGCCAGCCTCGGCAGGTTCGATCGCGACGATGCTGAATTCGAATTGGCGCGGCTCGATGTGCCTCTTTCCACTGCGACGCCAAACAGCAGTAATCGACGCCGGTGAAATTTATTCAAGCAGGTGAAGGTGAAGCCGAGGCACGCTGCCGTCTCATCTGCCCGGGCGACGTTCCAGTCCAACGCTTGAAGGCGTGACTGAAGGCCCCCAGTTCCGAATATCCGAGCAGCCACGCGATCTGCTTCAGTGAGACGTGCTCGTCATCGAGGTGACGAAGCGCGAGGCGTTTCCGGAGACGATCCAGGAGCTCAGCAAAATTGGTGCCCTCCTCCAGGAGCCGGCGTCTCAGTGACCGCTCGCTCATGCCGAGCTGTTCGGCGATCACCGATGCTTGCGGCCGGCCGCTCGGAAGAAGACTGACGAGCCGGTCTTCAACCAAGCTCCGCAGCCCGGGCGGAGCGCGCCTCTCCGACAGAATACCGCCTGCATGCGCCTCCAGGATCTGCAGCAGACGGCTGTCCTCCGACACGATCGGCAGTTCCATGACTCGTTGCGGCAACACCCAGCGGTCGACGGTTTGCACGAACTCGACCGGACAGCGCAGGATGCGGTGGATCTCCCGCAAACCTGAGTTCCTCGCATGCGCAAAGCCGATGCGCGCGGGCGCGAAATCGCGGTTGGTCAGCTTGTGCAGCACCCGGTTCAACGCGAGGGCGATGAGTTCGGAATGCTGGCGGCAGGGCTCGTCGATTCCGAGCACGCGGTTGAACGTTAAAACAGTCTCGCCCTGCTGCTGCGAGATCTCAAGACGAATTTCTTCCGTTGTCGTTGCGGCGTATTGCGCCAGGTGTTCAAGCGCTTCCGCGACTGTCGCCGAAGAGGCCGTAAGGTAGAAAAGCAGGCCGATTTCCCGCAGATCCATCGCCGCCGCGATATGCAGCCCGAGTAGCGGATCGTCCATCTCGACCGCGGCCAGTTCGAGGAACCGATGCTGGGAAGCGGCCGATATGCCACCAGGATCTTGCGTCAGTTGAGCGCGCGACAGCTCGCAGTTTAATAGGAGCGGTCCGGTGTCGATCCCATTCCTGTCCAGGTAGTGCAGGGTCTCGCGGGCGGCGATGCCGCGGGTCCACACAAACGGCAATTGGGAGATGTCGTCTTGCGGGAGGTTCCTCATTTAATGAGTTTCCGACCGCGATGAATGGTCCAACAACAAGCAGCGCCTGCCTGCTAGGCCTGCGCAACTTGCCGTACGCGGTTCATTCCGAGGATTATCCAGCCGCGGATTGACATCTCACTGCCCGTTGGATCGGCCACGACTGACACGATCGAGTGCCGCGACGAGCACGCATTGATCCACGTCAACAGCGCGAACATGCTGCGCCCCGCGATCCCGGGCTTCGCCCGAAATGGCGAGTTCGGAACAGCGAGGCGCCTAACCGGGTGCCGGATTTCGGACCCGGAAGAGCGGATGCGAAGGCGCGCGACTTGGCGTCTCGCCGCCGCGAATGCCCCTGCTGCTACCGGCGGCAGCCCATGCGCTCTTCCTGCTCGCGGACCTCGCGCAGACGCCCCTCGGTCCGCGCCCGCTCCATGGGGTTGAACTCGCGGTCTAGGCGGGCCCGCAAATCGTCGGCTTCGCGACGCAATCCGAAGCACCGCTCGCGCGCTTCCTCGCCATAGCGACGCTCGCCATAACCGGGTTCGCCGCGGCGGCGGTCGTCATAACCCGGCCCTGGCCCGGCCCGGCCGCCGCCGTAATTGCACTGCAGATTGCCATTGTTGTTGCCGATATCGCCGACGCAGCGGCGCACATCCGGCAACGAGGTTCGCTGCTCGCGGCCATCAGCGCGGCGACAGGTCGCGACGAGCGTATCGCCGCGCAGCGCTGCACCTGCGCAGCTGCCCAGGTAAGAGCCCTGCGGCAGGCCTTGCGCCGCGGCCGGCTGCATCCAGACGCTTCCGGCCAGCAGCACCCCGGCTAAGGCTACGGTTCCCCTCTTCATAGCGGTCCTCCGATCCTCCGATTGACGCAGATCAATGCCGCACAACAACGTCAATGAAGGCGAGTTCCTTCCCGCAAATCGCACATTTGACACGGCATGGACGGGGCCGGCGGCGCTGCCTATGTTGCAATCGCTGCCACGCGGAGGGCGGGAATGAAGCAGTTCGGCATCGGCCAGCCGATCCGACGCATCGAGGATCGGCGCTTCCTGACGGGCTATGGTCGCTACCTAGACGACATCGCGACGTCGCGCCAGGCCCATGCCGCCATCCTGCGCTCGCCGCATGCCCATGCCCGGATCCGCGCGCTCGACATCGCCGCGGCCGCGGCTTCACCGGGCGTGATTACCGTATTAGCCGGTGCGGATCTGGCGAAAGACGGCCTCGGGACGATCCCCTGCGCGACCGGGCTGACCAATCGCGATGGGTCGCCGATCGCGATGCCGCCACGGCCGGCTCTGGCGCAGGGCCGCGTGCGGCATGTCGGGGACGCTGTGGCGCTTGTCATTGCCGAAACCGCCGCCCTCGCGCGCGACGCCGCCGACGAGATAGCGGTCGACTATGAGCCTCTGCCCGCCATGACCGACACCGCGCACGCGCTCGACCCGGGTCAGCCGGCTGTATGGGACGAGCACCCCGGCAATCGCTGCTTCGAATGGGAGGTCGGCGAGGCTGGACCGGTGCAGCGCGCTGTTGCGGCGGCTCGTCACCGCATCTCGCTGACGCTCGTCAACAACCGCGTCATCGTCAATTCGATGGAGATGCGCGGCGCGATCGGCGAATACGATCCGGGCGAGGATGCTTATACCTTGTGGAGCTCGACGCAGGGCTCGCATTTCGTGCGCAATCTGCTCGCCGAGCATGTCTTGAAGATCCCGGAGAACCGCATCCGCGTCGTGACGCCGGATGTGGGCGGCGGCTTCGGCATGAAGTTGTTTTTGTATCCGGAGCATGTGCTCGTCTTGTGGGCGGCGAAAAAGGTCGGCCGACCGGTGAAGTGGGTCGCCGACCGCTCGGAAGCGTTCGTCACCGATACGCAGGGACGCGACAACGTCACGCGCCTCGATCTGGCGCTCGACGACGAGCTGCGTTTCACCGGGCTGTCGGTCGAGATCATCGCCAATATGGGCGCCTATCTGTCGAACTTTGCGCCGGAGATCCCGACCTTTTCGGGCGCGGTCATGCATAGCGGCGTCTATGCGATCCCGGCGATTCATGTCGTCTCGACGGGCGTTTTCACGAACACGGTTCCGGTCGATGCCTATCGCGGCGCCGGGCGGCCGGAAGCGGCCTATGCGCTGGAGCGGCTCATCGATGTCGCGGCGCGCCGACTCGGCGTTACGCCCGACGAATTGCGCCGGCGCAATTTCATCCGGCCCGCGGCGATGCCGCACACGACGCCGCTCGGGCTCGTCTATGACAGCGGCGATTTCGGCCGCAACATGCAGGATGCGCTCGCCGCCGCGGATGCCGCGGGCTTTGCCGCTCGACGAGCCGAGTCGCGAGCGCGCGGCCGTTATCGCGGGCTCGGCCACGCCGTCTATATCGAGCAATCCGGCTTTCCGCCCGACGAATTCGCCGAATTGCGCTTCGACCCGGCCGGCACGTTGACCTTGTTGATGGGCACACAATCCTCCGGCCAAGGTCACCAGACCGCGTACACGCAGCTCGCCGCCGAACGGCTCGGCCTCTCCTTCGACAAGATCCGGGTCCTGCAGGGCGACACCGCGATGATCGGCTTTGGCCGCGGCACCGGCGGCTCGCGTTCCTTACCGGTCGGCGGGGCGGCGCTGATGCATGCCGCCGACAAGCTCATCGACAAGGGCAAGAAAATCGCCGCCCATATGCTGGAAGCGGCCGAGGCCGACATTTCTTTCGATGACGGCATGTTTGCGATCGCGGGGACCGACCGTTCGGTGTCGCTCGATGCGGTGGCGCGCGCCGCCTTCAACCCGGCGCAATTGCCGCCGGGGCTCGAACCCGGCTTTGCCGAGAGCGGTCATTTCACGCCGCCGCAGCCGACCTTCCCGAATGGCTGTCATCTCTGCGAGGTCGAGATCGACCCCGAGACCGGCCATATCGATATTCTGCGCTATCTCGTCGTCGACGATTTCGGCGTTGTCATCAACCCGCTGCTGTTGCGGGGCCAGGTGCATGGCGGGATCGCGCAGGGTGTCGGCCAGGCGATGCTGGAGCGCACCGTTTACGATCCTGAGAGCGGGCAATTGCTGACGGGCAATTTGACCGATTATGCGATCCCGCATGCCGACACGCTGCCGGCGCTTGAATTTTCCTACAACGTCGTGCCATGCCGCACAAACCCGCTCGGCGTCAAAGGCGCGGGCGAGGCCGGCGCGATCGGTGCGCCGCCAGCCCTGGTGAATGCCGTTGTCGATGCGCTGGCCGAGCTGGGGATCGACCATCTTGACATGCCGTTGACCCCCGAGCGGCTGTGGCGCGCGATGCGCGACGCGATGCCGCGAAAGGCGGCGTAGGCATGGCATTCGATCCGCTGCTCGACATGGCATTGCGCGCCGCCTTGGCCGGCGGCGAGGCGGTCATGCGGGTCTATGCCGACCCGTTCGAGGTCACGCAAAAAGACGACAAGACGCCGGTCACCGAAGCCGATCTCGCCTCGGAGCGGGTCATCGTCGAGATGCTGACCAAGGCCTTTCCCGATATCCCGGTCGTCTCCGAGGAAACCGTGCCGGAAGCGGGTTTCGCCGAGCCGGCGGCCCGCTTCTGGGTCGTCGATCCGCTCGACGGCACCAAGGAATTTGTCGCGCGCAATGGCGAGTTCGCGGTCCTGATCGGCCTCGTCGAGAACGGCCGGCCGGTGCTCGGCGTCGTGCACGGCCCGGCTATCGATGTGACCTATGTCGCGCAGGGGCCCGGCACCGCGATGCGGCGGCGCGACGGCGGCAGCTTCGAGCCGATCCGCACGCGCGTACCCCCGCCCGAAGGCGTCGTCGTCATCCACAGCCGCAGCCACGAGAACAGCCGCCGGCTCGCCGAATATTTCGAAGGCAAGCCGGTGCTGGAGCGGCATGTCTGCGGCAGCGCCCTCAAATTCGGCGTGCTGGCGGCGGGCGAGGCGGATTGCTATCCGCGCTTCGGCACGACGATGGAATGGGATACCTGCGCCGGCCAGGCGGTGCTCGAAGCCGCCGGCGGGCATGTCTTCGGGCTCGACGGCGAGCCGCTGCGGTACGGCAAGGCCGGCCTCAAGAATGACGGCTTTCTCGCCTGGGGCGCCAAACCGGTGTGGTGAGTGCTGCCGCTGAGTACGGTTGCGCGCAGGGCGTAAGCGCGGGATGCTCCGGCGACTGACGATGGAGGAGCCGCGCCATGCCGACCGCGATCGGACAGAATCTCGCGAAACAGAAGCTCGCCGCGAACGAGCTCGTGCTGTGCATGGGGGTCAACCAGCTGCGCACCCCGAACATCGCGATGATCGCGGCGGCCTGCGGCTTCGACGCCGTCTATATCGATCTCGAGCACAACCCGACTTCGCTCGAGACCGCGGCATCAGTGTGCGTCGCGGCGCTCGGGATGGGGATCACGCCGATCGCGCGCGTCACCTCGCATGACCCACATGACGCAACCCGCATCCTCGATTGCGGCGCCCAGGGGGTCATGGTGCCGCATGTCCAGAACGCCGCCGAGGCGAAGGCCATCGTCGAGGCCTGCCTCTACGCCCCCAAAGGCCATCGCTCGGCCTTTGGCAGCGGCCCGGCACTCGGCTATGCGGCGCTCGGCCAGGCCGAGGTATGCCGCCGGCTCAACGACGAGACCCTGCTGATGGCGATGATCGAAACGCCCGAGGCGGTCGCGAATGCCGATGCGATCGCCGCGGTCGAGGGCATCGATGTTTTGCATATCGGCGCGAGCGATCTCTCGACCGAGATGGGCATTCCCGGCCAGTACACGCATGAGCGCATGCGCGCGGCCTTCGAGACCGTCGCCAAGGCGGCGCGCAGCCGCGGCAAGGCGATGGGGGTCGGCGGCGTGCGCCACGATTTCGAGTTTCAGAGCTGGCTGTTGCGGCTTGGCGTCCGCTATCTGACCGGCGGCTCCGATGTCGGCTATATTCTCAGCGCCGGCCGCGCCGATGTGAAGCAGTTGCGCGAGCTGAAGCTGAGCTGATCGCCTGCCACGCCAGCGATTGTCTCATGGCAGCGCAGCAAATTGCGCCGGGCCGGTTGCGTTGACACCCCTGGGGGTGCGGTCTAAGTCAAGCTAGAGGCTGGATTTTCGCCGGAACCTTTGATGAGCCCCGCCGGGCGGCCGCTGTCGCCGCATCTCCAAATCTATCGCTGGCAGCTGACCTCGGTCATGTCGATCCTGCATCGCGCGGCCGGTGTTGCGCTGAGCGTCGGGACGATTTTGCTCGTATCGTGGCTCGGCGCCGCTTCCGATGGACCCGAGCCCTATGCCGCGATCCAGCATTTTCTAGGCTCGTGGATCGGGCTGTTGCTGCTGTTTGGATGGAGCGTGTCGCTCTACTACCATCTGTGCAACGGGATCCGGCATCTGCTTTGGGATACCGGCTACGGCCTCGAACTCGGTGGCGTCTATACCGGCGGCTGGATCGTCCTCGGCGCGACGGCGGCACTGACCATTGTC
>JBKOVT010000250.1:0-8196 GCA_046724035.1 Pseudomonadota bacterium | reverse complement strand
CCCGCTTCCAATCCGCACGAAGCTATCCTGTGACGTCATTCCGGAGCGCGGCACAGCCGCGAGCCCGGAATCCATTTTCCAGAGGCCCGTGTTCATGGATTCCGGGCCTCGGCTTTCAGCCGATCCCGGAATGACCGCCTTCAGTGGGTGAGGCCCGCTTTCAGCGCGGCGGCGCCGTCGGCGATCGCGCGGCGCGCGGTGCCGATCAGCTTTCCATACCGGATAAAGCCGTGATTGATGCCCTGATAGACCGTCAATTGGCAGGGCACCCCGGCATCTTTTAGCGCCGCGGCAAGCTTGTTGCTGTCGTCGAGCAGCGGGTCGAGGCTGCCGACAATCAGATGGGCCGGCGCGACGCCCTTCAGATCGGCCAAGATCGGCGCGGCGCGCCAATCCTTCTGCTGCTCCGGGCGTTCGAGATAGGTCTCCCAGATCCAGCGCATCTGCGCCTGTGAGAGGCCGGCGCCCTGGCCAAAGCGCTGCCAGGACGGGCTGTCGCTGTCGGTCGAATAGACACCGTAGATCAAGAGCTGGAATTTGAGCGCCCGCTCGCCGGCATCGCGCATCGCCAGCGCCGCGGCGAGCGCCAGGTTGGCGCCGGCGGAGTCGCCGCCGACCGCAATGCGGCTCGGGTCGATGCCAAAGCCAGCGCCCTCGCGCGCGGCGAGGCGCGTCATCGCGAGGAATTCCTCGTAGGCGACCGGGAATTTGACCTCGGGCGATAGTTGATAATCGACCGACAATGCCGCGACGCCGCTCTGGCGCACGAGATCGCGCAGGAAATGATCCCAGCTCGGGATATTGCCCTGCATAAAGCCGCCACCATGCGCATAGACGATCAGCGGCGGGCGCTCGATGCCGTCCGGCAGATAGAGACGGCATGGCACCTGACCGTGCGGTCCGGGCAATGACAGATCGCGCTCATTCTTGAGAGGCACCGAGCCTTCGCCGAGAAAGGCACCGATGCGGTCGGTCGCGGCGCGCACCTCGGAGATCGAGGCGACGGTGCGGTCGGGCGCGACGAGACCCTTCTCCTGCAATAATTTTCCGGCCGCGATCAGTTCGGGATCGACCCAGGGTGTTGTCGCGTCGTTCATCGGCGTTCTCCTCGTTGCGAGTTATTCCGCGGCGGCGGGGACCGGGGCGACGTCGTCGGGCGTGGCGGTCGCCGCCGGCAGGCGCGGCAAAACTTCCTTCGCCATCAGCCGGATGCCCTTGTTGGCCTCCTCATGCGTCAGGAAGCCGGAGCGGCCGACAAAGATGAAATGCGCAAACCCGCCGACCTTGTCGTAGATGTCCATGATCTGCCGATAGACCGTATCGGGGTTGCCGGCGACGAGGATGCCGCGCTCGATAGCGCGTTCCGGGGTGATGCCGATCAGCTGGTCGGCCGGGCGGCCGCGCGCGCCGGTGGTGCGCCAGATGTTGGGCGCCATCTCCGGCGAATTGCGGCCGGGCAGGAATTTCGACATCTGCGGCGACTGCTTGAGGCTGGTGTTGAGAAACCACAAGAGCTTGCTGCCGACCTCAAGTCCTTCCTCGTCGGTGTCGCCGACATAGCAGAGCGCCGCATAGGCAAATTTGTCGGTGCCGGGGGCGGGAAGACCGGCTTCCTGCCGCGCCTTGCGGTAGGAGTCGAAGGCGCGCTTCGACGCCTCCGGGCCGCGCAGCACAAGCGCGTTGATATAGCCGCGCCGGCCCAATTCGGCCGAGGTCTCGGGGTCGCCCGTGGCGGCCCAGAAGCGCGGGTGCGGCCGCTGATAGGCCGGCGGCCAGATGTTGATGTGGCGGTGCGTGAAATGCTTGCCCTCGTAGCTGACGGGCCCGTCATGCGACGTCAGCGTCAACTTGATGACGTCCATTGCTTCCCAGAAGCGGTCGACGTAACCGACGGGGTTGGCGTTGCCCGACACCATCTCGCTGTCGCCCGATTTGACAAAGCCGATCTCGAGCCGGCCGCGCGAGAGGACGTCGGCCGTCGCGTATTCCTCGGCAATCCGCACCGGGTCCGGCCGCACCGAAACGAGTGTGCCGAGCGACAGGATGCGCACGTTCTTCGTCTGGCGCGCGATGATCCCGAGGATCATCGTGCTCGCGCCGTAGAGGCTGTTGATGCCCGAGTGATGCTCGATCGAGACGATGTTGACGCCGAGATCGTCGCACAACAGGTGCTCGTCGAGGCATTCATGGAACAGATCGGCGGCGATCTTCGGGTCGCAGTATCTGTTCGGCAGGCTGGCACGCACCGACTCGGCGCGATCGAGCACCTCCTGCGGCACAAAGGGATAGACGTTTTCGCAATGGTACCAGGTCTGCATCGTCCTCTCCGCTCGCACGGAAGATGCCGGCGATATTAGCCGCGATCCCGGTCGATGAGATAGTCTCGGCTCGGAATACGGAGGCGGCATGCGCAATCTGACAATCAACGGCGAGCGGCTGTGGGCGAGCCTGATGGAATTGGCGCGGATCGGCGCGACCGCAAAAGGCGGCGTGTGTCGGCTCGCCGCCAGCGACCTCGACGGAGAGGCGCGGCGCCTTTTTATCCGGTGGTGCGAAGAGGCGGGCTGTACGGTCACAATCGATAAGATCGGCAACATCTTTGCGCGCCGCCCCGGCCGCAACCCGGCATTGCCGCCGGTCGTGACCGGCAGCCATCTCGACACGCAGCCGACCGGCGGCCGCTTCGACGGCGCCTATGGCGTTATGGCAGGGCTCGAGCTCGTGCGCACCTTGAACGATCTCGGCTACGAGACCGAGGCGCCTATCGAGATCGTCGCCTGGACCAATGAGGAGGGCTCGCGCTTTTCGCCGGCGATGGTCGGCTCCGGCGCGTTCACCGGCGTGTTCGAGCTCGATACCGCGCTCGCGACGCGCGACAACAATGCGCCCAATCTCACTCTCGGCGGCGAGCTCGAACGCATCGGCTTTGCCGGCCCGGCGCCGGTCGGCGGCCGCGCGGTCGCCGCCTATTTCGAGGCGCATATCGAGCAAGGGCCGATCCTCGAAGCCGCCGGTCTGCCGATCGGCATCGTCACCGGCGCGCAGGGGCAGCGCTGGTATGAGATCACCGTGAGGGGCCAAGAGGCGCATGCTGGCCCGACCCCGATGCCACGCCGCCGCGATGCGCTGGTCGGCGCCGCGCGCATGATCGACGCCGTCAACAAGATCGGCCACGCGCATGCGCCCTATGCCTGCGCGACGGTCGGGTTTGTCGAGGTCAGCCCTAATTCGCGCAACACGATCCCGGGCCGCGTTTTCCTGACCGTCGATTTCCGCCATCCCGAAGATGCCGTCCTGACCGCGATGGACGAAGAGTTGCGCGACGCCTGCGCCGTCGCGGCGGCGACGCAGAAGCTCGACGTGGACGTCAAGGAGTTCTGGTATTTCCCGCCGACTCCCTTCGAGCCGCGCCTGGTCGGCAAAGTGCGCGACGCCGCGGCGGCACAGGGCTACCCGCATCAGGACATCATCAGCGGCGCCGGGCACGACGCCGTTTACATGGCGCGGGTCGCGCCGACCGCGATGATCTTTGTCCCGTGCGTCGGCGGCATCAGCCACAACGAGATCGAGGACGCCAAGCCCGAGGATTTGACCGCCGGCTGCAACGTGCTCCTGAACGCGGTCCTCGACACCGCCGACAGCGCCGGCTAGGCGCGATCCGTCAGTGGAAAGCCTTGATCGCGTTCACCAGCGTCTGGATGACGCCCCAGGCCAAGGGGATCCCGACAAACCCCCAGGCCAACACCAGTTTGAGCCCGTTGCCCGTCGCCGCGCTCGCTCGAGCGTTGGGCGCCCGTCGATCGTTCGCCATCGTCATTCTCCCGCCGGAGCGGCCGCTGGCGCGACGCCGCCCCGCTCCGTTTCCTTGAGGTAGTGCCGGGGGTCCACCGCCCGCACAAAGGCGTTGCAGATAAAGCCGATGACCAAAAGCCCCGCCATCACATACATCGTGATGTTGTAGGCCTGCGCCGGCGCGACGCCGTGCGTGATGTTGTACTCGCGGATGTAATTGACCAATACCGGCCCGAAGATCCCGGCCATCGACCACGCCGTCAGCAAGAGGCCGTGAATGGCCCCGACATAACGCGTGCCGAAGATGTCGCGGAGATAGGCCGGGACGGTCGCGAAACCGCCGCCATACATGCTGAAGATCACGGCATAGCAGAACACAAAGAGCGCGACGCTGCCGATCGTGCCGCTATGCGGCACCAGCGCGTAGAGCACCGTGCCGAGCGCGAAGAAGACGAAATAGGTGTTCTTGCGCCCAAGATAATCCGAAATCGACGACCAAGCGAAGCGGCCGCCCATGTTGAAGAGGCTGAACAGCCCCACCAAGCCGGAGGCGGCAACAGCGGTGATCTGCCCCTTGAACATCTCTTGGCTCATCGCCGAGGCCTGCCCGAGGACGCCGATCCCCGCGGTGACGTTGAGGCACAGGACCCACCAGATCAGCCAAAATTGCGGTGTCTTCAGCGCCTGGTAGACAAAGACGTTCTGCGTCGTTACGAGCTTGGACGAGCGGACCGGCGGGACATATCCGGCTGGGGCCCAGCCGGGCGGCGGCAGGCGCACGATCGCGGCCCCCACCATCATAAAGCAAAGATAGATGAGCCCCATGACGATAAAGGTCTCGCCGACCCCGACATGGGTCGGGGTGGAGAACTGGCTCATCAGCCATACCGACAAGGGCGAGGCGATAAAGGCGCCGCCGCCAAACCCCATGATCGCCATGCCGGTCGCCATGCCCGGCCGGTCGGGGAACCAGCGGATCAGCGTCGACACCGGCGAGATGTATCCCAGCCCGAGGCCGATCCCGCCGAGGACGCCATATCCGAGATAGATGATCCACAATTTGTGGAGATAGACGCCGAGCGCGGACAGAAAGAAACCGCCGGCCCAGCACAAGGCCGAGGCGAACATCGCCCGCCGCGGACCGCCTTCCTCGACCCACCGGCCAAATACCGCGGCAGATGCGCCAAGGAAGAAAATCGCGATGCTGAAGATCCAGCCGAGCTCCGTCAGCTTCCAATCGTCCGGCGCCGATTGCGTGATCCCGATCAGCTTGGTCATCGGCAGATTGAAGACACTGAACGCATAAGCCTGGCCGATGCAGAGATGCACGCACAGGGCGGCCGGGGGGATCAGCCAGCGGCTGTAGCCGGGTGCGGCTACCGTGCGGTAGCGATTCAGAAACGCGAAAGCCATGCCAGCTCCATTCGCCTTTTATTGCTTGAACGCCAAATGGTTGATTTTGTGTCTGCCCTATTTTTCGGCGCGGCTTATACACAGGGGCGCCGCGCCTGCGTAGGCGTTTTCCGAGGCCGCGACATCACGGTTGCGTGCATCGCGCTTCGAAAAGTTCTCGGTTCGTTCTTGACGTAGATGCGCCGGCACACCATCTAACGGGGGTTGTGACGGCGGCGATTGGCGATGAGGGATCGCGCGAGCGGAAGCGGCAGAGGATTTCCCTGTTAATGCCCCTGATCCGCCCCTGTTATCTCCCTGTTATTCGCCGCCCGTCTTTAAATAAAACTCGCGCAATCCCAAGAGCTTACATGAAAGAACACATCGGAATCGGAGAAAACAGGGAAACGGAGGCGATCGTCGTGCCGTGCGCGCAGTGCTGTCGCGGCGATTTGCCGATGGCTTCCCCCGGTTTGATCGCCTAATTAGCACCGCATGACCGATCTCGCCCTGAAACACGGGCTCGCTTTTTCCGACCTTTACGAGCGCGACGGGCTGATCCGGCTCGATCGCGCCTTGGTCGCGCATCTCGCGTCGGCCGATGTCGGTTTGCACGACCGGCTGATGGCGGGGCGCGCCGACCCCGAGGCGCTCGACCGCAAGGCCGAAAGCGACCTGCTCGTCGATCTCGCGCCGCATGTCGAAGATTTTCTCGGCGATCTCTTCGGCATCGCCGGCGAGGTGCGCGCGTTGCAGGCGCGGCACGACAAGCTGGCGCCGCTCTATTCCGTAAAGCGCCTCTTTGTGCAGCGCCGCGCCGTCAAGGAGATCAAGGAGCCCGAGGTTGGCGCGCTCAACGGCCACAAGCTCGGCGAGGAGCTCGACACCCTGATTGGCGGGCCGGTTCCGGATTTCGCCTCACGTCAGGGCGTCCTCGCCTGGGAATTGCGCTATGCCGAGGCCGTCGGGCATTGGCTTGAAGACGAGGCGGCGCACCCATTGCCGCTGAAAGCCGCGCTCGAATACGCGGCCTGGGCGACCCTGACGCCGGACGGCCAGGCGCGGCACAGACGCGGCCTCCTGTTCCGGGTGCCGCACCGGCTCGACATGCACCATCTCGTGCCGGTCGAGACGATCGAGCGCAACGGCGTCACAATGCTGCGCCGTCCCGAGGAGGATTGGCGGGCGCGCGACGGTTTCGCGCTGACCGATCCCGGCAGCGATCTCGCCGGCGCGCTCGACCAGGCGAATTACTGCATCTGGTGCCACAACCAGGGGAAGGACAGCTGCCGCAGCGGCCTCCACGAGAAGGACGGCAGCTTCAAGAAGAGCGTCTTCGGCGTGACCTTGGCCGGCTGCCCGCTCGACGAGAAGATCTCCGAGATGAACCTCGTCAAGGCGCGCGGCTACAGCCTCGGCGCCTTGGCGATCGTCGCGGTCGACAATCCGATCTGCGCCGCGACCGGGCACCGCATCTGCAACGATTGCATGAAGGCGTGCATCTATCAGCGGCAGGAGCCGGTCGACATCCCGCAGATCGAGACGCGCACCTTAAAAGACGTGCTGGGGCTGCCCTGGGGTTTCGAGATCTACAGCCTGCTGACGCGCTGGAACCCGCTCGATCTCCGGCGCCCGCTGCCCAAGCCGCCTTCGGGCTACAAGGTGCTTGTCGTCGGGCTTGGCCCGGCCGGCTTTACGCTCGCGCATCATCTGATGAATGACGGGCATTTTGTCGCCGCGATCGACGGGCTGAAGATCGAGCCGCTGCCGCCTGAAGTGTCCGGGGTCATGCCCGATGGCAGCCGCTCCGCGTTCGAGCCGATCCGCGATGTCGCCGCGGAATATGAGCGGCTCAATGCGCGGGTCATGGCTGGGTTCGGCGGCGTCGCCGAATACGGCATCACGGTTCGCTGGGACAAGAATTTCCTGAAAGCGGTGCGGCTCCTGCTCGAGCGCCGCGCGCAATTCGCGATGTATGGTGGCGTCCGGTTTGGCGGCACCCTGACGATCGACAGCGCCTTCGCCTTGGGCTTCGACCATATCGCGATGTGCGCCGGAGCCGGGCGGCCGACCGTCATCCCAATGAAGAACGGGCTCGTGCCCGGCGTGCGGCAGGCCTCCGACTTCCTGATGGCATTGCAGCTGACCGGCGCTGCCAAGACCGACAGCATCGCCAACCTCACCGTGCGCTTGCCGGTCGTCGTGATCGGCGGCGGGCTCACCGCGATCGACACCGCGACCGAGGCGCTCGCCTATTACCCGCTGCAGGTCGAGAAATTCCTCGCGCGCTATGAAACCTTGGCGGCCGAGCGCGGCGCCGAGGCGGTGCGCGCCGATTGGAACGCCGCCGAGCGCGAGGTCGCTGAGGAGTTCATCGCGCATGCTCGCGCGATCCGTGCCGAGCGCGAAGCCGCTTCCCGCGAAGGACGCCCGCCGCGCCTGGCGCAGCTGATCGACAGCTGGGGCGGGGTCACGATTGCCTATCGCCGCCGGCTCATCGACGCGCCGAGCTACACCCTCAATCACGAGGAAGTCGCGAAAGCGATGGAGGAGGGGATCCGCTTCGCCGAGCGCCTGACCCCGATCGAGGTCGAGGTCGATCTGTTCGAGCAGGCGGCCGCGCTCAAGCTGGTGCGGCACGCGTCGGCGGAGGTCGGTGGCCATCAGCCCGCCGCGGAGCAGGGGCCGGGCGAAGAAATGGTCTTGCCGGCGCGCACGATCCTCGTCGCAGCCGGAACGCAGCCGAACACGGTGCTGGCGCGCGAAGACCCCGAGCATGTCGCGCTCGACGGCCGCTATTTCCGCGCCCTCGACGAGGAGGGCAAGCCGGCGACGCCGGAGCGGGTGGCCAAGCCCGCCGAGGCGCGGGTCTTGATGAGCCTCATGGAAGACGGCCGCGCGGTCAGCTTCTTCGGCGATCTGCATCCGAGCTTTGCCGGCAATGTCGTCAAGGCGATGGGTGGCGCGACGCGAGGCTATCCCGTGGTCAGCCGCATGCTCGCGAAGCGCGCG
>JBKOVT010000292.1:0-7615 GCA_046724035.1 Pseudomonadota bacterium | reverse complement strand
ATCGTCAATGGTGCCGAGGATCGGGACCCCATAGATCTGCCGGCCGACCCGCGAGCGCGTATCGGACAGCATGCCCATGACGCGGTAGACCGCATTGCGGTCGCGCACCGTCTCGCGGACAAAGGTGTCGGCGCCGTCCTTTGTGCTGATCAACAGCACCGGCACGCTCTGGGCCGAGCCCCGCTCCAGGATGTGATCGAGGCCGCGGTCCTTGAACAGGCGATATCCGAGGCGCGGCCCGCCGAGCAGCGCGATCAGCACCAGCCAGTCGATCAGCAGGGTCGAGCGCGGCAGCTGCTCCAATCGCGTAAAGGCGAACATGACCGGCAGGAAGATCAGCTCGGTCAGGGTCGCCGCCCGGGCGATATTGAATAGATCGGGCAAGGAGGCGTAGCGCCAGATCCCGCGGTAAAGCCCGGTCACCAGGAAGACGGCGGCCGCTATGGCGGTGAAGACACCGCCATACAGGACCATCAAGGAGGGTTCATACTGCAGGGCGGCGTCGCCGAGCCGCAGGTAGATCGCGAGCGCAAAGGAGAGCGCCGCCATTCCAACATCATGCAGGAAGGCGAAAAAAGCGCGACGAGTTTTCGGCAGGAGAGACACGCGGATAAAGGCGCTGCAGTTTCGGCGGGAGGGGCTTCTATAGCAAAAATCGGGACGGGCGGGAAACGCTGGCCGCCCCCACTCCGAGGAGGGGAGGCGCCTTGCTTTTAGGGTAGCCGGGGCCGCGATACGCGACGAACGGTATGTCGAATCGGCCGGGGCCGCTTAGAATACCGCGATGGACTACCGGCCGCTATATCGCGTCCTCGCCCCGGAGAGCCATGATCCGGCGGCTCGAATATTTCGGGTCGTGCATCACGCGCTGGCAGCGTTCGGCATCGCTATCGTGCTCGCGGAGACGATGGAGTCGGTGCAAGCCGATTATGGCCAGGAACTCGCCGCCGGTTTCTACATCGTCGGCGGCTTCTTCATAGCGGAATATCTGCTGCGCCTGATCGCCGCGCCGGCAAAGCCCGGCCACGAGCATCTCGCTTCCTGGCGCGCGCGCGCCCTGTGGGCGGTCTCGCCTGGCGGCATTTTCGATCTGGTCTGCGCGTTGCCCGGGGTGCTGTTCATGACGGAACGCTCATGGGCCAGCTTTTTCGGATTTATCTGGGCTTCAAAATATGTGCGCTACTCGCCCGGGCTGGCGAGCCTCGGGCGGGTCGTCAGAAACGAGCGGCAGTCTCTCTTCTCGGTGTTGCTCGGCTTCGGAATTGTGCTGCTGACGGCTGCGAGCATCGCTTATCTCCTGGAGCGCGAGGCCAACCCGGCGGTGTTCGGCTCGATCCCCGCCGCGCTGTGGTGGGCGATCGTCACGTTGACGACGACCGGCTATGGCGACGTCGTGCCCTCCACAATTGCCGGACGGATCCTTGGCGGCACTGTCATGACCGGCGGCATTCTCGTCTTTGCGCTGTGGTCCGGCATTCTCGCCAACGGTTATGCGCAGGAGCTGCGGCGGCGCGAATTCCTGCGTACCTGGGAGCTGGTCGCCAAGGTGCCGTTCTTTCACAATATCGGGGCGTCGCTGATCGCCGAGGTGGCGCGCCTCCTGCGGCCGCGCGACTACCCCGCCGGCGCGGTCGTCATGCGCCGGGGACAACCCGGCGATTGCATGTATTTCATCGCCGATGGCGAGGTTGAGATCCAGCTCCCCGGACAACACGTCTACCTCATCTCGGGCCAGTTTTTCGGGGAAGTGGCGCTGCTGACCGGAGCGCCTCGAAATGCGACCGTCGTCGCGACGCAGCCCTCGACGCTCTTGTCGCTCGACATCGTCGATTTCCACGAGCTGCTGGCCCGCCAGCCGGAGCTGGCGCGGATCATTCACGAGGAGGCGCAGCACCGGCACGGCGAGACGGTCCCGCGGCCATTGGCCGAGCCGGCGCTCGCGATCGATGAATCGGCCTGACGCCGCCCCTTATCGCTGATACAAACGGGCCGATTGCCGGCGCTCGGGCGATAGCGGGGAAGGAACAAATGGCGACAAGGCCGCAGGTCATTGCCCTCGAGGAGCATTACCTCGACCCCGAGGTGAAGCCCTATATCACCGGTTCCGACGTCACCCGGCAGCCCAACGTCTCCGCCCGTCTCGACGATGTCGGCCAGGGCCGGATCGCCGAGATGGAAGCCGCCGGCATCGACATCCAAGTGCTGTCGCATGGCGCGCCGTCGGTGCAGCGGCTGGAGGCGGAGCTCGCGGTCCGCCTCGCGCGCGGCGCCAATGACCGGCTCGCCGAGACGGTGCGCTCGCATCCCGACCGGTTCGCCGGGTTTGCGATGTTGCCGACAGCCGACCCCAAGGCCGCGGCCGACGAACTCGAACGGGCCGTGACCCGGCTCGGCTTTAAGGGTGCGATGGTGCACGGGCTGACCGGCGGCCTCTTTCTCGACGACAGGCGGTTCTGGCCGATCTTCGAGCGGGCCCAGGCGCTCGACGTGCCGCTCTATATGCACCCGGCGGTGCCGCATCCCGCTGTCATCGACGTCTACTACAAGGATTATGTCGAGAAGTACCCGAATATCCTGCGCGCCGCCTGGGGTTTTACGGTCGAGACGGCGACACAGGGCATTCGGCTCGTCCTGAGCGGCGTCTTCGATACCTATCCCGGGCTGAAGATCATCCTCGGCCATCTCGGCGAGGGCCTGCCGTTCCTGTTGTGGCGCATCAACATGGCGCTGGTGCGCGACGGGGCCGGGCCGAACTGGTTCCGCGATACGTTCCGCGAGCATTTCTGGATCACGACGAGCGGGTTTTTCTCCGATCCGGCTCTCCTCTGCTGCATGATGGAGATGGGGGTCGACCGCATCCTGTTCTCAATCGACTATCCTTTTGTCGAGAACCAGCCCGGCACAGATTGGGTGCACCGCATCCCGCTATGCGATGAAGACAAGGCGAAAATTCTCAGCGGTAACACCAAGCGCCTGTTGAAGCTCTGATCCAGAACCTTTGACGCGACCGGCGCGATCGCGCATCAGGCGCGGTCGTCTCGTGGCGAGCCATGGCTGAAACGGGGCAGTTCCCATGAGAGTCCTTGCGGTCCATCCCGGCCCGCTGATGTACACGAAGATTTTCCTGCGCCTCGAGCCACTGGGGCTGGAGCTGGTCGCCGCGGCGGCGCGCCAATGCGGTCACGAGGTCAAGCTTATCGATCTGCAGGTCGAGAGCCACAGCGCATTCTTCCGCCTTATCGAAGCGTGGCGGCCGGACCTCATCGCCTTCTCGTGCAATTACCTCGCTAACATCCCGGAAATCATCGATCTCTCGAAGGAGGCTAAAACCCGGCTGCCGCGCATCGTCATCTGCGTCGGCGGCCACAGCGCCTCCTTTGTCGCCAAGGCGATCCTCGACCATGGCGAAGGCGCGGTCGACTGCGTGTTGCGCGGCGAGGGCGAGGCCGGCATGCCGCCGCTCCTGGCGGCGATCGAGGCCGGGACCGATCTCGCGGCCGTGCCGGGCGTGGTTACGGCGTCCGGCGAGGGTCTGCCGCCCGGCTTTGTGCATTCGCTCGATGAGCTGTTGCCGGCGCGCGATCTGCTGCGCCACCGGCGGAAATATTTTATCGGCGTTCTCGACCCTTGCGCCTCGATCGAATTCTCGCGCGGCTGTCCTTGGGACTGCTCGTTCTGCAGCGCCTGGACCTTTTACGGGCGCAGCTATCGCCTGTTGAGCCCGGAGCGGGTCGTCGAGGATCTGCGGCAGATCCGCGAGCCGGGAATTTTCATCGTCGACGATGTCGCCTTTGTGCATGAGCGGCATGGCACGGAGCTCGGCGAAGCCATCGCGCGGAGCGGCATCAAAAAGCGCTATTACCTCGAAACCCGCGGCGACGTCCTGCTGCGGAACAAGGAGGTGTTCCGGTTTTGGAAAGAACTCGGGGTCGCCTACATGTTTCTCGGGCTCGAAGCGATCGATGAGGACGGCCTCAAAAAATATCGCAAGCGCGTGCCGCTCGGCCGCAATTTCGAGGCCCTGGAATTCGCGCGCTCGCTCGGCGTCCATGTCGCGGTCAACCTGATCGCCGATCCGGACTGGGACCGCGAGCGCTTCCGCATCGTGCGCGATTGGTGTCTGGAGCAGCCGGAAATCGTCAATATCAGCGTCAACACCCCCTATCCGGGGACCGAAAGCTGGCTGACCGAGGAGCGCCGCCTCGAAAGCCGCGATTACCGGCTGTTCGATATTCAGCACGCAGTGCTGCCGACGCGCCTGCCCTTGCATGAATTCTACGAAGAATTAGTGACCACCCAGCGGGCGATCTACCGCAAGCACATCGATTGGCGCGACCTTCGCGCGATGGCAGGGATCTCGACCCGCTTGTTGATGCGCGGTCAGACTAATTTCGTCAAAAGTCTGTTCAAGCTGAACAGCGTCTATCGCCCGGAAGTGCTGCTCGCCGACCATATGAAGCCGGTCAAGTACGAGATCCCGCTGCAACCCCCTACCCCATCGCGCGACAGCCCGAACGAGCCGGTCGGCGGACGTTCTCTCTACATCCATGCGCCGCGCGGGCGCGCCGGGCGCGCGATCGACGCGGCGACCGAGCGCTTTGTCGACGAAACGCGCATGGGCGCAACACCTTAGACGACGGGCAGGACCGGCTATGAGCGAAAATTTTCGGCCAGAGCGTGTTGATGTCGCGACCGTACGGAAGTGGCTCGGCGGGACGGGGGAGGTCGCCTTTCTCGATGTACGCGAGGAAGGGCAGCACGGCGCCGGGCACCCGCTTCTTGCGGCGAATGCGCCGTACAGCCGGCTCGAGCTCGTCATCGGGCAATTGGCGCCGCGCCGCGGCTGTCCCATCGTTTTGCTCGATGAGGGCGACGGCGTTTCCGAGAAAGCGGCGCGGCGGCTGAAAGGCCTGGATTATACCGCAGTGCATGTATTGGAGGGCGGGGTTGCGGCATGGTCCGCGGCGGGGCATCCGCTGTTTCCGAGCACAAATGTGCCAAGCAAGGCCTTCGCCGAGATCGTCGAGCACGAATATGGCACCCCGGCAATAACGGCGGCCGAACTCGACCGGCGCCGCCGCGCCGGCGAGAAGATCGTCGTGCTGGACAGCCGTCCGCTCGACGAATACGCCCGCTTTCACGTGCCGGGCGCGATGACCTGCCCGGGCGCCGAGCTGGTGTTGCGGTTTGCCGATCTCGTGCCGGATCCGGGCACCACCGTCGTCGTCTCCTGCGCCGGGCGCACCCGCGGCATCATCGGCGCGCAGTCGCTGCGTACGGCGGGCGTGCCGAACCCGGTCCTGTCGCTGGAAGGCGGGACGCAGGGCTGGCGCCTCGCCTGGCTGGATCTCGAGCACGGCGCGACGACCAGCCTCAAACCGGCCAGCCGGCAAGCGCTTGCGGTTGCGAGAAAGAGGGCCGACGCCATCGCCGCCCGGTTCGGCATCCGGCATATCGACCGGGCGACACTCGAGGCTTGGCGAGCCGACCCAGAACGAACGACATTCGTGCTCGACGTGCGCACGCCGGACGAATTCGCGGCCGGCCATCTGCCGGGCTCGGTCTCGGCGCCGGGCGGGCAGCTCGTGCAGGCCATCGACCGCTGGGTCGGCGTGCGCGGCGCTCGGCTCGCGCTGGTCGATCATGCGATGGCACGGGCGGTCATCACGGCGCAATGGCTCCAGCAGATGGGCTGGGATGTCGCCGTGCTCGACGCCCCGTTCGAGGGCGCTTCGCTGGCGACTGAAACCGATATGCCGAAGCCGCCGCTACTGAATGTGCTGCGGATCACGGCGGCCGAGGCGGCGCATTGGCTGGAGGGCGGCGCTGCCGCGGTTGCGCTAATGGCAAGCGCCGATTACCGCAAGTCTCATCCCGAGGAAGCGGTCTGGGCGATCCGGCCGCGGCTCGACCGGTTGCCGGGAAGCGTCTTGCAGGCGAGCCGCATCGTCGTATTCGCCGAAGACGAGGCGGTCGGCGCGCTCGCCGCCGCCGATCTCACCGAGATCACCGGTAGGGCTGTCGCGCTAATGGATGGCGGGATCGCAGTATGGCGGGCCGCCGGGCGGCCGTTCGCCGCCTCGCCCGATGACCCGCCTGACCAAGACCGCATCGACACCATTTTCTGGAACCACGACCGCCACGCCGGCAATGGGGACGCGATGCGCGCCTATCTGCGCTGGGAGACGGAATTGCCCGGCGAGATCGCCCGCGACGGCCTCGCCGGCTTCCGCCTGCAGGCGCGCTGAGCGAGACGACACAGCGGCGCAACAGCTTGATTGTAATCGTTCCAATGACCATCTAAGCGTCGGTACCGGCGGTCGCGCATTGGGCGGACCGTAAGGCGGTGCCTCCCGCGCCTATGAAGGGCGGGAGATTAGGACGGAGTGCCACAAGTGGACTTCGCGAATCTGACCGAACGCGCGCGCGGCATTTTGCAAGCCGCGCAGATGGAAGCCCTGGCCGGGCGCCATCAAAACCTACTGCCCGAACATCTGCTGAAGGCGCTGATCGACGATCCCGAGGGGCTCGCCGGCCAACTCGTGCGCGATTCCGGAGGCGATCCCGATCTGTTAAAGACCGCGGCCGAGGAGCGCCTCGCTCGATTGCCAAAGGCAAACAGTGAGGGGCCGCATCCAATCTTCATGTCGCCCGAATTGGCGACCGTGTTGCAGCACGCCAGCGAAGCGGCGCGTGGCGGTGGCGACCGTTTTGTCACGGCGGAGCGCCTGCTGGCGAGTCTCGCGGCGCAAGGGCCATTGCAGGGTGTCTTCAAGCGCGCCGGCGTCAATCCGGCCGGTCTCGCCGAGGCGGTCGACCGCATGCGCCAGGGGCGTAAGGCCGACGCGCCCTCGGCGGAGCAGAATTGGGAAGCGCTGAAGAAGTATTCGCGCGACCTGACCGAAGAAGCGCGGCAAGGGAAGCTCGACCCGGTCATCGGCCGTGACGACGAGATCCGCCGCACGATCCAGGTGCTGGCGCGGCGCACGAAGAATAATCCAGTGCTGATCGGCGAACCCGGCGTCGGCAAAACCGCAGCCGTCGAAGGCTTGGCGCAAAGGCTCGCCGCGGGCGATGTGCCGGAGGGGCTGAAGGACCGCCGCGTGCTGGCGCTCGACCTGACGCTGATCCTCGCCGGCGCGAAATTCCGCGGCGAATTCGAGGAGCGGCTGAAAGCCGTGCTGAGCGAAATTCAGGCCGCTGCGGGCCGCATCATCGTGTTCATCGACGAATTGCACATGCTGGTCGGCGCCGGCCGCATCGATGGTGGCATCGACGCGTCCAACATGCTGAAGCCCGCTTTGGCGCGCGGCGAGTTGCGCTGTATCGGCGCGACGACGCCCGATGAATACCGCCGCTATATCGAGAAGGACGCGGCGCTCGCCCGGCGTTTCCAACCGGTCACGATTGAGGAGCCCTCGGCCGAAGACGCAGTATCGATCTTGCGCGGGCTGAAGAGCCGCTACGAATTGCATCACGGCGTGCGCATCGCGGACGCGGCTATCGTCGCGGCGGTGCAGCTTGGCGCCCGCTATATCGGCGACCGGCGCCTTCCCGATAAGGCGATCGATCTGATCGATGAGGCGGCCTCGCGGGTTCGCATCGCGATCGACTC
>JBKOVT010000377.1:0-7045 GCA_046724035.1 Pseudomonadota bacterium | reverse complement strand
TATAGGCACCCCTCTCGCGCTCTTCGAACAAAGGCACAGGGGAAATCGGGGTCGTGCCGCTGCATATTGCCTGGCGCATTCTTACGCATCAGAAGGGACGCACCGCGCTGGCGCTCGGCGGCATCTTCATTGCGATCCTGCTGATCTTTGTCGAGCTCGGGTTTTTCATCGCGGTGCCGCAGGGCGGCATGCTGATCTACGACCACATGCGGTTTGATCTTCTCGTTACCTCCAACAAATACATCTTTCAGGCCGAGTCTTGGCAGTTTCCGCGGGAGCGCCTCGCCGAGGCCGGGCGCAACTCCGGTGTCGCGGAAGCAAGCCCGCTCTATTTCGGGGGCGCCAAATGGCAGGACCCGCAAGGGGGGCTGCGGCTCGATATCGCCGTGTTCGGTTTCGCCCCGCAGGCGCGACCGTTCGCAGTCGCCGGTATCGAGAACCAGACCAGCATTCTCGAACGCCCCGACACCGTGCTTGTGGACAGTCAAACACGGTCGTTGTTCGGGCCGCTGCAGGCCGGCCGGGTGGTCGAGCTGAACGGGCAGCGCATCACTATCGGCGGCGACTATGTGCTCGGCACCGGGTTCCTCGGGCTCGGCGTCGTGCTGGCGAACGAAGCCAATTTCTTCCGCCTGTTCCCGAACCGCCGGCCGGAGCAGGTCAATTACGGACTCATCACGCTGAAGCCGGGCGCCGACCCGGATCTCGTCGCACGCGAATTACGCGGCCTCCTGCCGGGTGACGTACAGGTGTTCACGCGCCCCGAACTCGCCGGGCATGAGGTCTCGTTCTGGACGACGCGCACCGGGACCGGCCTGATTTTCGGGTCCGGGCTAATCGTGGCGTTTGTTGTCGGCATCATGGTGCTCTATCAGACGCTCGCCACCCAGATCACGCGGCAATTGCCGCAATTCGCGACGTTGAAGGCGATCGGCTACAGCAACGGCTTCTTGAACGCGATTGTGCTGATTGAGGCGGTAATGGTTATGCTGATCGCCTTTATCCCGGCATTTGCGGCGGCGATCGGCATCTACGCAGTGGTCCGCAGCAAGACGCTGCTGCCGGTAAACATGACCGCCATCGAGCTGGGCGGCGTGCTGGCGGCGACATTGCTGATGTCGGTCATCTCGGCATTGCTGTCGCTCGGCCGGCTACGCCGTGCCGATCCCGCCGAGATCTTCTGAGGAACGGCGCGTGGCTCAAGAAACCGTTGACGCCGTTTCGCGCGCTCGCCCGGACAATCGCTCCGTTCCGCTTGCCTGGCGCAATTTGGTGTCGAACAAGCGGCGGCTCATCCGGTCCAGCGCCGGCATCGGGTTTGCGGTGCTATTGATGCTGGTTCAGCTCGGTTTCGAGAGCGGCTTTTTCAATGCCTCGCTCGGTGTCATACGCCAGCTCGATGGCGATCTGTTTGTTCTGCGGGCGAGCAAATACCGCTTTGGCGACGAGGATCCGTTTGCGCGCCGCGATCTCGATCCAGCCGCCGGTCTCGCCGGGGTGGCGAGCGTCGTGCCGCTTTATGCCGCGTGGCAGAGCCTCTTCTGGAAGGAGCCGGGTGGCGACAAATCCTATCTCGTGCAGGCCTTCGCTTTCGATCCGGACCGGCAAGTGTTTCTGCTGCCCGAGGTCAATGAGCAGCGGGGTCTTTTGAAGCAGCAGGACGCCGTGCTCGTCGACCGGCGCGCGCGCCCATTTCTCGGCATGGGCGGCGATGCGCGCGAAACCGAGATCAATGGCCATGCCGTGCACATTGTCGGGCGGTTTGGGCTCGGGCCAGATTTTATGAGCAACGGTACGGTCATGATGAGCGAGCAGACCTTTGCCGGGCTGCTGACCGGCAATCGCGAGAGCGCCGCCGCGTTGCCGGTTGAGTTCGGCGTGATCAAGGTGCAGCCGGGCGCCGATATCGCTGCCGTGCAGCAGGCGCTGGCTGCCGCTCTTTCGAAGGAGGTGCAGGTCTTCACCAAGCCGCAGCTCATCGCGTTCGAGACAACCTTCCAGGCCGATCTCTCCTCGGCCGGGCCGATCTTCTGGATGGGGACGCTCGTCGGCTTTGTCGTCGGCATGCTGATCTCGTATCAGGTCATCTACACCGATCTCGCCGACCAGCTGCCGCAATATGCGACACTGAAGGGGATGGGGTACGGGACCGGTTATCTCGTGCGGATCGTGTTCGAGCAGGCGGCCCTGTCGGCGATCATCGCCTTCGTCCCGGCCTGGCTCTTGTGTCTCCTGGTGTATTATGTCGTCGGCCAACTCGCTCTTCTGCCGCTGCACATGACCCTGAGCCTCACTCTGTTCAGCCTTGCCCTGACGCTGGGCATGTGCCTGCTTGCCGCCAGCCTGGCGATCCGCCGCGTCGTCACGGCCGATCCGGCCGAGGTTTTCTGATGGATACGATCGTCCCGGCCGATCCGGCTTTCCCGCTCTCGACCGAAGCACCGGCGGTACGCGCCGAGGGTGTCAATTTTTTCTACGGCGAGGGCGACTCGCGCAACCAAGTGTTGTTCGACAACCGCATCGATATCCGGCCCGGCCAGCTCGTCGTCATGACCGGTCCGTCGGGATCGGGGAAAACCACGATCCTGACTTTGATCGGTGGGCTGCGCTCGGTGCAGCAAGGGCGCATCGAGGTGCTGGGTCACGATCTTTCCGGTCTCGGTGGTGGCGAACTGGTGCGCATGCGCCGGAATATCGGCTTCATTTTTCAGATGCATAACCTCTTCGAGTCGCTGACTGCGTACGAGAACGTCAAGATGGCGGTGCAGCTCGCCGGCCAGCGCTCGAGCGGGGTTGTACGCGAGCGCATCGTCGGGATGCTGGAGCGCCTCGGGCTCGCCCACCGCATCGATCATAAGCCGCATGCGCTGTCCGGCGGACAGCGGCAGCGGGTGGCGATCGCCCGCGCCCTCGCGAATTATCCGCGGCTGGTCCTCGCCGACGAACCGACCGCGGCGCTCGACAAGGACTCGACCCATAATGTCGTACGGCTGTTCAAGGAGCTGACCGTCGAGCACGGCACGGCGATCCTGATGGTGACGCACGACCACCGCATTATCGAGCTGGCCGACCGCCTCGTGCATATGGTGGACGGCCGGATCGTCTCCGACATCGTGCTAAACGATCAGCTGCGCATCTGCGAATTCCTGAAGGGTGTCGAGGCGTTCAAGAACCTAACGCCTCTCGAACTGACCGATGTCGCCGAGCGGATGACGCGCCGCCAGTTCATGCCGAATGAAGTCATCATCCGCGAGGGCGACGCCGGCGAGGAGCTGTTCCTGATCTCCGAAGGCGAGGTTGAGGTCGACCGCGCGGGGCGCGAGGTGGCGCGGCTCGGCCCCGGCGATTTCTTTGGCGAGCTGTCGCTGATGAGCGGCGATCCGAGGAACGCGACGGTCGTCGCGACCAAACCCGTCGATACCTACATTCTCGGCAAAGACGATTTCACGGCCGCGATCGAAGCGAGCGCCGGATTCCGCGAGCAGTTGCGCCGGGTCTATTTCGCGCGGCACTGAGCCGCGGTAGTCCTTCACACCGGGAAGCCGGCGCGGCGCGGCGATAGCTGAACGCCGCAACGCGCCGCTTCGAGCATGTAATAGCGCGTCATCTGCACGATGTCGGTGCGCCAATAGAGCTGCTCGGGCTCGTTTTCGAGAAAATCCGGCGCGGCGAAGGCATAACAATAAGTCTCGACATAGCGGCGGCCGGGATCGCCGGCGCCCGGTCTCTCGATGATCGGCGCGTCGCGCCAGCCGAATTTCCAGCCGGCGTGCTCGGCGCCAAGCCGCCAACGCTCGAGCTGCACCGCCAACGTATTGGCGTCGAGCGCGTTCAACGCCGGCACGCGGTAGACCACGACAAACCGGTGCACATTGAGCTGCAATTGCATCAGGAGCTCGTCGCCGAACGCCGCGACCAGATAGGTCGCGTCCGACGCGCCGCGGACATGACGGATTTCGACGCGGCCGCGCGCGGCGGCGCAGAGCGAGGTCTCAAGCGGCTCGGTGTCGAAGCTCGGTAGCTCGTACTCGACCGTGCGCAGCGCTTCGAGCATCTGGCCGGTCAGAAAATCCTCGGTGCGCCGCTGCGCTTCCTCAATTGTCAGCATGCCCGGGGAACGGGTGCCGATGCCGCGTCGTTCCGGGACCGCGGCCGTCTCGGCCCCATTAGCGGCAAGGCTGCGGGCGCGACGCCCGCGGTCCAAACTCAGGCGGCGGCGCGGATCGCGGCGCGCTTTACTTCGCTGCCGACAAACGGCTCGAAGGCGGTGAAATTGTCCTCGAAGCGGCCGCGCAGGTTGCGCGCGATCTCGTCATAGGCGCGCTTGTCGGACCAGGTGCCGCGCGGGTCGAGCACATTAGCCGGCAGATCGGCGCAGCTCTCCGGAACCAAGAACCCAAAATTCGGGTCCTGCCGCATCGGCGCGCCGGCGAGACTGCCGTCGAGCGCAGCGCGGAGCAGCGCGCGGGTGTGGGCGATCGCCATGCGCTCTCCGACGCCATAGGCGCCGCCCGACCAGCCGGTATTGACGAGCCAGCAATCGGCATTGAAGCGGGCGATCCGCTCGCCGAGCATCTTGGCGTATTCCGAGGGGTGGCGCGGCATGAAGGGCGCCCCAAAGCAGGTCGAGAACACCGCCTTCGGCTCCTTGCCGAGCCCGACTTCGGTGCCGGCCACCTGCGCGGTGTAGCCCGACAGGAAGTGGTACATCGCCTGCTCGGAGCTCAGCTTGGCGATCGGCGGCATGACGCCGAACGCATCGCAGGTCAGCATGACGACGTTCTTCGGATGCGGCGCGAGCCCTTGCTGGTCTGCGTTCGGAATGAAATCCAACGGGTAGCAGGCGCGGGTGTTCTCGGTCAGGCTCCCGTCGTCGACATCGGGCATCCGGCTCACCGGATCGAGCACGACGTTTTCCAATACCGTGCCGAAACGGGTGATTGTCGCGTAGATCTCGGGCTCGGCCGTCGGCGACAAATTGATGACCTTGGCGTAGCAGCCGCCCTCGAAATTGAAGATGCCGCGCGGGCTCCAGCCATGCTCGTCATCGCCGATCAAGGTACGCGAGGCATCCGCCGACAGCGTCGTCTTGCCGGTGCCGGAAAGCCCAAAGAAGATCGCGCAATCGCCCTTCGGTCCGACATTGGCGGAACAATGCATCGGCAGGACGTCGCGGCTCGGCAGCACGAAATTCAGATAGCCGAATACCGATTTCTTGATCTCGCCGGCATAGCGGGTGCCGCCGATCAGCACAAACCCGGCGGCGAAATTGACCAGGATGAAGGTCTCGGAGCGGATGCCGTCGAGCTCGGGGATCGCCTTGAAGTCGGGAGCGTGCAGGATCGTGAAGGCCGGCCGGAAACCGGCCAGCTCCGCCGCGGGCGGGCGGATGAACATGTTGCGCGCAAACAGGCTATGCCACGCGCTGGGGCTGATCACGCGGACGGGCAGCCGGTATTCCGGATCGGCGCCCGCATAGAGGTCCTGCACAAACAATTCGCGACCCTGCAGATAGGCGAGCATCCGCTGCTGCAGGCTGTCGAAGCGAGCAGGGTCGATCGGCTGGTTGATGGGGCCCCACCAAACCGTGTCTTTCGTGCCGGGCTCATTGACAATGTATTTATCGCGCGGCGAGCGGCCGGTATGACGGCCGGTATTGGCGACAAACGCGCCGCCGAGCCCGAGTTCACCCTCCCGGCGCGAAATCGCGTGTTCGTAGAGATAGGGCGCGGTCAGGTTCCAATGCGCCGGCCCGAGATGACGCATTCCCTGCTCATCGAGGTCGAAGCGCGGCACGCGCGCGGCCAGCCGGTTGTCCGCCTTGTCCAAGCTTCCCTCCTTGCCGGGCCGGGCCGGCGATCCGCCGCCCAGCCGCCGCTATTCCCTCATTTCCCGGCAAAATAATCCCCGTACCTATGGGGGGCAAGCCGCACGGCTTGCGGCGAAACCGCCGGTAGGACAGGGAGGGGCCTCAGCCGCCCGGAATTGCCCGCGCCCGCTGCGCCAGAGAGGCCAGGGCGTGCCGGGCGGCGGCCGGGGTCAGCACCGGCGCCTCGAAGTCGAGCCGCGCCATCTCGCCGCCCGTTTCCGTCGAGCGGCGCAGGTCGATGCCCTCGGGGTCGATCCCGGTCATCCGCCATCCCGCCCCCTGCCGGCCGATGAGGCGGGTCGCATACAGCTCGATCGCCTCGGCGTGGTCGCGGTTCATATGCTCGAGGATCTCGGGTTCGGCGGCAGCGAGCGCCCCGGCATCACCCGAAAAGCACAGATCCCCGGGCTCGATCCAGTTGATGCGGCCAAAGCCGGCGACGAGGTGGCCGCGCTCGATCTCGACGCGATACAGGTGGAAATCGGCAAAGCCGGCGTAGGACGCGGCCGAGGGGTGGCGCGCGGTAAAGCGGGCTAGGTCGCGCACATCGTCGCTGCGTTCGGCCCGGCCCAGAAGCGTCAATCGGGGGCCCGCCAGCGGGTCGGGATGCCCCGCGACATCCTCGAACAGCAGCGAAACAGAGGGATCGGCGGCCAGGTTCTTCGTGTGCTGCGCGAGATCGGACAGCAGCAAGAGCGGGCGCGCATCCATCGCGCAAGCGGTGGCGACGAGCGAGACATAGGGCCGTCCGGCAAGGCTGGTGCCCAGCGCCGCGTGGCCGCGGCTGCGAACCAGCCGCCGCGCCGCCACCCCGTTCCGGGCGGTATTTCCGGGCTCAGCCATGCCGACGTAGCCTCCCTGCGCCGCAATTTCGCGTGATCGGCAAGAAATAGCTCGTCATCAAAGCCCCGGACCGATGATTCGCCTGCCAAATCGCGCCCGAACCGCGCAGAAATAGCGCCGGCTCGCGGCCACGAATAGCTCCGGCCGCCTCTTTTGTGTTTGCCGCCAAGCAGCCATATTTCTGTATCAGACGGACCCGACCGGCGGCGATTGCGCGCCGCAGCGGATCTTGGGGGATGCATCCGTGGCAAATACGATCGGCCTTGTCGACGACGACAGGAACATCCTGACCTCGGTGTCGATGGCGCTCGAGGCCGAGGGTTTCGCGGTGCG
>JBKOVT010000290.1:0-9668 GCA_046724035.1 Pseudomonadota bacterium | reverse complement strand
CGGGCAGCAAGGGCAGGGGACGATCCTCGACCGCATGAGCCGGCGGGAGCAGTTTCTCCAGGCACGCCTGCAGGCGATGCAGCAGACCCGCCCGGCGCTCGAAGCTCTTTACAACGCGCTGACGCCCGAGCAGAAGGCGGTAGTCGACCATCCGTTCCGGCGATAGCCTACGCCGGCATTGCGAGAAGTGCGGCTACGAAGCAATCTCCCTCGGCCGAGCGAAATCGGCCGGGGATTTGCTTCGCTTCGCTCGCAATGACAGCAGAGAGGCTGAACCATGCCCGTTCCCGCCAATCCGCGCATCGCTGTTCTCGGCTTTTCGATCGAGTGCAACAAATTCGCGCCGCCTGCGACCGAGGCGCATTTTCAAGCGCGCACCTATTTGGAGGGCGACGCGATCCTCGAGGAAGCGCGCCGTCCGACGCCGACGATGTTGCCTGAGACGCCGGGTTTTGTCACGGCGATGGACAAGGCGGGGCCATGGACCCCGATCGGTATTGTGCTGGCGATGAGCGAGCCGAACGGGCCGGTCGAGCACGGCTTTTTTGAGGAAGTGCTCACCGCGATGAGCGGGCGGCTGAACGCGGTGATGCCGGTCGACGGCGTTTATTTCTGCGCCCATGGCGCGGCGATCACGACCGAGGAGGACGACCCTGAAGGAGTCATGTTCGAGCGCATTCGCGACGTCGTGGGGCCCGACGTGCCTGTTGTCGCCACCTTCGATCTGCACGCCAATGTGTCGGACCGGATGGTCGACAAGATCGATGCGTTTATCGGGTACCGCACAAACCCGCATCTCGACATGCGCGAACGTGGTGAAGAGGCGGCGGATGTCCTGCGCGAATTGCTCGCGGGAACGCGGACTGAACGCGTGCGCATCCGGCTGCCCATCGTCCCGCCGACCGTCACGTTGCTGACCGCCGCCGGACCCTATGCCGAGATGATCCAACTTGGCCAGCGGCGCAAAGGACCGGAAATCATGAACGTGTCGGTCATGGGCGGGTTCGCCTATGCCGATACCGCAAAGAACGGGCTCAGCGTCATCGTGACGGGGCGCGGCGACCGGCGGGAAGCGGCGTCGCTGGCGAGGGAGATCGCCAAATATGGCTGGGACCAGCGCGCGCGATTTTATCCGAAGCTCACCGCTCTTGAGGACGCCGTGCAGACGGCGCTCGCGGTCGCGCGCGATCCCGCCTTGAAGCCGCTCGCTTTCGCCGATGTCGCCGACAACCCAGGCGGCGGCGGACGCGGCAACACAATGTATCTGCTGCGTGCTTTCGTAGAGGCCGGCGTCAAGGGCGCGCTGTTCGGCGTCATCTACGACCCACCGCTCGCCGCTGAAGCGCACCGGCACGGGCTGCACTACCATTTCGATGCGCATTTCAACCGGGACGAGACGACAAACTTCTCCGAACCGTGGAATGCGCCGGCGCGCGTCGCGGCATTGCATGACGGCAATTGCGTTGGACGTCGCGGCATCTATGCCGGGACGCGGCTCGCGCTCGGGCCGTGCGCGGCATTGGCGATCGGGGGCATCACGGTCGTCGTCGTGTCGCACCGCGTCCAATGTGCCGACCCGATCTTTTTCGAGATGATGGGGCTCGATATCGCGAAGGCGCGCTGTGTCGCAGTCAAGTCGCGCGGGCATTTCCGTGGCGGCTTCGATGAATTTTTCGGGCCGGAGCAGATCGTCGAAGTCGATCTCCCGGGGCTGACCTCGCCGATGCTGAACCGCTTCGAGTGGACGCGGTTGCCGCGGCCGGTCATCCCGCTCGACGACAATGTGAGCTGGTCAGCGCCAGCGGTTTAGGGCGACCCGTTCGCGTAAAGCTTGAGCGCGGCGTAGACAAGGCTGTTGACTGGTGTCGCGACGCCGTGCTTCCGGCCGAGTTCGACCACCTTGCCGGCAAACCACGGCAGTTCGAGTCGGTTGCCGCGTAGGAGATCGTTGCCCATCGAGGTCATGTGATGGTCCGGCATCGAGCGGATCAGCGCGATCGCTTTGTCAGCCGCATCAGGCGCGAGATTGACCCCTTCCGCGCGACCGACCGCGACCGTCTCATGCACGCTCCCCTCGACCAGCGACCATGAATCGGGATCGGCGCGATACTTGCCGAGCGGCGCGCGGGTGAGCGCGTTCACATTCGCGAGCGGTACCAGCATCGTGAATTTGTCCCAGAGCGGCACCAGCACATCCGGGCTCAGAATGCCCTCAAAGCCGGCCGCCGCGCACAACTCGGCGAGACGCTTGCCGCGCGGGCTGATCGTGCCGTCGAGCTCGCCGAAGGTCATGCGCTGATAGGCGCCGGTTTGCCGGACGACACCGGGCGCGACGATCGAGCCGGTCACAAAAGCGGTGCCGCCCATCACGGCCTCGCGTCCAAGCACCGGGATCAGCCGCTCATGCGCGTCGACGCCATTCTGCAGTGGGATCACCGCGGTTTTCGGGCCGACGATCGGGCGGATCGCCGCGCCGGCGCTCTCGACGTCCCACAGCTTGACGCAAAACAGCACAACATCAACGGGGCCGATACTCGAAGGGTCGTCGGTGGCGTGAGCGGGGGAGACATGCATCTCGCCGCGATCGCCTTCGATTTTGAGGCCGTGCTCGCGCATCGCCGCCAGATGCGCGCCGCGGGCGACAAAGATGACATCCGCTCCTGCCTTGGCGAGCGAGGCGCCGTAGATCGCGCCGATGCCGCCGGCCCCGATGACCGCGATCCGCATGTCAGCCCTGCGGCCACTCGTGGCGGATTGGATCGCTTCCGTCCCAGCCGATCGCCGCTTTCCGGACCGCTTCGAAGATACGCATGCGGGTCGGGGTCGCCTCGGCCATTTCGACCACTGTTCCGGGATGACCTTCGTTCAGAAAATAGATGAAGGGGCCGCGGGGCGTGTCGCCCTCCTGACCGATCTGCCAGCCACTCTTCAGCGCGCGCTCGCGGATTGCGTGGTAGTTCTCGGGCCAGCTCGACCAGTGCTGCATTCCTTCATGGCCGGCGGCCAGGAAGTCGCGGTAGAGGCTCGGGCTGTCGCAGCGCTGCTGGATCAATTCGAGCTGTACATCGCCCGAATTGGCAAGAGCGACTGACATCCTGATGTCGTAGACCCGGCCCTTGTAGCGGAACTCGCTGAGCGGCAATTGCTCGGCATAGAACCACGGGCCGATGCCGCACACCTCGACCCAATGATGCATCGCCTTCTCGATATCTCGGACGACAATCCCGACCTGGCGCATCGGCCCGAACAATCGGCTCATGGGCTTCCTCCCGCTTGGCAATCCGGACTGTGACGCCGGGATTATGGCGGGGCAAGCAGGCGCTGCACAATTGACCCGAGCCGCGCGGTGTCCTAGGTGATCGCGCCCGACCGCTGCCCTGCGAGGCTCCATGTTGACGCGCCGCCATGTCGTACTCTCCGGCTTGCTGGTCGCGTTTGCGCCGGCGGCATATGCGCAACTTCAGACATTTCCGAAGGCCGAGCTGACGATCGCGAGCGTGAGCGGACCGCACAAATTCACCGTCGAGGTGGCAACGACCCCAGGCCAGATGGAGCAGGGACTCATGTTCCGGCGCAGCCTCGCGGCCGATGCCGGCATGATCTTCGATTATGGCGTGCCGTCGCTGGCGGCGATGTGGATGAAGAACACGCTGATCCCGCTCGACATGCTGTTTGTCGACCAGCACGGACGGATCATCAATATCCACGAGCGGGCAGTGCCGGGGTCGCTCGAGCCGATCGCGGCCGCGGCGCCGGCCCGGGCGGTCATCGAGCTGAATGGTGGAACGGCCGCCCGGCTCGGCATCAAGCCCGGGGACCGGGTCATCTTCCCGATCTTCGGCGACGCGTCCTGAGACCGCTCAGGCTTTTCCGGGAAGAAACGCCGCGTCTCAGCGCCACGAGCAACGCGGCCGGGCGCACCAGGACTCAGCGCGTGCGCGATTATTCGGCGGCAGCGCGTTCCTGCTGCGCGGCCCTTACGACACCCGCGAGCATCGCTGCGGCATTGCCGTGCAGGATCTGCTCGCGCGCGTCGTCGCCGATCTCCGCCTCCGCCAATGCCTTCCGGGTCCAGTCGCACCCAAATTCGGTCCCGTCGGTGCCGCACACGATGCGCTCAGCGCCGTACAGCCTGACCGCCGCCTCGATCGCGCGCGGGCCGAACGAGTTGCAATCGACATACACCTTCGCCTTCCGGAAGCGCGAGGAGGGCAGCTCCTCGTTCGGGGTGTCGAGCAGGCAGCGGTGGTCCATGCGCTCGACCTCATAGGGGATGTTGCCGCCCAAATTGTGGACGCAGACCGTCGCATCGGGGAAATCGGCGAGGTAGTCGGTCAGGCACAGCGTCACCATGGCCGAGGACAGGCTGGCTTGCATGTCGAGCGTGCCGTTGCGGCGGCGGGCGTTGTCGGTGTCGCCTGCGACCTTGGGGAAAGCGTCGCCCGGGCGCGGACCGTGATGGATGAAGAGCACCGCGCGGTGGCGGTTCGCGACGTCAAACAGCGGCCGCATCGCCTCGGCGTCCTTGCGGGTGAGGAAGGCGTTCCCCGGGATCTGTGCGCCGATGATGCCCGGCAGCCCGAGCGCCCGCTCGAGCTCGGCGGCCGCGGCGGAAATGTCGACGAGGGGCAATGCCGCAAAGCCGGCAAAGCGGCCGGGATGCTCCTGACAGATCGCGGAAAGACGGTCATTGACTCGCCGGCACAGAGGCCCCGACACGTCCAGCGGCTGGGCCTCGATCCAGCAGAAGGATCCGAGGAGCGACAACACGCTGACCTCGACGCCTTGGCGATCCATTCGGGCGAGGTGGAAGTCGACGTCGTCAAAGGCCTCCGCGAGGGGCGCTTCGCCCATGCGTGGCGCCTTCAGAACCTCGATGCCATCGGAATTACGCAGGATGCGCGGTTCTTTGGTGCGGGCGCGCAGCGCGTCCGCTACTTCCGCGGGCCGCCAATGGGCGTGCATGTCGATCATGGCTGTCATGGCTATTCCCTCCGACGGCTGTTAGGGCAGCTTAACCCCAGGGCGGCTCGCCGCAAAGCCGGCGCGGCCCCTGAGCGCCAAATTTCATTGCTGGTTAATGGCAACCGAGGGAACATGGTCCGGCCAAGCGGAACATGTGACGAACCTTTGAAGATGGCCTTTGTCTCTTCCACGGCGCCATGCCGGGCGGCGGTCGGGTCCGCCGACCGGGCGTCCAGGGCCGCCACGGCGCGCCGATGAACGGCATCTTCAGCAGAAAGCTGCGGCTGCGGCCGACGATCCTGACACTCTTCGTGCTGCTGACCGTGCCGGTGTTTTTCACGATCGTCGCGGTCACGTATCTGTCGAACGATTCGCTCGCCCGCTCGCATGCGAACGACCTTGTCACGCGGTTTCGCGCCGACGCTATCAGCAACATCCAGGATATGTTCGATCCGATCAAATCGCTGGTCCGCAGCGCGGCCGCGATCGGCAACGAACAGCCCGATTTCTACGCCTCGAACCGGTCTCTCAAATACCTGTTCAGCATCCTGGTCCATAGCGACAAGATCATCAGCATGTATGTCGGAGCGGCCGACGGCTCGTTCCGGCAGGCGCGGCGGATCGACCCCAATGTGATGATCCAGGGCAAGCTGCCGCCGCAAGGCAGCAAGTACGCCTATCGCTGGATCGACCGCGCTAAAGGCGCGACGCCGATCGATCATTATGTGCTGCTCGACGCGGCCGAAGCCGAGATCGGGACCTCGGAGGAGGCGACCGGCTACGATCCGCGGCCGAGGCTTTGGTACCGGCGGACGGTCGAGGACAAATCGCTGCTGATTACCGACCCCGATGTCTTCGCGGCGTTGGGGTTGATCGGCTTCACCGTTGCCGCACCCTTTTACGCCGATGGCAAGATCGCGGGTGTCGCGGCGGCGGACATCACGCTGGATGGCCTCTCCGAGTATCTCTCCGAGAATAAGATCAGCCCGGGAACTGTCAGCTACATCCTGGACGACCATGGCGGCGTCATTGCCAATTCCGAGCGCGCGAAAACGTATACAAACAAAAGCGGGCGGGTGGAGCTGCAGCACATCACCTCGCTCGATGACGAGGTCCCCGCGGTGGCCTACGGCTCACGGCCGCGCCATGGCGAGGCGCTGTTCGCGTTCTCGCGAGCCGGCAACGAATACGTCGCAAGCGTCGCGACGCTGCCGCCGCAATTCGGCAAGCAATGGCAGCTCTTTATCATCACGCCATTGCGGGACTTCACGAGCGCATTCGACAAGCATAACAACCGGTTGCTTGTCTTTGGGCTGTTGGCGATCGCGACGCAGATCCTGATCATCTATTTCCTGTCGCGCGTTCTGTCATCGCCGCTCGAAAGGCTGTCGCTGAAGGTCGCGAAGATCGAGACTCTCGAACCGGGCAATCTGGCCCCGCTCGACTCGCCGATCCGCGAAATCTCCGTTCTGTCCAAGGCAGTCGATACGCTCGATACAACGATCAAATCCTTTGCGGCCTTCGTTCCGGTCGGACTGGTCAGGCAGCTTCTCCAATCCGATCAGAAACTGGAGCTCGGAGGCCACAGCCAGTTTCTGACGGTCTTCTTCTCCGATCTCGAGGCTTTCTCGACGCTCTCCGAAGCGGTGCCCGCACAGGATCTTTTGCTGCGGGTTTCCGCTTATCTCGAACTGGTCACCAAAGCGGTCAACGACGAGGCCGGCACGATCGACAAGTTCATCGGCGATGGGGTCATGGCGTTCTGGGGCGCGCCGGCGCTGCTCGACGACCATGCCTGGCGCGCCTGCGTTGCCGCCCTGCGCATCGAGCAGGGCATGACCCTGTTAAACGAGCGCTGGGTGGCGGAAGGGCACAAGCCGCTCAACGTCCGCATCGGTCTCAACAGCGATGCAGTGCTGGTCGGCAATATCGGCTCCAAGGAGCGGATGGGCTACACGGTGATCGGCGACGGTGTGAACGTGGCGGCTCGTCTCGAAGGATTGAACAAGGAGTACGGCACCCACATCTGCATCAGCCACAGCGTCTTCAAGGAAGCCGGGGAGCGCCTCTGCGTCCGGCCGATCGAGGATGTTGCAGTTAGGGGCCGGCGGACGAAGATCCCGGTCTATGAGTTGAAGGGCGCCTACGGGGCGGGCGCGGAATTGGAACCTGATTCGGAGACGCTCAGGCTGTGCCGAATGACGCGCCGCGCCTATGAAGCCCTCGTCCAGGAGGATTTCGGCCTGGCACTGGAGCGCTATCAAGAAATATTAACCGAATTTCCCGAGGATACGGTGTCGCGTGAACTCGTCCGGAGGCTCGCGGCCAACGAGTCGGCGCGACCGGTCCAGAGACAGGCGCTGCGCTGAGATGGGATAGCGGAACGAGAACGCATGTTCGAGATCGTCAAGCACCTTGCCGCGATGCCGTCAGTCCATGTGTCCTCATGCCTGAACTGAAGTTAGCGCCGGTCCATGCGCTGCGTGGGCCGCCCGCAGCGCTGCGGCCCAGCGAATATACCGCCGCGCTGATCCAGGTGCTGCACGCCAGGATTTCGTGGGCGCGCGACGCCAATGCGCTGGAAATCGGTTGCGGCAGCGGTGTCGTGCTGGCGGCGCTCGGCGCCTTGGGGGCTGCCTCGCTATGCGGTATCGATATCGAAAATGAGGCAGTGTTATCGGGTTCGTTGCTACTCCGCGAACTGGACTATTCCGCCCATTTCGAATTTCACCGCGGCGATATGTGGCGGCCAGTGGCCGGGCGCCGCTTCAACCTGATCGCCGCCAATCTCCCGCATTTTCCAATGGAGCCGCAAGAGATCGGCTGTCGGCTGCCGAGCTGGAGCTCCGGCGGAACAGATGGAAGAACGCTGCTCGATCGCTTCCTCGATGGCCTCCCCCAGCATCTGACGCCCGGCGGCCGCGTTGTCATGACCCATAACGGCTTTCTGGATCTCGACGTGTCGCGCTCGATCGTCGATCAAAGCGGCCTGTCACTGCGGATCGCGCAGACTATTCTGGTCTATATCTCCGGCGAGAAGCTCGCCTTGATGAATCGGGATATTCTTTGCGCCGAGGAAGGGCGGTCGATATATCGCTACGGTCCTTATGCCTTCGGCGAAATGCACATTGTTGAAATCGGCACTCTCGAGGCTCTTGCCTAAATTACCGGCCCGCACCCGAGCCGCCTCGCCTTGATCCGGACGATTGCATGCGGCTTGGCGCTTGCGGCCGGCTTACTCGCCGGATCGCCGGCACACGCCCAAGAGAATCATATGCCCGACGCCGCCTTAGGGCGACTGCTCGGGGAGGCGCAGGCCCAAATACCCGGCGCCTGCACGCAGCCAGGCATTGACCGCCTGGTCCGCATACTGTGCTCGGGCCGCATCCGCATTGGGGTACGTGATCATTATCCGCTGTTCAGCACCCGCTCGGGCGAGGTGCGACAGGGCTATGAGATCGACGTTGCACAAGCCATCGCCGCCAGGCTCGGCGTCACTATCGAGTTCACGAGAGTCAATGCGGCGAACCGGATCCCGATGGTCGCCGACGACAAGGTCGATCTGGCCATCGCGACCATGGGCCATAACACGTTGCGCGACGGTCAGGTGCGGTTCATCCGCCCGCATTACTACCGGTCGGAAACGATCGTCGTCGGACCACGCGACCTCGCGATCGCCGCTTGGCAAGACATTCCGGGACGGACCGTCTGCGGCACGGTGGGGAACGGATCGAACACCGAGCTGGTCTCGCACGATGCCCGGCTGATGCTGTTCGATGACGCGGTCAGCCTGCCCGATCGGCTCGATGACCAAAGCTGCACGCTGGCGGCGCAGGACGACGTTTTCTTCGCATCCTATTTCACCGATCCACGGTTTGCTGACCGTTATTCCGCAAAGTTTGGTTTTGCGCAGGTGCCCTGGGGGATGGCTGTCAATCGCAATGGCAGCGAGCGGTTGGGGCGCGTCCTCGATCTGATGAGCCAAATTTTCCACCGCGATGGCGTCCTCCTCGCCCGCGCCCGCGCCAATCGCATCGGAACCGCATTCCTCGAACAGCAAGCCCTCGTGTGGGCACGACCTGAATGCAACAGCGATACCGGAAGCACCAATCCGGCCTGCGTTCTGCCGGCGCTCGACGCCACGCTGAAGCCGACCATCTTCGCCAACAGCATTACTGCGTTCGAGACCTGGTTTGTCTCTCGCACCGGCATTGATTTGATGCTGCCGATGCTCAAGACGGCGCCGGCTTGGTCACTGTTCAAGGATGGGATCGTAAATTCGTTGGTCCTGGTAACCGGGGCTCTCATCGCAACGCTCGTCTTTGGGCTCGCTTTCGGCGCGGCGCTCGGTTCCCGTTCGAGGCTGCTGCGCTGGCCGGCGCGGTGCCTCACGGTCGTGCTGCAATCCTCGCCGATCGTGCTGACCCTGGTGATCGCCGCCGCGATTATTCACGCGATGTTCTCCTACTCCTCAGGAGTGGCACTCGGCGCGGCAATCGTCGCGCTCGGCCTTGCCAATGGCAGCAACGCCGGGCAGGCGATCTCGGAAGCGGTTTTGACGTTCCGCGCCGAACGAGCCGCATTGCAGGTGGGCGGGCTGGATCTCTTTTCTCGCGCCTTGGCGCGCTCGGCGACGCAGATCGTGGCGTTTCTGATCAATGCGGCGAAAGGCACGCCCATCGCGAGCTTCATCGGCGCGCCCG
>JBKOVT010000130.1:0-5306 GCA_046724035.1 Pseudomonadota bacterium | reverse complement strand
TTCGAGCGGCACGCTGGAGTTGGCGGCCGGGTTGACGGTCGGTACGGCGTTGTCGGTCGGCACCGGCACGGTGCAGCTGGACAGCGGCGGGTCGCTGACGGACGGCAGCGGCATCTCGTTGAGCACCGGCACGATCACCGGCCGCGGCATGGTGACGGGCGCGATCACCGCGAGCGGCGCGGCGCATATCACCGCCTCGGGCGGTACGTTGGAGATTGCTTCCGGCATCACAAACAGCGGCACCCTGGCGCTGACGGTCGGCAGCGGCGCGAGCGACAGACTCAAGCTCGATGCGGCAAGCACTGCGACCTCGCTGGCCTTCTCGGGCTCGACCGGAACCCTGGAGCTAAACAGCTCAGGCACGCTGACTTTGACAAATCTACTGTCGGTCGGCACCAACACCGTGCAGCTCGACGGAGCAAGCTCCTCGCTGACCGACAATGCCGGGATTTCGGTGAGCACCGGTACGATCACCGGGCAGGGCACCATCACCGGCGCGATCACGCTCTCGGGCGGCACGATTACGCAATCGGGTGGCACGCTGAACTTGACCAGCGTCACGGGCTTCGGAACCGTCAATGGCGTCACCGGCGCCGGCACGCTCACCGCCTCGGGGGGAACCCTCGATCTGACGGGAACGATCAGCGGCGCGACATTGGCGATCGGCACGGTTGCGAACTCGCATTTGACGATCGACGGCACAGCGACCACGCCCAATGCCATCACCCTCAACAACAGCAATCAGACGCTGGAGATCGGTGCCGGCCATTCCCTCACAGTCAATGCCGACGAAAATTATGCCGCCGGCACGTTCCAGATCGACACCGGCGGCACGCTGACAATCGGCAGCACGCACACGCTGACCATCGGGAGCGGCGTGACGCTGACCGACAATGGCGGGACGATCAACACCAGCGGCGGCATCGTCGTGAACGGGACGCTGATTGGAACCGGCACGATCAACGGTCCGCTCACCGGCAGCGGCATCGTCGAGGCGAGCGGCGGTCAGTTGGAGCTGGTGAGCGCCATTACCGATCCGACTTACGAGATCGACGCCGGCTCGAGGCTGCAGATCGACGGCGCGATAGCATCCACCGGCATCCAGTTCATTTTCCTCAGCACCGCGAGCGGCGGGCTCGGGCTTTCGAACGATAGCGGATTGGTCGCGGGCAATACCGATTCGATCTCGGGTCTCAATGTCAGTGGCGGCGGGCTTCGCACCAACTTTATCGACATCGAGGGGCATACGGTCACGGTGACGAGCGTGGTCCACACCGGCACGACGACGGCGACCGTGACGCTGTCGGACAATGCCGTCCTGAACCTGACGAACATCGCGAACGGCAGCTCCACTTGGTTCGCGGATACTGCCACCGACGGCGCCGGCGGCACCTACGTGTTCCTCAGCGACACGGTCTGCTTTATGCCGGGGACCCGGATCTTGACCCCCGAAGGCGAGGTCGCGGTTGAGATGCTGAAGCGCGGCGATCTGGTGACCACAGCGGACGGCGCGTCGAAGCCGATCCGGTGGGTGGGCCGCCAGACGGTCTCGCGCCTCTTCGCCGATCCGCTGCGGGTCCTGCCGATCCGGATCGCACAAGGTGCGCTTGGCGAGACCATGCCGTCGCGCGATCTGCTGGTCTCGCCGGACCATGCGCTTTTGGTCGACGGGGTGCTGATCCAGGCCGGGGCACTGGTCAACGGCGCCTCGATCGTGCGGGAAAGCCGCGTTCCGCCGCGTTTCACCTACTACCATGTCGAGCTGGCGGATCACTCGCTGATCCTGGCCGAGAACACGCCGGCCGAGACCTTCATCGACAATATCGACCGCATAGCGTTCGACAATTGGGACGAGCACGAGGCGCTCGCGGATTCGGCGGAGATACAACTGGCCGAGATGAGCTACCCCCGGGCGAAGGCGTACCGGCAGGTGCCGCGCGCCACGCGGGATCGGCTGGCCCGCCGCGCGGCGGCCCTCAGCGGCCTGTCCGAGGTCGCCTAGATCTCTGTCGGAAAGGAACAGCGCCTCGCAGCAGCCGCCGGGCTCCATTCCTGACTGATGCCGTGATGCCGGATACGGGCGTTTCGATCGGCGGGGCCGCTGCCGCGAACGCGTCGCCCCACGAACGGCTGAGACAGGCCGACCGGCTGCGCGACACGGGGCAGCTCGATGCGGCCGAGGCGCTCTATCGCGAGGTGTTGGAACACTCGCCGGCAAACCGGGGTGCGCTGCTCGGGCTCGGATTTTGCGCCCGCAAGCGGGGCGAGAGAACCGGCGCCCTGGACTTCTTCCGCCGTGCCGCGTCGCTCGACCCGGAGGACCGCTTCCCCAGGCTGGCGGCAGCAGACGAGCTCAGAGACCTCGGGCGGCTCGATGAAGCCGATACGCAGTACCACGAGATAATCGCCGCCGAACCCGGCAATCGCGGCGCCCTCATCGGGCTCGCCCTCAGCGCGCGCAAACGGGGCGACCGAGCCAGTGCGCTTGCAGCCTTTCGGCGGGCTGCGGAAGGCGATCCCGAGAACACGTTTATTGCGCTGGCGATCGGCGATGAACTGCGCGAGACCGGCGATATCGATGGCGCCGAACGGCACTATCGGACGCTTCTCGACGGCACGCCGCAGAATTACGGTGCGTCGCTTGGGCTCGGGCTCTGTGCCCGGCGCCGCGGCGACCGGGTGCGCGCGCTCGAACACTTTCGGGACGCCGCGGCCGCCGATCCCAAAATGGCCTTTCCGTGGCTTGCCGCCGCCGACGAGCTCTATCACCTCTGGAGGCTCGACGAGGCGGAGCATCAATATCGCCAAGCGCTCGATCGTGCTTCGGGTAGCGCGCGAGTGCTGCTGGGCTTCGGGAATTGCGCGCTGCGCCGGGGGGATCCCGCTACGGCGCATCGCTATCTCGAGGATGCGCTTGTCGCAGCCGCCAATGAGCGCGATGTCATGCTTTCAATCGCCGAGGCCTTCCGAGATTGCGGTCATTTCGACCGCGCCATCGCTGTAGCCGAACAGGTGCTTGGCGCGGATTCCCGCCATGTCCGGGCGTGGCTCATATTGGGACGGGTGTACCGTCTGGCGGGGGATCGAGAGGCGGCACTGCGCGCCTTTGTCAGCGCCTCGGAAATAGAGCCGGCCTCACCGCCGCCGTTGCTTGAAATGGCGATCGAGGAACGCGTCCTTGGCCGGTTCCAAACCGCAAAGCGCCTCGTCAAACGTGCCATCGAGCTCGATCGCAAAGACATCGCCGCGGTTGCCGCCATGGCAGAATTTCTCTCCCTCGAGCGAGACTTCGATGGTGCGCTTGCGCTTTATCAGGCGGCGATCGCGGCGCAACCGGCGGCGTTGCCGGCCTATCTTGGAGCGAGCACCGCCCTTCTGCATACGGGTCGACCGGCAGACGCTTTAGCCCTGTTGGATCAGGCGGAAACACGCATCGGTATCAGCCCGGCGATTTCCGCGAGACGCTGCGAACTGCTACGCGCGTCAGGGGATTGGCCTGCGGCTTTGGAAGCTGCGCGCTACTCCACGGCGCTGTTCCCGCATCATTTCTGGCTTTGGCGCGCAAGGGTGGAGATCGAGCGCCGCGCCGGCGATGCCGAGGCCGTCGAGCAATTATTGCATTCTCCCCCTGTCGTGACGGTACAGGATCGGAGCCAGCTCGACTTTCTGCTGGGGCAAATCGCCGCCGAGAACTGGCAGCTCCACCAAGCCATCGCGCATTTTGGCGATGCCCTGGAAAGAAATCCGAATCACGCCGGCGCGGCCTGGAATCTTGCACAGCTCAGTCTTCTCACATTGGACCTGCCACGGGCGCGCGAATATCTGCGGCGGTACTTATCGATCGAGGCCTCCGGACGCATCGCAAAGGGCCTGTCGCATCACGAGTCGCAGACGCAAATCGGCCAGCTGCTCGACGAATATGAGCTGGAGTCGGCTGCGCTGGCGGCAATGGTAGCAATACGCGGTCGGCCGGCCGCGGACAGGATCTCGCCTCTTCGCTCTGTTGCCGCACGATTTCCTGATTACACGGCCGCCGCGGTCACGGTTTTGATCGCGTTGCGGCAAGCCGGGCATCTTTCGCCGTCCCCGGATCGTTTCACGGCCACAGTGTCGTCACCGATCCCGCCGCGTATCGCGCAGTTCTGGGACTCAACAGATGTTCCTGCGGATGGCAGCGCTCTCATCGCGAGTTGGCAGGCGCAACACCCGGAGTGGGAACATGAGTTGTTCGACAACGCAGACGCGCGACGCTTTCTGCGCGACCATTTCGATAGGCCGGTGCTGACTGCGTACGACCGCGCGCGCGAAAACGCGCAGAAATCCGATATCTTTCGCCTCGCCTACCTCGTCGCGCGCGGCGGGTACTATGTTGATGCCGATGATCGGAGCCTGGCGTCGATCACGACGGTTGTGCCGTCGGAATGCGAACTGGCCGTCTATCAGGAAGACTACGGCACCATCGGCAACGATTTTATCGGTGCCGTACCGGGCCACCCGGTCCTGAAACGGGCTCTTTCTGATGCGGTCGATGCGATCAACCGTGGCGATGCCGACATTATTTGGCTTGCCACCGGGCCTGGTCTCCTCACGCGGGCTTTTGTCCAGGAGATGTTGCGCGCAGAGAAGGACGTCGCGACGGCGTTCGACCGGGTCGTTGTTCTCGACCGGAGCGAGCTTTACCGCGCGGTCGCGGTTCATTGTTCCGCTGCGTACAAGCAAACGGCGCGACACTGGAGCAACACCGTATTCAGCCGGATGCCGGCGAAGCCCAAGCTCGCGGTCCAATGAAATCCACGCGCGAGCTTTGAAACCGAGCAGCTATAAGCGTCGCGCGGCGGGCAGCGCGGCGGCGCAGAGCGCGGCCATGACCCAGAAGCCCTGTGGGCCGATCGCGCCATAAAGCGCGCCCGAGGCCAAGGTCAGCAATGCGCTGGCGGCGCCGATCGCGACCGTCCCGTACAGCGTCAGCGCGGTTGCCGAAAGGCCGGGCGGCACGGTCTCGGCGAGGCGCCGCATGCAGGCGAGGTGCAGCAGGGCAAAGGTCAACCCGTGCAAGGGCTGGATCAGCGCGAGCGCCGGCAATGCAGCGGTCTCGGCCGAGACGGTCCAGCGCACAAGCCCGGCCGCGGCGGCTAGCATCGCCGCGCCGCCCGTGCCGAGCCGGTCGAGGAGCGGGCGGCCGATCGCGAAGAACACGACGACCTCAGCCGCGACCGACTCCGCCCAAAGAAGCCCCGTCACCCCCGGCGCTATTCCGGCGGCGCGCCAGCGGATCATCGCAAACCCGTCATGCAGCGCATGACTGC
>JBKOVT010000287.1:0-6534 GCA_046724035.1 Pseudomonadota bacterium | reverse complement strand
CAGCGGTGCGCCGGCGCTGCCTTCCTCGCCGGACAACCGCAGAAAGCTTTCGCGCAACGCCCGGGCGGCGCGGCGGGTCGGCAACAGCACGGTCATGCGCGCCAGGCGCAGCGGATCCCCCGCCGCCTTGTCGAGCAGGCTGCGCGCCAACACGCCAAGAAACGGCCGGTCCGGCGCGATCGTATAAACGTGCTGCATCAACAATATACGTCCTTCGACACGCGCCGCAGCTTCGCCTTGGCGCTGCTCAGGATGAGGTCTGTTCGTAATGGCACAAAGGAAATTACCTCATCCTGAGCGCGACCCCGGACTTGTCCGGGGGAGCAGTCGAAGGACGCACCGCGCCAATCCTATCGTTCGATCCTGTGCGAGGAGAGGCGGGCGCGGGTCGCGGCGAGGCCATCGGGCGTCCCGACGTGATACCACTCGCCGTCATGCACGATCGCGTGCAGCCGCCCAGCCTCATCGGCCCGGTCATAGACGCGGTTCAGCGAAAACCGCCGCTCGGCGATGCCGTCGAACAGTCGCCGGTGCAACAGCTGGACGCCGGTGAAGATATAGGGCGCGATCTCCTGCTCGGCGCGGCGTCGCGGCGTGCCGAGCGGATCGAGAAAATAGTCGCCGCGCCCCTCATAGCCGATCGCGCCGGTCGTGCGCTGCAACAACAGCACCGCATCCATGCGCGACTCATCGAATGCGCCGGCGAGCCGGGTCAGCGCGTAATCCTTGCCGTCGAGCCACAGGACATCGCTGTTGACGACAAAGAACAATTCGCCGAGCAGCGGCAGCGCTTTCATCACGCCGCCGCCGGTTTCGAGCAATTCTTCTTCGCGCGAGATCTCGATCTTCGGCTGCCGCCGCGCCGCGAGGCGGTCAACGATCAGCTCGGCCTTGTAATGCACATTGACGACGGCGCGCTCGACCCCGGCAAGGACGAGCCGGTCGATCGCATGATCGAGCAAGGTCTGGCCGCCCAGCTCGATCAGGGGCTTTGGCACGGTCTGGCTGATCGGCCGCATGCGGGTGCCGAGCCCCGCGGCCAGCACCATGCCGCATGTCGGAACGGAGATCATCCGGCCCCCACGGCCGGCACGATCCGTGCCGCTTTTGGTAAATTCCGGTCGAGCCAGTCGGCGACCGGCCGCAGCACCGGCTCGCGCAGATCCTCTTCGAGGAGCCGCCACACCCGTGCGATATGGCCGAGATATTGCGGCTTGCCGTCGCGTCGCCACAGCCGCGTGAAGATGCCGATGATCTTGCAGTTGCGCTGCGCCGCGAGAATCGCCGCCGAGCGCCGGAACCGCGCCGGGTCGAGATCGGGGAATTGCGCGAGGTAGCGCTCCGTCATCGCGTTGCGCAGCGCGGCCGGAACGTCGCGCCGCGCGTCCTCGAGCAGCGACACGAGATCGTAGCTCGCGGGGCCGCGCACCGCGTCCTGGAAGTCGAGCAGACCGCAGCTCTGAACCGCCTCGCGGCCGGGCAGCAGCATCAGATTGTCGACATGGTAATCGCGCAAGACGAGCGTCGGCGCCGGCAATTCGGCTTGCGGCAGCACCTCGCGCCAGCGCGCGAGATAGTCGGCCTGCGCCTTTTCGGGAACCGGTGTGCCAAGAACGCACGGCGCGTACCACTCGACCAGCAGCCCCGCCTCGGTCAGCAGCCGTTCCTCGTCATAGGGCGGCAGAGCGGGCAGCCTTTCGGCCTCGACGACCCGGTGCAGCGCGACGAGCGTATCGATCGCCAGCGTATAGAGCGCGGCTTCGTCGGCCCCTTTCGCGAGCAGCCTTGTGTAGGTGTCGTCGCCGAAATCCTCGATCAGCAGAAAGCCGTTGGCGCGGTCTTCGGCATAGATCTCGGGGGCGCTGAAGCCATGCGCGCGCAGGATGCCGGCGACCGTGACATAGGGCCCGACATCCTCCTGCGGCGGCGGCGCATCCATCAGCACGGCGCGCCGCCGGCCATCGAGGAGCCGGTAATAGCGGCGGAACGAGGCATCGCCCGCCAGCACCTTGGGCGCGTTCTCGGCCCACCCCAGCGCCGCGAGAAACCGGGCCATCGCGCGCCGGCGTTTGTCATTCTGAATGGCGGTTCCCCCTTCCGCCATGTCACGCCCCCGCGAGCATGGCGAGCCGCTCGGCCCATTCGGCGCCGGCATCGATGCCCACCCGCCGCGTCTCGGGGGTAGCACCTGGCTCGAAGATGATCTGGAGCCGCCGCTTCGGGATCAGCGCGCCAAAGCGTTCCGGCCATTCGATCAGCGAAACGCCGTCGCGAAACGCATCCTCGATACCGAGCTCCCAGCCCTCCTCGGGGTCGCGCAGGCGGAAGCCGTCGAAATGCCAGATCGTCAGCTCGGGCGTCTCATAAATCTGCACCAGCGTGAAAGTCGGGCTGGGCACCTCTTCCCGGCGCCCGGCGCGGGCGCGGATAAAGGCGCGGGCAAAGCTTGTCTTGCCGGCGCCGAGCTCGCCCTTCAGCGCGATGACATCGCCGCGCCGGGCAAGACGCGCCAAGCGCGTGGCAAAAGCCGCCGTGGCGGCTTCGTCAGGCAGCTCGATAACGGTCATGATCCCCCGTTCCCTTGTATATCCTAGAGGTCACAAACCGCAAGATTTGCTTAATCACAGGCTGCATCGGCCCGCCGTAATTGCCCGCGCCGTATGCCGGTGCTAAACGGCCCGGCGGCAAACCCGTTCACGACGAGAGGCACTGTGCCGGGACCCTCGGCCGAGACCCCGAATTGCGATGTCGCGATCATTGGCGCCGGGCCGGTCGGGCTCTTCGCGGTGTTCGAATGCGGCATGCTCGAGATGCGCTGTGCCGTCTTCGACGCGCTTCCGGCGCCAGGCGGGCAATGCGCTGCGCTCTATCCCGAAAAGCCGATCTTCGACATCCCGGGTTATCCGCGAATCGACGCGGCCGAGTTGGTCGAGCGTCTCGCCGAGCAGGCCGCGCCGTTCAAGCCGGAATTTTACCTCGGCCATGCAGTGACCCGGCTTGAGGCGGCGGAGGGCGGATTTATCGTCGAGAATCTCGCCGGCGTCCGATGCGGTGCCCGCGCCGTCATCATCGCGGCCGGCGCTGGCGCCTTCGGCCCCAATCGGCCGCCGCTCGCCGGCATCGAGGCCTTTGAGGCGACGAGCGTCTTCTACCTCGTGCGCCGCCGCGAGGATTTCCGCGGCCGCCGCGTCGTTATCGCCGGCGGCGGCGATTCGGCGGTTGATTGGGCCTTGTCATTGGCCGAGATCGCCGAACGCGTGACGGTCGTGCACCGCCGCGGCAAGTTTCGCGCCGCGCCGCAATCGGCAGCCAAGCTGCAGCAGCTCGCCGAGGAGGGCCGGATCGATCTCGCGATTCCTTATCAGCTCCACGCGCTCGAAGGCGCGGCCGGACAGCTCTCGGCCGTCATCCTTGCCGATCTCGCGGGCAACACGCGCCGGGTCGAGGCCGATTGCCTGCTTCCCTTTTTCGGTCTCGCGACAGATCTCGGGCCGCTTGCCTCCTGGGGGCTCGACATCGACCACAACCGCATTCGCGTCGATCCCGCCACCTGTGCTGCCTCACGCGCGGGAGTTTTTGCGATCGGCGATATCGCGTTCTATCCGGGGAAGCTCAAGCTGATCCTGTCGGGCTTTGCCGAAGCGGCGCTCGCCGCGCATGCAATCCACCCGCTGGTACATCCCGGCGAGGCTTTGCATTTCGAATATTCGACGACAAAGGGCATCCCGGGCGGGTAGCTCGCTGGGAGTCAGACCGGCGAGCCGGTGGTCAAGGTCGCGTGCTGCGCGGCGGCAGCCGGCGCTATCGCCGCCGGCAGGTGACACGAAATCGTCGTGCCGGCGCTCGGCCGCGACTCGATCTTCACCGACCCGCCATGCAATTCGATGAGGCTCTTGACCAAGGACAGGCCGAGCCCCGCGCCGGATTCGCGCGCCTGCGGGTCGCCGCGCTCGAATTTCTCGAAAACGCGCTCCTGATCGGCCGGCGGGATCCCGACCCCGGTATCGGTGACCGCCAGGATCAATTCGCCGCTGCTCCGCCGTGCCTCCAGCCGGATCGACCCGCCGGCCGGCGTAAACTTGATCGCGTTGGAGATCAGATTGAACAGCGCCTGCTTGAGCCGCCGCTCATCGGCTTCGATCGTGCCGATCTCGCGCGGGCAGCGCAATGTCAGTGCCAGGTCGCGGTTGCGCGCCCGCTCGCGTGTCAGCGTGATGACCGCCTGCAGCATCGCACGAATGTCGATCGGGCCGGTTTCGAGCGCCATATAGCCAGCCTCGATCGTCGCCAGATCGAGGATGTCGTTGATCAGCGACATGAGGCGGTGCGAGCTGTCGAGAATGCCGCGGCTATATTCGAGCTGCCGCTCCGACAGCTGACCGAAATACTGGTTCGCCAGGATCTCGGCAAAGCCGATGATCGCGTTCAACGGTGTGCGCAGCTCATAGGAAACATTGGCGATGAATTCGCTCTTGAGCCGGCCGGCGGTTTCGAGCGCCTCGTTGCGCTCGCGCAACACCCGCTCGATCCGCGCCGTGTCGGTCACATCGAGGCAGGTGACAAGCACATTTCCGTCGGGCAGCGGCACCGTCGCCAGCTGCAAGACCGAGCCGTCGCGGCGGTCGAGCAGCCCATTGGTCGGCTCCTGCGCGGTAATGTTGGCGATGATCTGCTGCCGCATCGCCGGCCAGTCGCCGCCATCGTCGTAATAGGAGCGGGTCGCCTCGACGACATCGCTGATATGCGGCTCGCCCTCGAGATCGGTCTCCGACAAGCCCCAGATCTTGCGATAGGCGGGATTGTGCAATTTGAGGCGGCCGTCGCTGCCGAACAACGCAATCGCCTCGTAGAGATTGTCGAGCGTCTCGCGCTGCACCTCGATCAGCGTGTTGTAGGAGCGTTCGAGAGCCAGGCGGTCGGTGACGTCCTCGTAGACGAACAGGAGACCACCCAACGGGTGCGGCGACATCGACACGCTGAGGGTGCGGCCGTCGGGCAAATGCATCAGCTCGTGCTGCGGCTCGATCAGCGAGGTGAAGAGCCCGACCTGCTGCCGCTTGAACATCCGGAAATCGGCAAATTCCGGAATGCGCCGGCGCTCGCGCAGGCGCTCCAGAACCTCGTCGAGTGAGGGATGGCCGGCGAGCCAATCCTCCTCGACGCTCCAGAGCTGCGCAAAAGCCGAGTTGAAAAAGCTGAGCCGCTTGTCCGGGCCGTAGATCGCGACAGCGGCGTGGATGTTTTCGAGCACTTGGCCGTGCGCGTTGATGTGCCGCGCGAGTTCGCTCTCGGCGCTTTCGAGATCGGTGCGATCGACGGCAAACCCGATCGTCCCGCCGGCGCCGTCGGGCAGTTCGCAAACTTCGAGGAGGCGGCGCGAGCCGCCGATGACGATGTGTCGCCGTTCGCTCTTGATCGTCCCGGCCGCTGCCGCCCGGGCCAAGGCCCGCGCCTTCTCGCGGCCCGCTTCGGCGGCGAGCTCGCGGCCATCGCCGAGCACCGTCTCGCGCAGTGAATCGAGCGCGCCGGCATAGGAATTGTTGCAGTCGATGAGCCGCAGCGTGCGGTCGCGGCGCCACACTGGCAACGGGATCGCGTTAAAGGCCTGGCGCAGCGCCGCGGCCGCCGCCGCCGCGGTATTGCCGCTTAGTTCGGCGGCGCGCGCCTGCGACACATCGCTCAGCCACAACACACTGTCGCCGCTCGCCGTCAGAGCTCCGTCGATCCTGTATTCCGGGCCGTCCGTCAGGCTGACCCGCTCGGTAAAGGGCGCGCCGCTCTCGCGCAATCTCCCGACCACGGGGCTGACCCGCGCGGCGTCAGCAGGAGTAAGGGCCGCCAAAAAACGGGAATAGGGCGCGCCAGAGCCGCTGCCCGGCACCGCCCCGACGGCAATCTCCTGGCTGCCGTCGCGCCGCCACCACAGCGCGGCGACCGGCACGGTGTCGAGGACTGCCGCCAGCGCCGCCCGGCTTTGTTCGATGGCATCGCGGGCGAGGAGCGCCTCGCGCAACCGCGCGCGCGCACGCAGCCACTGCGCCGCGGCAAGCGCGGCGATCAAAAAACCCAGGATCGCGACGACTTCGATCACGACGCGCCTGCCCCGCGGGCGGCGATCTCACATCGAGCCGGCCCGCACCCCCGTTCGGCCGATCATCGGTCGTTTTGGTTAAAAAGGAAAGAAAAGACGCCCAGGCCCGCGCTCCTAGTACCGGTAATACTCCGGCTTGAACGGGCCGGCCGCCGCCACCCCGAGATATTCCGACTGATACGGGGTCAATGTGGTCAGCTTGACGCCGAGCTTGTCGAGATGCAGCGCCGCGACCTTCTCGTCGAGATGCTTGGGCAGGGTGTAGACCCCGACCGGGTACTTGCCCGGGTTGGTCCAGAGCTCGATCTGCGCGAGCACCTGGTTGCAGAAGCTCGAGCTCATCACGAAGCTCGGGTGCCCCATCGCGCAGCCGAGGTTGAGGAGCCGTCCCTCGGCGAGGATCGTCAGCCGCTTGCCGGAGGGCCACACGACCTGGTCGACCT
>JBKOVT010000188.1:0-38502 GCA_046724035.1 Pseudomonadota bacterium | reverse complement strand
GTCAGCACATCTCCTGGCGTGGTTTTTGTGCGCACATCCAGTTGCGAGCTTTGTCCGAACGCCGTGCCGATCCCGCCCGCCAACAGCAAAGCCAGTAGTGTGGTTGTTGCGAGGCGCATCCTCTCCTCCTGCGCTATGCGGCACGGTTCTATCGACCCAACGGCGCTGGCCAAGGAAGAGTTGCGTCATGAACATAGATCCCGGCGAAGGCCGGGATCTATGTTGGTCCTAAGCGGCGACGGTCGTGCCAGTCGGGCAGGAGACGCCGGTGCCGCCGAGCCCGCAATAGCCGAACGGGTTCTTCGCCAGATATTGCTGGTGATAATCCTCGGCAAAGTAGAAGGGCGGCGCGTCGCGGATCTCGGTCGTGATGGCGCCGTAACCGGCGGCGCTCAGCTGCTTCTGAAAGCGATCGCGCGAGGCTTCGGCGGCGCGGCGCTGCTCCGGCGTGTAGGTGTAGATCGCCGAGCGGTATTGCGTGCCGACATCGTTGCCTTGGCGCATGCCTTGGCTCGGGTCGTGGCTTTCCCAGAACAGTTTGAGGAGGGCCTCGTAGCTCGTCACCTTCGGGTCGTAGACGACGAGCACGGCCTCGGTATGCCCGGTCCGCCCGCTGCACACCTCTTCATAGGTCGGGTTGGGCGTATGCCCGCCGGAATAGCCGACCGCGGTCGTCCAGACGCCCGGCGCCTGCCAGAAAATGCGCTCGGCGCCCCAGAAGCAGCCGAGCCCGAACTGCGCCAGTTCCAGCCCCTCGGGATAGGGCCCTTCCAGGGCATGGCCATTCACGTAGTGCTTCTCCGGAACCGGCATCTTGATCGCCCGTCCGGGCAGGCATTGCTCGGCCGTCGGGATCATCAGCTTGTCACGCCGCAACGACCACATCGCCGCTCTCCTGCGGTATTCGATTTCGCGCTTAGCATGTAGCGCGGCAGACGGGCCCTGCCAACCGGCCTTATACTCGCCGCCAACCCACGATCCAACGAGAGGCGACCCATGCGGCTCGGCATTCACCTGCCTCAAATCGGGCGCAAGGCCGGGCCCGAAGCGATCCGCCGCGCTGCCGAACAAGCGGAACAGCTCGGCTTTGGCGATGTCTGGACCAGCGAGCACATCATCCTGCCGAACGGCGCGTCCTATCCGCCCTCGCCCTCCTTCTACGACCCGGTGCTCGCATTGACCTGGGCGGCGGCCTATACGAGCCGCGTCGGGCTCGGGACAAGCGTATTGGTGCTGCCGATGCGCCATCCGCTGCCGCTCGCCAAAGAATTGGCGACATTGCAGAACCTGTCCGGCGGCCGCTTCATCCTCGGTGCCGGGGTTGGCTGGCTGGAGGCCGAATTCGAGGCGCTCGGCGTGCCGTTTCACGAGCGCGGCCGGCGCATGGATGAAGGCATCGCGATGATGCGCGCGGTGTGGTCCGACGACCCCGTCACCTTCGAGGCGAAATACGTCCCGGCCGTCATCGACAATATGCGCATGCAGCCTAAACCGGAAAAGCCGATCCCGATCTGGATCGGCGGCACGTCGGAACCGGCGTTAACGCGGGCGCTGCGCCACGACGGCTGGCACGGCTCGCGCGCGACGCCGGAGCAGGCGGCGCCGATCGTCGCGCGATTGCGTTCGGAGCGGCCCGACCCGGATTTTGCAATCTCCCTGCGCAATGCCTGGGACGGGCGCGACGAAGGCGCGCTCCGGGGGCGCCTCCAGGGTTATCAGACGGTTGGAATCGAGCATGTGCTCGTAGAGCCGTTCGAGCGCGAGCTCGGCGATTGGCTGGCCGCGGTCGAGCGTATCGCCCGCGCTGGCGAGGGAATGCTGTCATGAAATTGGCGACAACAATCAAGTTCCGGCCCGGCCACGCCGGCATCGATATGGAGCATGTCTTGGAGGCCGAGCGGCTCGGTTTCGACGCTGTCTGGGCCGGTGAGGCCTACGGCACCGATGCGGTGAGCCCGGTCGCCTGGGTTCTGGCACGCACCGAGCGCATCAAGGCCGGCACCAGCATATTGCAGATGCCAGCGCGCACCCCGGCTTGCGCCGCGATGACCGCGATGACCTTGCAGGCGCTGTCGGGCAATCGCTTCCTGTGTGGCATCGGCCCCTCCGGACCGCAAGTCGTCGAGGGCTGGCACGGCGTGCCGTTCGGCAAACCCGTGGGACGCACACGCGAATATGTCGCGATCGTCCGCCAGGTATTGGAGCGGAAGGCGCCGCTCGAGCACCAGGGGGAGCATTACCAGATCCCCTATACCGGGCCGGGATCGAGTGGGCTCGGCAAGCCCTTGCGCAGCATCATCCACGGCGACCCCAGCCTCAAGATCTACACCGCCTCGATCGCGCCGGGCGGCTTGCGCGTCGCCGGCGAGGTCGCCGACGGCAATCTGCCGTTTTTCATGTCGCCGGAACGGGCCGAGGCGATCATCGGCCCGACCCTTGAAGGCCGAGCTAAAGCGGGGCGCTCGGCCGATCTGGCCGATTTCGACAACGCGCCCTATGTGCGGGTCAGCATGGGCGACGATCTCGCCAAATGCCGCGACGCGCTGCGTCCCGGTCTAGCGCTTTATATCGGCGGCATGGGGGCGAGGAGCCGCAACTTCTACAATGATCTGGCAAAGCGCATCGGCTATGAGGCGGCAGCGGTCAAAATCCAGGACCTCTATCTCGACGGCAAGAAGAACGAGGCCGCCGCGGCGGTGCCCGATGCGCTGATCGACGAAGTGTCGCTGATCGGCTCGCCGGCGCGGATCCGCGACCGGCTGCAGTCTTGGCAGGACATCGCAAAAAAGAACTGGGTCGGCTCGCTGCTTCTGGCCGGCACCGACGCAGCGGCGATGCGTGTCGTCGCCGAGGCGGTGCTGTAGCCACCCGGCGGGAACGCCGCGCCGTCGCCGGGTCCATGTGCTATGTTTTGAGCGTGGGGATCCGGAAGGGGGAGATCAGATGAGACGGATCGGCAAGCTGTTTCTCGCCGCCGCTGTCGCGCTCGTCGCGGCGAGCGGTGGCGCCCCGGCGCAGTACAACACCGCTTACGACAACGACATGGCGTGCCGGCAATACGCCGACCAGGCGGTCGCGCCGATGCGCGACCAGGCGAACTCGCAGACTGTCGGTAGCGCGCTTGTCGGCGCCGGGCTCGGCGCGGCTCTGGGGGCGGCGGTCGGCGGCGGCCGCGGCGCGGCGATTGGCGCGGGCTCGGGCGCGATCATCGGCACCGGCACCGGTGTTGCCAATGCGCAGAATGCCGGCGCCTACATCCAGCAGCAATACAACGCTTATTATTATCAGTGCATGCAGCAGCGCAGCGGTCCGCCGCCGGGTTACGCGGCACCGCAGCCGGGTTACGGCTCGCCGCCCGGCTCCTATCGCTGATCAGGCCAGCAGGCGAACCGGCGCTGAGGTCCGGTTCGCCTGCTTGTCAGCGGCCTGCAAAAGAACCTTCAAACAAATCGGTCGGCACAAAAAAAGGCTAGGCAAAAGGCTGTTCGACGACCTGGTTGAGGAGCCGTTCGAGCAGACGCTCGCGCTCCGTCCAAACCTGCCTCATATCGCGTTTGACGGTGTTGACCGTGCCGTGATGGCCGACCGCCTGAGCGGTCTCCAGGCGGCCATGCAGCACCCCCAAACGCGTAGTCAGACGTTCCAACTCGTCCCAATTGAAAGGGCCGGATATCTTGTCGTCGCGGGTTCGCCCTCCCATCCGCGAGAACAACCGGGCCAACTGCATCTCAAATTCTCCGCATCCTCAATTCCGGCAGCCCCGCCGGCGTGAGATAAACTTACAGTTGAAACGTAAGCGATCGATTAAGGTTACCCGGTAACCTTACCTGGTAAGGTTACTTGGATTTGCCGCGCTCCGCGGCGCGGGTCTGCCGGCCGCATCAACGATAAATTAGCCATATTCGTTCGGAGGCTTGCCGCTTCCGGTAAGAGCACGCGGGCTGCTGACGCGTTGCAGAAGCAGCCATCACTGTGCTCGCCCGATGCTATAAGCCGCACGCAAGCGACAGGAGGGGCGAGTGCCCGAGCATCACAACCCTGGCCACGATTGGACCGGCGGCGACCTACCGACCTTTGTCACTCATCTCGAATGCAGCCTGACCGGCGAGCGCTTCCCCGCCGATCAATTGCACGGCCTCTCGAAGGCCGGGAAGCCCCTCCTCGTGCGCTACGATCTCGACGGCATCCGCCGCGCATTGCCCCGTGACGCGCTCGCTTTGCGCCCGCAGACGCTGTGGCGCTATCGCGAGATGCTGCCGGTGCGCCGCCCCGAAAATGTCCTTTCGCTCGGCGAGGTCGTAACGCCGCTGATATCGTTGCCGCGCATCGCCTCGCGCCTCTCCAAAGGCGGCGAGATCCTCATCAAGGATGAGGGTCGCCTGCCGACCGGCTCATTCAAGGCGCGCGGCCTCGTGCTCGCCGTGTCGATGGCGAAGGAGCTCGGCATTCGGCACATGGCGATGCCGACCAACGGTAATGCCGGCGCGGCGATGGCGGCGTATTGCGCGCGCGCCGGCATGAAAGCGACGGTCTTCTGTCCCGACGACACGCCCGCCGTGAATATCCGCGAGATCGCGATGCAGGGCGCCGCGGTCTATCTCGTCGATGGGCTGATCGACGATTGCGGCAAGCTCGTCGCCGAGGGCGAGAAGAGCGTCGGCTGGTTCAATTGCTCGACCCTGCGCGAGCCCTACCGCATCGAGGGCAAGAAGACGATGGGGATCGAACTGGCCGAGCAGCTCGGCTGGGAAATGCCCGACGTCATTTTTTATCCGACCGGCGGCGGCACCGGCATCATCGGGATGTGGAAGGCCTTCGCCGAACTGGAGGCGCTGGGCTGGATCGGCAAGAAGCGGCCGCGCATGGTTGTCGTGCAGGCTTCGGGCTGCGCGCCAATGGTCAGGGCCTGGGAAGCGGGTGAGGAGCACGCGCCGCGCTGGCCGGACGCGCACACCTTTGCCGCCGGCATCCGGGTGCCGCAGGCGGTCGGCGACTTCCTGATCCTGCGCGCGGTGCGCGACAGCGGCGGTTTCGCCACCGCCGTCGATGACGGGACGATCATGCAGGCTTGGCATGAGGTCGCGGCAGAGGAGGGGCTGTTGCTCTGCCCCGAGGGCGCGGCGACTTACGCCGCCTACAAGCAGGCGGTCGCTGATGGGCGGGTCGGCCGGGGCGAGCGCGCGGTGCTGTTCAATTGCGCGACTGGGCTCAAATACCCGATGCCCGAGGCGGGGACGCCGCTGAAGCTGGGCGAGCCCGTGGATTGGCGGAGGCTCGCGATGGCCTGAGCCGGAACGCGGCTCATAGCCCGGCTGTTTGGCGGGCATGAGGGTATTCCAGATCCGCGCCCGATCACTCGATGATCCCCGGCCTGATGCCGGCGCCATTGTCGTCGCGAAGGATGCCGACGAGGCGATGATCCTGTTGCGCAAGGACATCAACTTTGCGGGTTACGCGCTGCCGCCCGCCGAGATGGCGCCGGTTTCGATCGATACCGAAGAGGTGCGTCGTGTGCTCGGCGAGGATGCCGCGCATGAAAAAGGGGTCTATGGCTTCCGCCTAATCGGCGCCGAAACCCCGCCCTTATCCTCAGAGTAAGGCAATCCGGTATCTTCCTCGTCTATCAATAAAATCTAAACCGTATCGCGTGTATTTTGGCTGAGGCATGTCTCAGTCATCCCCAGCGCCGTTTCTGCGCGATCCGATCACGGTCCCCCGCAAGGAACTGATCGAGCATTACCGGGTGCAAGCCGCCCGGTACCAGCAATTGGCCGAGCGGCAGCGTCGATCATCGGTCTACGAAGGGCTGGTCGGTCTCGCCCGGCAATGTGCCTCGATGGCAGATGCTTTAGCGTCGCCCGAGAAGCCTGAGCAGAACGCCAAACGAGAGATTTCCGAGACCGAAATCCTCCTTCTGCTCAACCGCGTCATCGCGGAGAACAAATCTGCTTCGGCCGCGCCGGCGCGGGATCGTCCCCAGTCGTCCTCGGCGCCTCCCGCACTTCGGGAACTCTCGCTCGACGAAATCCTTCAGAAGATCCAGCGAGACATCGCGGAAGGCATACCACTCGCTGGCTAATCCGTGGACACCGCGCGAGCGGCCACTGGGCGCCACCCTGTCCGGCGTGGCCAATTAGAGGCGCAGCGGACGTTCGTAGAGATCGGGCAGATCGTTCTCGATCAGCACGACGTCATGGCCGGCGAGGTTCTCGTCCAGCCATTGCCGCGCTTCAGCAAAACCGGCGCAGGGCACAACTTCGCGCCCGGGCGCGGCCGCCTTGAACGCGCTGGCGAGCGGCTCGACCCGCTGCGGCGCGACCGCCACGAGTACATCGACATGCTCGGCGGCGAGACGGCCGATCTTTTCGTGCTCTTCCTGGTGCGCCGCGCCGAGTTCGACCATGCCGGGCGTCACGAGGATGCGGCGTCCGCCGGGCGGCTTCAGCACATCGAGCAATTCGAGGGCCGAGGCAAACCCGACCGGGTTCGAGTTGTAGGCGTCGTCGATGACGATGGCGCCGTCTCCCTGGCGCTTTACTTCGAGGCGGTGCGCGATCTGTGGCGTCGAGCGGAGGCTGGCGATGACGTCCTCGGGCGCGAGACCGAGATTGCACGCCGCGGCGAAAGCGAGCGCGATATTGCGGCCCTGATGCTCGCCAAAGAGCGGCGCCTTCAGTTGATAGGTGGTGCCGCGCCACGCGATGTCCGCGACGACCCCGTCCGGCTCCTGCCGCAAGGCGTGGATGGCGAGATCGGCATCCGTCTCCGGGCCGACCGTGACGACGCGGTCGCGATGCGCTTCGACATATTGCCGCGGCCAATCGAATTGCAGCGTGTCGGACGCGACGATCGCGGTGCCGCCATTGGCGTGCGCCGCCTCGGCCAGCTCGAACTTCGCGCGCGCCACCGCGTCCAATGTCTTGAAGCGCTCGTAATGCGCCTTGCCGATTGCGGTGATGATTCCGAGCTTTGGCGGCGTCAGGGCGCACAGCCGGGCGATCGAGCCGATGCCATAGGCACCCATCTCGACGACGAGATAGCGATGATGCGGCCGCAACTGCTCGCGGATGATGCGGGCGATCCCCATCGCGGTGTTGACGCTGCCCGGCGTGATCAGGGTTGGCGCGGCAGTCTCCAGGACATGCCCGAGGATGTGCTTGACCGAGGTCTTGCCGTAAGAGCCGGTCACCGCGACGACGATCGGGTCGAGCCGCTGCAGCGCCTCGTGCGCCTCCTGCCAATAGCGGCGTTGGACGCGCGTCTCGGAGGGCATCAACAGCAAGGTCCCGATCACGAGCGCAACCGGCACGAGCTGCACCGGTACGAGCCAGACAAGTGCGATATCCGTAACGAGCGCCGCTCCAAGCCCGACCGCCAGCAGCAGCACGAGGCTCACAGCGTAAATGCGCTTGGCGCGCGCCGTCATCGCCAACGGCTTCTTCGCATTCTTGCGCGGATCGCGCTCGACAGCGGCGGCGGCGATGCAGAGCACGGCGACAGCGAGCGGAAACACCCAGTCCGACGCCGACGCGCCTAGGATCAGTTGTGCAATAAAGATCGCCACGATTGCGAGCGACAGCCGCCTGTCGAAAGCGCCGCTGTGCACGAGCCAGCGCAGAAAGCGCGGACCGTCATATTCCTCCTGCTGAAAGATATGCAGATACGTCAGCAGCCGCCGCGCCGCGAAGACGAGAAACCCGACAAGCGCGACGAGCCCGGCCAGGTGTCCCATCACGACAGACGCTCCAGAAACTCGCTCAGGCGATGCGTCAGCTGATGCTGACCCTCGGTCAAGACGTTCCAGTGATCGAACCCGCGCAGGACATGGAGCTGCGCGTTGGGGATCAGCCGTTGCAACCGCTCGCCGATCTCGGGCGGCGTCTCGCGATCATTCTCGCCGTAGAGCAGCGTGACCGGGCAGTGCACCGCGCGGGCGATGTCGGTCAAATTCTCCGACACGGTCTTGACGAGGATCGGCCGCATCGCGCCGGCCTGGCGATAATCCGCGCTGCCAAAGCGCTCGCGCAGCCGGTCACGCGCGGGTCCCTCCGGTGTCAGGCTGCGCGCCATGCGGAAGGCCCAGCGCCGGGCGGCGATTCGCATCCGCGCTGCCGGTGATCGGTGCGGCGGCAGCCCGGCGGCGGCGATCAACACCATGCCGTTCACCGCTTCGGGATGACGCGCCGCGAGCTGCAACCCGACGCGGCAGCCAAAGGAATGGCCGATCCAAACGCGCGGGCCCGCGGGCAAGGTCGCAATCCATTCTGCGGCTGCATCGGCGTAATCGGCGGTGCCCCAGACCCCGGGCGGCGGCGGCGAGGCACCAAAGCCGGGGAAATCGATGAGCACCGAAGACGCGGTCCGGCGAACCGATTCAGCAAGCGGCAGAAAGGCGCGATGCGTGTGGCCCCAGCCATGCGCCCAGATCAGCAGCGGCGCAGGCTTTCCCGATTCGCCGTCGATGTGGAACACGGCCATCTCGGCGCCGCCGCAACGCACGGTTTCCTGGCGCGCCCCGCTGCTCTGAGCAGGGCTCTGCACCGCCGATTGTGCCGCTCTCGGCACGGCACTAATTTCGGCCGGAGGCATCGCGCGCCTGTGGCCCGGGTCGGCTCGGGATCGGATGTTGAGGCAGCGAGTTCATGACCTCGTGGACCGCTTCTCGGATTGGGGTACAGGATGCCGGGCAGAAATGAAACCCGTGTCGCGGTGTTTCTCGGCGGGCGTTCGCCCGAGCACGATGTCAGCGTTATTACCGGCTTGCAGGCGCTGAAGGCGATCGATCAAGACCGATTTGTCGCGTTTCCGGTCTATGTGACGCCACGCGGCGAATGGCTGGTCGGCGAATCGCTGTCCGAGCGGCGGAGTTATCTGCCCGATGCGCGCACCCGCGGCGAGCTCGCCGAAGTCACGCTTTCTATGGGAGAACCCGGCCGCGGCGTCCTTGTGCCGAAGCGCAGCGGGTTGTTCAGCCGCCGGCCGCATTTGGAGTTTGATGCGGCGGTGCTCGCCTTTCATGGTCTCGGCGGCGAGGACGGCCAGTTCCAGGGTCTGTTCGAGACCGCAAACCTGCCCTACACCGGGATGCGCACGCTCGCTTCGGCCGTCTTTATGGACAAAGCGGCGACAAAGCGCCTGCTGCGCGGCCTCGACATCCCGCTGTTGCCATACGCGGTCGTATCGCGAACCGCCGGCGGGCTGCCGTCGGAAGACGCGCTGCGCCGGCTGCTCGACGGCATCGAGCTTCCCTGCATCGTGAAACCGGTGCATCTCGGCAGCAGCATCGGCGTCGGCAAGGCCGATACGGTGGAGGAAGTGCGCGCGCTATTGCCGACGATCTTCCGCCTCGACAACCAAGCCCTGCTCGAACCGTTCGTGCCGAACCTCGTCGAGTACAATCTCGCGGTGGCGCGACTGGGCGGGGCCGTGCGCACCTCGGCGATCGAATGTCCAAAGCGCGCCGAGGAGCTTCTCGATTTCCGCCAGAAATACCTGTCCGGGGGCAACGGCAAAGGCAAGGGCGGCATCAAGGGCGACACCGGCGACAGCCAGGGCATGCTGTCCCTGACCCGCGAGATCAATCCGGTGTTGTCCGCGGAGCTCGAAGTCAATCTGCGGCGCTGGGCCGTGGCGGCCTTCGAGGCAGTCGACGGCAGCGGCGCTCCGCGCATCGATTTCTACTGCAATGCGGCGACCGGCGAGGTCTGGCTCAACGAGGTCAACCCTTGCCCCGGCTCCTTCGGCTATTTCCTCTGGGAGGCGGCCGATCCGCCGATCCGGTTTACGGCCTTGTTATCGATGCTGATCGACGAGGCCCGGGCGCGGCACCGCGAGAGCCAATTGCCCGATGACCCCGTGCCGGCGGAAGCCCGCCTGTTGCGCCGCCCGGGATAGGCCGGTTCGCGCTTGAACCGACGCGGGCTTTTGCCCTAACGGATTTGTCACGCCGCGACGGGCCTGAGACGTTTCTGTCTAGCGAGCCCGTACCGATCCGAAGGCTATGACCGTGCCGGAACGATCACGGACCCGCCGCGACCGGCTCGTCCTTCTCCTCAGGTTTGGCGTGTCGCGCGCAAGCGGGCGGGTCGGCGGGTGGACGGGTCAAGAGCCTCTCTCTTTATGGTTATGGGACCTATCCTGCAGATTGGTGCTGAGCCGATCACGCGCCGAACTACCAATATTTTTTGAAAATTTTAGACATCTTGGCGCGCCTCCGGCGGCTCGTCTGATTAATCTAGATTAACGATCCGTTACTCGCGAAAAACGCTCGCGCGCCAGCGCGCCATACGGGGTGCCGGCAGCGGTACCCGACAAACGGGGGACGATCATGCCGGTTCAAGTCAGCTATCCCGGCGTTTATATCGACGAGCAGCTCTCCGGATCCCACGCGATCACGCCGGTTTCGACCTCCGTCACGGCATTTGTCGGCATGACGCGCCGCGGCCGCCTCGGCACACCGACGCGCGTGACCAATCTGGCGCAATTCCAGACGCTCTACGGCAATGACGCCAGCATGGGCGAGCTGGTGCCGCAGGTCGGGCAGTTCTTTCTGAACGGCGGCAGCACCGCATGGATCATGCGCATCGCCGATGCGACGGCCGCCGCCGCCGCGGTGACGCTGAACAACGAGGCGGGACAGCCGGTCCTGAGGCTGACGGCGGCCGATGCGGGCACCGACGGCAACCTGATCCGCGCCGAGGTCGATTACAACACAGCCAATCCGGAAGGCACTTTCAATCTGACGCTGTACCGGCGGCTTGTCGGCCCGACCGGCACCGTGACCCGCGACGGGCTGGAGACGTTCACCAACCTCAGCATGAACCCGTCATCGGGACGGTTTGTCGAAACCATCGTCAACAGCGCTTCGCTGCTCGTCACGGCGCAAGTCGATGCGGGCGTCGCGGCATTGATCGCGGGCGTGCACGGCATATCGATCTCTGGGCTGATGCTGCCGCCCGCGCCGAACGATGCCGACGCATTCGCCACGATTCAACAGCGGTTCGCGCCGGCGGCAACCCGCAGCATCATGATCTCGGTCGATGGGCAGCCGGCGATTCCGGTAAGCTTCGCGCTCGGACCGGATTTGGCGGGTTTCACGACCAATATGCGGGATGCAATTAACGCCCGCCTCGGCGCTTCCGGCATGACGGGAGCGGTCGCAGTCGACCTGCCGACGCTAGTACCGGGAACTCGGCAGCTGACGGTCACCAGCAATGGCGGTGGCGTTGTCATCAGCGCGGCGCAACAGAACGACGTTGCAGCGGCCTTGCAGCTCGGTGTCGTCAACGGCGGCATCGAGATCAGCAACGCATCGCGGGCCCGCCCTGCGCCGACTGGAATCGTGGTGCGGCTGCACGGCGCAGCGGACGATTTGGCTCGCCTGATTGCCTTTGCGGGCGCCAACCAGGACGCGATCGGCGATTGGCGGCTGACCGATCCCGCGGCAGGCACGCAATATCAAGCGGCAGCGTTTCCAGGGGCGCCGGCGCAACCAATGTATGTCGGCACGAGCTTTGTTCCGGCGGCCGGCGACCACGCGCTCGGCTCGCTGCTGAATGTGCGGCAGCATCTCGGCACGCTCGCTGCCTCGATCGGCGCGCACAGCAACAACCGTTTCGCCGCGGCGCTGCAGGGATCGCGGCTTGCCGTCGTGCCGCGCTTCGAAGGGTCCGATGCTGGGTTCGACTCGCAGCTGACAAGCACCGGGGCCGTCAATATCGGCGGCGGCGCGGAGATATTCGACCCAGCGGCGGCGAATAATGTTCGCGCCTATACGATTGGTCAGACCGGCGGCGTGCCGGGAGCGGGGCCGTTCCAAACGGCATCGGTTTCCGGCAACAGCGGCGGCTTCCCGCAGCTCGCCGACTATCAAGCCGCCTTTACGGTGATCGATCGCGAGGTCGACCTCTTCAATCTGATGGTCCTGCCTCGGGCGCTCGGCCAGTCAGATAATGACCGCGCGCAACTCTGGGGGCCGGCGAGCTCTTTTTGCCAGCAGCGCCGCGCCTTTCTGATCGTCGATCCGCCGTCCGACAACAGCGCTTGGCCAGACGTCAACCACATAACCGCAGCGTCTCAAGGCATCGCCGATCTGCGCATCGGCGTCAGCACCGACCACGCCGCGATCTACTGGCCGCGCCTGCGCATGGTCGTCGACGGAACCGAGCAATCGATCGATCCGTCCGGCACCGAGGCCGGTCTTTATGCTCGTATCGATATTAGCCGCGGCGTCTGGAAGGCGCCGGCCGGGCTCGAAGCCAACCTGCTCGGCGTGCGCGGTGTCGAGCACCGCATGACCGATGCCGATAACGGCATCATCAACCCTCAGGCGGTCAATGCGATACGCCAATTCCCGAACGGCATCGTGTCGTGGGGCGCCCGCACGATGGTCGGGTTCGACAATTCCGGCAATGACGACTTCAAATACATCCCGGTTCGCCGGCTCACCTTGATGATCGAGGAGAGCCTGTACCGCGGGCTGGGTTTCGCCGTGTTCGAGCCCAATGACGAGCCGCTATGGGCGCAGATCCGCCTCGCCGCCGGCAGCTTTATGAACGGCCTGTTCCGCCAGGGCGCGTTCAAGGGCGCGAAGGGGTCGGACGCCTATTTCGTCAAATGCGACGCCGAAACGACGACGCAGAACGACATTGATTTGGGCATCGTCAACGTCGTGGTCGGCTTCGCGCCACTCAAACCGGCTGAGTTTGTCGTCATCGTCGTACGGCAGATCGCCGGGCAGGCGCAAACCTAATCCCCGGGGGGACAGCACCATGGTTCAATTTGCCGTCAATACGAGCCGCATCGACCCCTACAAGAACTTCAAATTCCGCGTCACTGTCGACCAGCAGATCGTGGCCGGGGTCAGCAAGGTCAGCGGCCTCAAGCGAACGACCGAAGTCGTCACGCATCGCGACGGCGGCCAACAGGCGATGAAATTTCACTCGCCCGGTGTCACGAATTTCGAGCCTATCACGCTCGAGCGCGGAATTACGTACGACGCGACGTTCGAAAATTGGGCGCAAACCGTGTTCAACGTCGAGGGCGATGCGGGCATGTCGCTGAAAAATTACAAGAAGAATATGACGATCGAGCTCTACAACCTGCAAGGCGTCAAGGTGCGCGCCTGGAACGTCTACCGCTGCTGGGTGTCGGAGTTCACCGCAGTGCCGGAGCTCGATGCCAACGGCAACGCGATCGCCTTCGAGTCAATCATCGTGCAAAACGAGGGCTTCGAGCGCGACGTCGCGGTCGTCGAGCAGCTAGAATTCTGACGCGCGGGGCTCGCCACCCGTGTCCCCCGCCCCCGATCCATTCTCCGCCGGCCGCTTTCGGCTGCGCGCGCTGAACGGCAGCGACGAATTCTTGCTCGACCCCGCGGATCCGCGCGCGCCGCACGCGCTGCTGCGCCGCCTCGTCGTCGAAGGCGGGGACATCGATGCATTGACGGTCGCCGAATATGACCGCCTCCTCGCCGCTGTCTTCGAGGCGCTGTACGGCGATCAGGTCGAAGCGCGCACGCAATGCGCCGCATGCGCGGAGCCGTTGGAAATTTCGCTGTCGCTGAGCGCCCTCGCGGCCTCGCCGCCGGATGTCGACATCGAGTTGGCCGGGCCTGACGAGAACGGCGCGTTTCTGCTGCCGGACGGCCGCCGTATTCGTGCGCCGACCGTCGGCGATGTCGAGCGCGCGGTGCGCTCCGGCGATGCCGCGGCGCTGCGACGCGCCTGCGTCCTCGAGGGCGATGCGGACGCAAGTCCGGAATTGCTCGACGCAGCGCTGGAGGCCGCTGCGCCCGCGCTGACGCGCGATGTCGCCGCGAGCTGCCCGCATTGCGGCTCCGCGCAGTCCGTGCGCTTCGACCTTGCCACATTCCTGATTGCCTCGCTGGCGCGCGAGCGCCCGTTTCTGTTGCGCGAGCTGCATCTTTTGGCCCGCGCTTACGGCTGGTCCCTATCCGAGATCCTGTCGCTCAGCCGCGATGATCGCCGCGCTCTCGCTCGGCTCTGCGAAGCCGAACGGACGGCTGCCCGGAGGGCCGCATGACCTCGTATTTGCAGCGGCTGTTCGATCGCGCGGCGGGGTTGGCAGGCGGAGCGGCGACGGCGCTGAGTCCGACTTTTCCCAGCCGATCCCCGGTGGCCGAAGCGGATCAGCGGTTGAACGTGCCGGATCTTGCGGCGTCGTTGTTTGCGCTGGCCCTCGGCATCGATGCGCCATCGGCGAGCGACGATGAGGCGCTTACCGGCATCGAGGAGGCGGCCGCGAGCCCGATACCACCAGATCGGCCGGTTCGCACTCCGGCGGCCCAGGCGAGAGAGGGCACCAATATCGCCGGGACGGAAACGCCGCCGCGCGAGCCCCGTTCTGCAACGCCGCAATATATCCCGCAACCGCCTCGCGAGCGGCGCGCACCTGTATCCGCCGACGAGCCGGCCTCACGGCAAGAGCGGCTAGAGCCGATCCCGCCATCGCCGCAGGTGTTGCCGGAGAAATCGGTGAAAGCGGCGCCCCGGCGCGAAGCGCTACAGCCGCGGCAGACCGAAATCTCGGCAACCCCGCTTGAGCTGAGCCCGATGCCGACTGCCGCAAAGACGGAGGAGCGAGCCATCAGGCAGCTGGAACCGTTGCCGCTGTCCGCGCCTGACCCGCTGCCCTTGCCAACGTCGCCGCCGCGCGATGTCGCCGCATCGCGCCAGCCGACCGTTACGCGCCGCGAGATCGTCACGGCGCCCCTCGTCGAACCGATGGCGCAGCCGCCCTCGCGCATGATGCCCGCGACGGCCGAGTCGGTCTCGCGCATCGGCAAGCTGATGCCGCGCCGCCGGGCGCAACTGGTCTTCGGATTGCGACGGCGGTGATGCGATGCCGCTTGCCGACCTCTCCCTCGTCACGAGCAGCCTGCGCACGCTGATGGATCTCAACATTCGGCGACTGATGGGCGGCGTTCCGCCCGGCGCGATCTCGATCTCGACGTTGCCACCCGAGAAGGTTGGTGCGGCGCAGAATACGCTCAACCTGCACCTCTATCACGTCGCAGAAGATCGCTATTACAAGAACATGTCTGGTCCAGGGAACGACGCGCGCAATATCGCGCGTGCGCCAATGGCGCTGGCGCTTTTCTACATCCTGACCGCGCATCACGAACAGAACCCCGACATCGACGCACTGACGCAGCAGCGGCTGATGGGGCTGGCGTTGAAGACAATGCACGACTACCCCATCGTCGCCGACCGGCTGATGATCGATGCCGGCGCGGGAGCGGGGCCGCAGCCGGTGCTCGATGCGGCGCTACAAGGGAACGACAATCCGCTGCAGATCATTCTGCGGCCGCTCACTCCGGAAGACACGCTCGCCTTCTGGTCGACGGACGACCAGCAAACCGCGCGCCTCTCGGCCTACTACGAAGTGCGCGTCGTCATGCTGACGCCGGAAGCGCCGGAGCGCTTCCCCGGCATCGTGCTGTCGATCGGGGAATATGTGCGCGCGTTGGGAGCGGCGGCGCTGGCGGGCAGCCGCTCGACAGTGCATTTCACCGTACCGGCGGCGATCGGAGGCGGCGCACAGGCTGTGACCGTGGAGGTGGCGCGAGTTCAGCTCGATCCCGGCTCGGCCCCGCCGCACGACGCCGTCACACTGCTCGGCAGCAAATTGACCAGCGGCATCGAGCAGCGGCTCGTGCTGCGCAACGCGGCATGGAGCCGCCTGATTGCGCCAGTCAACCGCGTCGAGCTGGACCCTGCGATGAACCCGGGCTGGGAGATCAACCTGGCCGCTGACCGGATCGAATTTCGTGCACAGCCAAACCTCGCTTTTCTCGACGGCGGCGTGCCGCGAATTATCGATGTGCTGCCCGGCATCTATTCGGCATCCGTGCGCACCGTCATCGGCGATCGCGTCTTCGCCGGCGAGCGCATGACATCGGGCGTCGAGAGCAATCAGGTCCCCTTTGCGATCGGGCCGCGGATCGCCGGCCACGGCCCACCGGACCCGGTCACCCGGCGCATCCGCATCGATATCGTGGCGGCGTTCGACCTGTCGCTACCATCAATCACCGTCGAGCTCGTCGTGCAAGGCGACGCCTATGTCCATCTCGCCGCCTTCACGGGCAACCCGGCGATCGATGATGGCGCTTTTGTCGTCGATGCTGCGGGTCTCGTTTTGCAGCCGCTGTTCAACCCGCTGGCACCGGGCTTCCACGCGGTGCGCCTGATGGCCAACGGCGCCGAGGCGCAGCCCTTCTGGATCGAGATCTGAGCAATGGCAGCGTTCACCGCTCAGCACGCGATCGAGATTGCGCCTGAGGCAGATGCCGAGCGGGCGTCGAGAGATAGCCCGGCAACCCTGCTCGATCTCGTCGTCGCGCGTGTGCGTATGGCTCTGGCGGGGGAGAACAGGCTTGGGCGGACAGCCCTGGAAGCGCGCCTTGCAGGGCCGGACGGCGCGGCGCGATCGCGGGTGGCGGAGGCATTCGATCTGTCGACAGCCGCCGTCGATCTCCTCGACCTGGCCTGCGCGCTTGCCGCCGATCCGAGCTTGGGGGAGGCCTATGCAGTGGCGCAAGGCGCGGCGCATCGTGTCTGTCCGACGGAAAACCTGGCGCGGCGTCTGTTCGGTCACGACGATCGATACGACGAGCCGGTATGGCGGGCCGGCATGCCTCTGGCGGTTTGGGGGTTGGTCGTGCCCATGGCTCGGCTCGCCGGCGAACCCGAAGCGTTCGAGGCCGACCCGCGCATCGTCGATTGGCTGCGCGGCGTGGTCGGGCTTGACGCCGCGCTGGTCGGCCGCGCGCGTCTCCTGGACGCGCAGCCGCCGTTCGCGGCTTGGCCGGTCGCTGCAACAGCGCGTGACGCCGTTCGCGCAACCGAGAGCGGCAGGTCCGTGCGGATCGTCGTCGCCGCTGCGCCTGGGAGCGGACGAGCTACCTTCGCCGGTGCTGTCGCTGCCGCTCTGAACCGGCGCGCCCTCATGGTCGACCCGGCCGGCGTTGATGACGTTTCCGATCTGCTGATGCGGGCGCGGCGGCTCGCGCGGCTGGCCGATCTGATCCTTGTGTGGCGCCATTACGACGGCTTGCAGCTGCGCCCCTATCCAGCCGCAGCTCCGCTCGAATTCGTCACCACCGGACCGCGTGGGCGCGTCGCACCCGTCGAGGGCACGATCGACCTCGCGGTGCCGCTGCCTGGGCCGGACCGCGACGAGCGGCGCGCGTTGTGGCGCCGGCTGATCCCTGTCGCCGCGGCGTGGCCCGGGGACGCGCTTGACGCGTTGGCGTCGCGGCCGGGAGTGGTGGTTGGCGACATCGTTGCGGTAGCGCGCAGCGCGCCGAGCGGGCCGGAGCAGGCACTGGGCCGGTTGCGCGCGCGCGCCCGCGCCGCGCTTGGCGACACCGCCCGCGCGCTGACGCCGCGGCTGCGTTGGGACGATATGGTGTTGCCCGCGCCGACGCGCGAAGCTCTGGAGGAAATCGCGTTCGAGGCCGCCGCCCGCCTCCGATTGTTCGCGGAACCCGAGCCGGGCCGGCTCTTCGCTCGGAACGGCGGGCTCGCCGCCCTGTTCAGCGGCCCCTCCGGTACCGGCAAGACGATGGCAGCCGAGGCCATCGCCGATCGGCTCGGCGCGGATCTGCTGATCGTCGATCTTGCCGCGACCGTATCGAAATACATCGGCGAGACGGCCAAAAACCTGAGCCGCATCTTCGATGAGGCGGCCGCCTCCGGCTGCATCCTGCTGTTTGATGAAGCCGATTCGCTGTTCGCAAAGCGTACCGAAATCAAGGACTCGCACGACCGCCACGCCAACACCGACACCAACCATCTGTTGCTACTTCTGGAAGGGTTCGACGGGCTCGCGATCCTCGCGACAAACCGGCGCGCCAATATGGATCCCGCTTTCGTGCGCCGCATCCGTCATGTCGTCGAGTTCGCTCGCCCCGCAGCAACCGAGCGTCGGATCATGTGGCGGCGCGCCATTGCCGCGCTTGCCGGAGAGCGCCGTGCGGCCGAGCTCGGCGGCTTCCTCGATGGGCTTGCCGATCGCCACGAGCTCACCGCGGCGCAGATCAAGAATGCTGCGCTAACCGCTCGGTACGCAGCGATGCGCGAGGGAGGAGCGATGACCGAGGCGCAAATCAGACGCGGGCTCGGCCGTGAACTGATCAAAGACGGCCGCCCGGCCGATGCGCCCGCGCGCGCGACGCGCGTTCGTTTGGGCTGAGCCGGGCGGAGGAGGGTCCATGCCTGAGACGGGCTATTCGCAGGCCGCCAAGGTGCATCGCGGCGCGCTCGTGCAGCTCGTGCCGGACATCGTCGGCATCGTGCCGAATATCGTCACGTTTCAGTACAACCCGGAAAAGATCACGCGCGGGCTTGAACCGTGGAACCCGTTCGAGGTCGACCAGACAAAGCGCGGCTCGCAGGCGCCGACGGTGCAGCCCTACGATCCCGAAGAAACATTCAGCTTCACGCTCGAATTTGACGCCGCCGATGCGCTGGAGGATGGCAACCCACTGGCGATCGCCACCGGCATTGCCGGCCGCCTCGCGGCACTGAAGAAGCTGACATTGCCGACCAAGGGCCTGATCGGCGATCTCGCGGCGAGCGCTCGCGCGCTGTTCGGCGGAGGGTCGTCGCAAGCCGTGCGCCCGACCGTGCCGATTGTCCTTCTCGTCCTCGGACCCGGCATCGTGCTGCCGGTGCGCATCACGAGGCTGTCGTTCGACGAAACGATGTTTTCGCCGCTGCTTTACCCGCTGCAGGCGACCGCGAGCATCGAGCTGCGGGTGCTGACGCCCGAAGTCTTCCGCTGCCGCGCCGATGTGCCGGCGCGCGTCGCGGTCGCTGCCTTCAACTTCACACGGCTGCAGGAAGACACGCTGGCGCTCGCCAATATCGGGGGTAGCCTCAGCGAAATCCGCGGCATATTGCCGTTCTGAGGAGGCGCGGATGGCTGTTTTTGACGACAAGAGCCGCTACGTGCGCTTCGCCAGCGTTTACGCCGCGGCCGACCGTCGCGGCCGACAGGTGCAGGCGCTGACCCCGGCGTTGGTGCCGCCGCAAAACAAGCTCGGCGAGCATCTGCGGCGCGACGGCCAGCGGCTCGATCATCTCGCCAATTTCTATCTCGGGGACCCGAGCGGTTTCTGGCGCATCGCCGAGATGAACGGCGCGCTGCTTCCCGACGCGCTGGCGCTGGTGCGCAGCATCACGATACCGACGCAGAGGTGATTCGTGGGCTTCGGCGCGATCATTACCTCCGGCGATCACGACACGGTGCTCGGTGACGATCTGTTGAAATGGCTCGTCGAGGCGCGCGTCGAGCAGGAGCTGTCGGCGCCGACCCGCTTTGCACTCCGCTTCGAGGACGACAGCTGCGAGGGCAGCTTCGAAGTGTTGAAGGCGAAGGAGATCAAGCCGAACACCGTCATCGGTATTCTCGCGCAATCCGGCAACAAGCTCGTCTGCCTCGTGCGCGGGCCCGTCACGCAGGTGCGGTTTGCGGTGATGCTTGGTGCGGCGGGTTCCTGGGTCGAGATCCACGGCGAGGATCGCCGCGTCGAGATGGATCGGCTTTGTGTCCAGGCAGCCTGGCGCGGTCTCGCGTCGGATGCGGCCCAAAAAATCCTCGATGCCTATCACCTGAACCCGCAGGTCGAGGCGACGAAGAAGCAGTATTCGGACAACGGCCAGACGCTCAATCAGCGCGGCACCGACCTCGGCTTCATCGAGCAGATTGCGCGCGAGAACGGATACGAGCTGTGGGTGGAGTACGACGAGGTCGAGAAATCGACTGTTACGCCGGGGGTACCGCTCGACATCAAGGAAACGGCGAAATTGCAACCGTCGCCGCCGCGCAATGCGGGGCTCGCGCCGCCGGTATTGCTGGCGACCCCCAATCTGCCGTCGTTGCGCGTCAACGTACCGCCTGACGATTGCCCGAACGTCACGTCTTTCCAGATCGATACCGATACGGAGCGCGCCAATTCGTCGGGCGGATTGGCGGTCAACCCACGCACCGGGAAACTCGAACGCACGCAAGTCATTAACCCGCAACCCGGTCTCGATGGCGGCCCGACGCTGCCGCAAATCGACGGCGTCACGCGCACGATATGCGTCACCAGCGCGGGCGGAACCGACGAGCTGCAGGCAAAGCAGGAGGCGGCGCTCGTCGAAGCCGGCTGGTTTGTCGAGGCCACGGCCAGCACGACGGCGCACATGCTCGGCGCTCTGGTGAAGCCGCACGACGTCGTTCCGGTCGAAGGCATCGGCACCGAATTGTCGGGTCCCTATCAGGTGACATCGGTGACCCACGTCATTAATGCCGCGGATCATTTCATGGACATCAGGCTGCGCAGCAACATCGGAAGCAGGGCATAGGTCATGGATTCGACACGCGATTCCGTCATTGAAACGGAGCGCATGTTTCACGCGCTGGACGGCCAGTTCTTCGGCAAATACCGCGGCGTGGTCGTCGACAACACCGATGCGACCAACCGCGGCCGCCTGCAGGTGAAGGTCCCCGCTGTTATGGGCGAGGAGAAGCTATGGGCCGAAGCTTGCGTGCCCTATGCCGGCGACGGTGTCGGTTTTTTCGCGCTGCCTCCAACAGAGACCGGCGTGTGGGTCGAGTTCGAGGCGGGCGATCCGCGCTATCCGATCTGGAGCGGCTGCTTCTGGGCGGACGGTCAGATCGCGGCGGCCGACGCCGTGCCGTCGATCAAGTTCTTCAAAACCGACAGCTTCACGATCCGCATCGACGACGCGGAAGGCGAGATGGTCATCGAAACGAAGAACGGTTCGCGCATCACGGTAAACGGGACCGAAGTGAAGCTCGAGGCGATGCAGGTGAGCCAAGTCGCCCAGGCTGCAAAGACCGAGCTAACGCCGGCCTCGTTCAGTGTCAATGACGGCGCGCTCGCGGTGGCAGTCGTCTGATGCCTGAGCCGCTGCACGCCATCCGTTTCCCGTTCGCGATCGACACCGGCGCCGGCGCGCTGGCGCAGGAGAGCGATTACGAGGCCTATATCCGCCAGCTGATCCGGCAGGTTCTGCTGACGGCGCAAGGCGAGCGCATCAACCGGCCCGATTTCGGCGCCGGCATTCGCAAGCTTGTGTTTGCGCCGGCATCGCCGGCAATCGCCTCGCTCACGCAGACGCTCGTTTATGAGGCGCTGTCCAACTGGCTGTCGAACCTGATCCGCCTCGAACAGGTGTCGGTCGAAGCCGTCGAGGAGCGCATCAACATCGGGGTGGACTACACCGTCGTCGCGCATGGCGAGCGGCAGTTTCTCAATGTGGAGGTGACGCTCTGATGGCGGGGTTCGATCGGCGCGCCGCATTGTGCGAGCAGCCCGCGCCGCCGCGGGTCACTGGCATCGATTTTGTGCAAGTGGTCGATCCGCACGACCAGCGCGTGCTGCAGGTGTTTTTTCTGATCGACCCGGATACGCTGGCGGCGCCGATGGTCGCGGCTGCGGCGATGCCGACGGATGCCGCTGCGGGGCTCGTCAGCATCGTCAGCACCTCCGGCGGCGAGACGATCGCCGAGCCGCGCATCATCCGGCAAACGTGGAAATCGGTTCCCACTCCGGCGGGACCGCGTACGGTCCTCGAAATCGAGGTCGCCGAGCCCGGCGATTTTTCGATCTACCGGCTGACGGTCAACGACGCGCGCGTCGATCGCTGGTTCAACGGCGTCGCGTTCTCCTTCAAGCAGGGCTGCCCCTCCGACCTCGATTGCGCGCCCACAAGCGAGTGCCCGGAAGAGGACACGCCCGAGCCGCGCATCGATTATCTCGCGCGCGATTTCACCAGCTTCAATAACGCGCTGCTCGATTTCGCGGCCGAGAACTGGCCGCAATGGCGCGAGCGCATTCCGGCCGATGCCGGCGTCATGCTGATGGAGGTGTTCTCCGCGCTGGGCGACGAATTTTCCTATATCCAGGATCGCTACGCGCGCGAAGCCTATCTCGCGACCGCGACAGAAGGCCGCTCGCGCCGCGGGCTCGCGCGTCTTGTCGATTACCGACCCGATCCAGGCCGCAGCGCCTCGACATTACTGGCGGTGACGGTTGCCGCGGGCGGCGCGTTTGCGACGGCCGGTCTGCGCGTGTGGGCGGTGCGCGAGAGTACGCCGCCGATCGTGTTCGAGCTCGGCACCAGCGTCGCCGACCGGCTGTCGGGCCGGCACTATTGGGTCCATGCCGACTGGAACGCGATCGCGCTTCACCCGCTCGACGATACCGAAGCGGGACGCTGCCTCGCGGTCGGCGCGACCGAGGCCTATCTGCGCGGCCATGTGCCGACATTGGCGCAGCTCCCGGCGGCCGACCCCGATGTCGATCCCGCGAATCCCAGCCGATACTGGGTCGGCAAATGGGTCGTGCTGCGGTCGACGCCAAAGGACCCGTCATTGCCGTCGCGGCGCTGGCTGGTACGCATCACCGCGATCGAGCAGACGAGCGACCCGCTGTTTCTCGTCGATGCCAATGGCGATCCGGATCCGGCCGGCAATCCGCTCGACATCACACGCATCGAATGGGACGCGGCGCAGGCGTTGCCGTTCGAGCTGTGCCAGGACGAGACCGAACTGCTCGGCAATATCGTCCCGGCGATCGCCGGGGCCAGCGTCAGCGAAATCTTTCGCATCGGGCCGCCCGCCGCGAACGAACCCATCGTCGCGGCCGATCTGCCGCGCGCGCTTGAGCGGGAAGGTGTTTATGACAAAGACAATGGCGGGCGGCGGCTGGTGTTGCGCTGGGGTCTGCGTGCCAGCGAGGCCGCCGGGCTGGGCTGGCTCGACCCGTTGATCGCCGATCTGGTGCTGCGCGAGGTCGAGCCGGGCGGCGGCGGTTTTGTGCCGGTCGCCAGCGCGGATCATTGGACTTATTTGCCCAGCCTCATCGATGCGCAGGCGGATGATCCGGGTTTCACGCTCGAAGAAGGGGTCTGGCGTGAGATCATCCGCTTCGAGCGCACCGGCGTCACGATCTCGCACGAGGATTACGCGACTGGCGCCGGCTTCAGTTTGCGGTTTGGCGACGGCGCGTTCGGCCGTTCGCCGCCCGACGGCACCTTGTTCGAGGTCATCTACCGCACCGGCCCGGCTCCCGGCGCTAGCCTCGCCGATGCAAACCTTGCCGCGGACAGCGTCACTGTTCTCGCCGAGCCCGGCTCGCAGCCGCCAAACCAGCCGCTCGCGCTGGCGAGCGCGGTGACCAATCCATTGCCGATCGAGAACGGCGTCGCGCCCGAAGCACCCGAGACGACGCGCATTCTCGCACCCGAGGCGTGGCGGGCTCGGCCGCTGCGAGCGGTGCGTGACGAAGACTACCGCACGATCGCGGAGGAGCAGCTCAACTGGGTGCAGCGGGGCGGCGCGCGGGCGCGTTGGACCGGCAGCTGGCTCACCGAATTTGTCACGGGCGACCCCGAAGGCGCGTTCGCGCTGTCCGAACTGCGGCGGGAGCAACTCGTCAATCTGGTCGACGCGATCCGGCAAGCCGGTCGCGAGGCCTTTGTCGTTGATCCCGATTTCATCTCGATCGATCTCGACATTTCGGTTTGCGTACAGCCCGGGCATTACCCGGGCGATGTCGAAGCGCGCATCATCGAAGCGTTGACCGGCAAGCGCCGGCCGCATCATCCGCTCGCCTTTTTCGATCCCGACCACTTCACCTTCGGCGACCCGCTGCGCCGCTCGGCGCTGGAAGCCGCGGTGCAATCGACGCCAGGAGTTCACGGCGTCGAGGACATCCGGATCCGCGCCCGCCGCATCACCGATTGGCGCGAATTCGACGAGCCCGATTTCCGTGTCGGCGTGACGCAGATCATCCGCTTGCAGAACGACCCCGTCTTCCCGGAGCGCGGGTCGCTCGTCGTGCACGCGCGCGCCGGAGCCTAGGCCATGGCCGAATCGTGCTGCCCCTGCGATATCCTGGCCCATCCGCCGCCGCCGGATATCGCGCCAGGCCTTACGGTGCTGCCGCGGCAATCGGCCGGGTTCGTCGAATACCGCCGCGCGATGCTCAGCGAGATCCCGCTGCACGGCGCGCTCGCGGCGTGGCGGGCGCGCGGCACCGGCGATCTCGGAATCATGCTGCTGGAGATGTGGGCCTATGTGCTCGACGTCATCGGCTTTTACGACGCGCGCATCGCCGATGAGAGCTATCTCCGCACCGCGCTGCTGCCGTTGTCGGCGCAGCGGCTTGTCGCCCTGCTGGGATATCGGCCGAAGCCGGCCGCGTCCGCCGCCGTGCGGCTGGCCGCGTTCGCCGACGGCGCCGATCCCGTGCTGCTGCCCGCCGGCACTGCGTTCCGCTCCGAAGCTTTCGGCAAGGAGCCGCCGCAGGTCTTCGAGATCGGCGCCGCAACGACGATCTGGCCGCAGCGCAATTCATGGCGGCTGGCGCCGATCCGCGGCGATATGTTCGACGGCCGGCTGCTGTTCGCGGGCAATCGCGCGCGGCTGGCGGTCGGGCAGATCGTCGTGCTCGCGCAGGGCAGCACTCGCGCCGCGGCGCGGGTAACGGCGCTTGTCTCCGAGGCGGCCCTCGATGGCAACACGTATGTTCATGCCGTCCTCGACCCGCCACCGACTTCGCTGATCGGCGTTTCGCTCGCGGGGCTGAAGATCACCGCGGTGGCGCAGCAGGCTAGCGCCAACCCATTCGACGCGTCGGCCTCTCTCAGCGGAACCAGCGCGTCGATCACGCTCGATCGCGTCTACCCGCAACTGCATGTCGGCGATGTCGCGGTTGTCGAGGCGGCCGGCCAGTTGATCGCGGCGACCGTCGCCTCGACCGCGGTTGTCATGGTGCCGGTTCCGGTCACGACGCCGTCTATCAGGCCGCTGCACCCGCTGATCGGTCGCGCCGCTGCATTGGAACCCGCGCCGCAGCCGGCGGCGCCCGCAACCCGTGTGGCATTGACGCTGGCGGCGGCTCCTCCAGCGGGGTGGCAGGACCATTTTCAATTGCGCTTTGGCGCGCTTGAGGGCGGGGCGCCCACCTCACCGGCAAAGACGCGCATCGCGAACGACGATCTCGGCGCGGCGGCGGCTCTCGCCGGCCCGGTCGAACCGCTCGGCAACGCGCCGAGTCCAATCTCCGTTCTGGCGCAAGGCGCGGAAGCAGCGGGAGCGGAAATCCCTGGCAGCGTTGGCGTCGACGATTCCGGCAACGGCATCTTCCATCCGGCGGGCAGCGCACCGCCCTTCGACCCGCTGCGCACGCCGGTCGATCTCTTCGGCAATGTCCTCGACGCGACGCGCGGCGAAACCGTCGCCAACGAGATCCTCGGCTCGGCCGATGCGTCGCAAGCCTTTCAGAGCTTCACACTGAAGAAGAAGCCGCTGACTTATGTGCTGGATCCCTCCTCGCCCGACCGCATCCGCGCCGCGTTGCAGGTGCGGGTCGGCGGAATCCTGTGGCGCGAAGTGCCGAGCTTCTTCGGCGCGAAGCCGAGTGATGAGGTTTACGTCGTTCGCGCCGATCCCGACGGCACGCCGCGCATCACCTTCGGCGACGGCGTACGCGGCGCCCGCCCGGCTTCGGGCGTCGGCAATGTGAGCGCGAGCTACCGCTTTGGTGCGGGCGCCGCAAAGCCGCCGGCCGGCACGATCACGCAGATAGCGCGTCCGGTGAAAGGGCTTCGTTCCGTGGTTGACCCGCTTCCGGCACGCGGCGGCGCCGATGCCGAGAGCGGCGCCGTGTTGCGAACTGCGGCGCCGCGCAGCGCGCTGACGCTGGGCCGCGCCGTGTCACTCGATGATTTCGAGGCGTTGGCGCGCGGCTTCCCGGGCGTCGTCAACGCCGCCGCGGCCTGGGCCTTCGACGGGCGGCTGCAGCGCGCGACCGTGAAGATCTGGATCATGTCCGACGGCGGCGATCCCTCCGCTGACCTGCGCGCCAGCTTGCGCGGCAATGCCGATGCGCAGGTGCCGATCGTCGTGACGCTCGCAACCCCGGTGCCGCTCGACCTGAGGGTGTCGCTTGAGATCAGCGACACCGCCGATCCGGCCGTGGTGCGCCCGGAGGCACGCGCGGCATTGCTAGACCTGGCGAACGGGCTGCTCGCGCCGGCCAATGTCGCAATCGGCCGACCGCTGTTCCGTAGCGAGATCACGGCGCGGCTGCTCGGCGCCTGCGGCGTGCTCGGCGCCACCGTGATGCTCGGCGGCGCGCTTGCGCCCGTGGCGTTCATGCCCGGCGAGGGCGCCTATCCCGATGCATCGGCATTGCAGGTGTCATAGCGATGGCGCTCGACCCGCAACCAATTCTGCGTTCCGCCGACGACCGCTTCGCGCGTTATTACGCGGAAAAGCTGTGGGATTGGATCCCGGAGATCTATCGCACCGAAGACGGGCTCGCGCAGAACCCCGGTGTGTTGCGGGCGATCATCGAGCTGGTCGCCAATCAGGCGGCGATCGCACGCCGCAGCATCGACCGACTGTGGGAAGACGCACAGATCGACACCGCCGACGAATGGGCGGTGCCCTACATCGGCGATCTCGTCGCGACGCGGCTGTTATCCGCGCTGAACCCGCAAGGTCGCCGCGCCGATGTCGCGAAGACGATTTTCTACCGGCGCCGCGCCGGCACCCCGCTCGTTCTCGAAACGCTGACCCGCGATATCGGTCGCTGGGATGCGGTTGTCGTCGAGGCATTCAAGCGCCTGGCCCGCACCCGCCACGGCCTCGATCCGGAGCCGGATCCATTGCGCGGGCCGGTGACACGGACCCCGCCGGGCGGGTTTGCCGATCTGCGTGCGGCGCGCGGCGGCGATCTCGTCAACGGAGCCTTCGACGAGTACGCGCGAACGACCGATTTCCGCCGCCTCTCGGGGCTGAAGGGGCGCTGGAATATCCCAAAGGTCAATGTGCACATCTTCCGGCAAGCCGCCTTGCGCCTGAGCCGGGTGACACCGCTCGATCTCGGGAATGGGCGCTACCTGCTCGATCCATCGGGGCGAGACGTTGCGCTGTTCCGTCCGGGGCTGCGCGGCGACCCGCAGAACTGGCGGCCGGTGCGCGAATGGGAAGTCGCCGCTCCGATCCCGTGCCGGTTCCTGAACGATGCGAGCTTCATCCTTCCGGAAGACGGCATCCCGGCCGGTCTCGAACCGCAGCTCGCGCCGCTCGTCCTACAGCTCGTGCGCGGCGCCGCGCGTCTGCGCGCGACATTGACGGCATTGCTCGGCGGACCGCCGGCCGACGATGTGATGGCGGCGATCCTGGCGAGCGCGATCACCGCGGACTCGCCCAAGCGCAACCTCATTCCGAGTGCCGTGGCGCTCGCGATCGGTGCGAATTCGGGCGCGGCGCCGCTCGAACCGCAATTCATCACGGCCGGCGATCTCGGGCGCTGGGGCGCTGGGCTCGCGCCGCCGCCTCCGACGATGTTGATCCTCGATCCGACTCGCGGCCGCGTTCTACTGAACAACCCGGTGCCGGCCGGCGACAATCTGTTTGTCGAGGCAATCCATATTGGCGCGTTTGGCGAGATCGGCGCCGGCGCCTATGACCGCCGTGCCGGATTGGCCCGCGACAATGTCACGGTGTTCAATCCCGGACCGCAGGATGGCAACGGTAACGATTTGTCGTCGGGTCCGGTGACCGGTTTCGCCCTGCCGCTCGACGGCGTCCACGAATTCGCCGACAGCAAGACCTACGCTCCCGATGCGCCGCCGCTGAACAGCCTTGGACCCATCGATCAGCTGACGCTGCAGGCACGCGACCGCACGCGGCCTTACATCCACCTCATACCCGATGCGGGTGCAAGCGAGATCACGCTTGCCGGCCCCGTGCCCGCCGCGCCGCCGCGGTCGCTGACGATCGACGGGTTATGGATTTCTGTCCTGCCTTCGGGGCTCGCCGAGCAGAACCTCGCGGTGGAGACCGACGAATGTGCGCCGGTCGAGACGCGCATCGTGATCGACGGCATCTTCGACCGTGTCACGATCCGGCGCACGACGCTCGATCCCGGCGGCGAGCGCGCCCGCCTCGACCCGCTGATCGGGGTCCCGATCCCCTATGTCGCGCTGGAGGTGCGCGGCCAGGTCGAGGAGCTCGTCATCGACCGCGCGATCGTGGGGCCGGTGCGTGAGGCGTCGGCGGCGGGCGATCCCTGCTCGATCGGCCGGCTGACGATCCGCGACTCGATCGTGCAGAGCCTGACCGATGCGCCGGCGATCTCGACGCGCGTCGCTGCGGTCGCACTTGAGCGCAGCACGGTGTTCGGCGATGTCGATGTCGACCGGCTCGAGGCGAGCGACAGTTTGATCCAGGGCGTCGTGCGCGTCGTCGACAATCAGCATGGCTGTTTCCGTTTTTCCGCCGCGGCTGCAGACGATACGGCGCGGCTGCCGCGTCAATACCAGTCGCAATTGGTGGCCGGCGGCGTGCCCAATCATTGGTTTGTCGCGCGCCGGTTCGGCAATGCGGGTTACGCGCAGCTCTCCGAAACTTGCCCCGAAAGCATTCGCCGCGGCGGCGAGAATGGCGCCGAGATGGGCGCCTTCAACCGGGTCATCGATGCGATCCGGCGCGACGACGTGCGCATCAAGCTCGACGAGTACGCGCCGATCAGCGTCATCGCCGATCTCGTCATCGACACCTGAGGGAAGCACCTGATGTCGAGCGTGGATATTTCGCGAAAGCTGTTTCAGCCCGCCAAGCACTATGCCGGGACGGTTTATCAGCAGGGCCGCGTCACGCTCGACAGCGATCAGAACGAAAACAACCTTCTCGCCGGCGAGGAATTGCAGCGGCTGATCGCCGAGGCGATCTGCAGCGGCGGCTCGCCGAACGCCGGCTTTACGATCAGCAATGTGCATGCGGCGGCGCGGCCGGGCGAAGAAGGGGCCGAAACATACGATTTCGATGTCGCCGCCGGTTCGTTCTATCTCGGTGGCCGGCGTTTCACGGCCGAGCCCAGCGACACATTTCTCGCGCAGAGCGACTGGCTGCAGATCGCGCTCGATAGCGGTTTGCCGGCGCCGCCTGCAGCGAGCGATCTCGCGAACGGCCCGCGCCACGATTTCGTTTGGCTGGAAGCGTGGGAACAATGCGTCACGGCGACCGAGGACAGCGAGATCCTGGAACGCGCCCTCGGCGGCCCCGACACAACGGCGCGGCTGCGCCGGATGCACCGGATCCATGTGACGGCTAACACCGCCGACGACTGCAATGACGCGCTCGCCGGTCTCGGCATCGCGATCGATCCCGACAGCGGCGCGATCCTGTCGCCGACGCGCCTGACCGTCGGCTTTGATCCCGCCGGCATTACGGATGACCCGTGCAAGCCCGCAACAAGAGCCGGCTTTCTCGGCGCGGACAATCAGACGTTCCGGGTGCAGATCACCGCGCCCGGACGATTTATCTGGGGCGCCGACAATGCCTCTCCGCTTTACCGCGTGCAGGCGCAGGATTTCCAGGAGCCCGGAGGCGGCCCGGCCACGCTTCGCCGCATCCATTTCCTGACCCCGCCGCCCGATCAGGCGCATTACCCGCTGGCCGGCCAGACGGTCGAGGTGATGCGCTGGGGCGCCTTGCTGCCAAACCACGAGAAGGTCGCCGAGCCGACCGGCATGCTGGCGACTGTCGAGGCCAGCTATGACCCTGACAGCCAGTCGATCGTCATCGCAACTGCGGTGCCGCAGGCCTGGGTCGATTGGTTCGCGGGGGCAGGGGCCGCCGCGCTCAGCGACCACGATCTGCCCGAAGATCGCGAATATTTTTACCTGAGGCTTTGGACTGGCGGCTCCGGGGCCGGCGGGGCTCCCGATTTCACTTTCGCGCCAAACGCCGCACAGGCGCTAGCCGGCACCGGGCTCACGGTCACCTTTTCCGACAACGCCCGGCTCGGCGAGTACTGGGTCATTGCGGCGCGTCCGAACACGCCCGACATCGTGGTGCCTTGGGCGTTGCAGCAGGGCTTGCCGGCGATGGGGCCGCTGGTGTTTCTGACGCCGCTCGCGAGCATCACCTGGGCGCTCGACAACAGCAACCCGCCCGCGCCTGTTCCGTCGGTGCACGATTGCCGGCATCGCTTCCGACCGCTCTGCGAGACCAGCTGCTGCTGCACGATCACGGTCGGGGACGGGCGGAATTCTTTCGGCGATGTCGCGTCGGTCCAGACCGCGGTCGAATTGGTCCCGGATGGCGGCGAGGTGTGTGTGCTGCAGGGCACCTACCGTGAAACCATCGCGATCGACGGCCGGCACAACATCACGATCGTCGGTTGCGGACCAAACAGCCTGCTCGCTCAGCCCGCCGAGAACGCGGGCGCGGCGGTGCTGACGATCCGCAACTCGAGCGACATCGAGCTGCGCGAGCTCGGTTTCGAGGCGCCGGAAATCTTCGCGATCCAGATCGACGGAAATGACGCCGCGCCGGTACGGAGCACACGGCTCGAGAGGCTCGAAATCCAGGCGCGCGATGTCGCCGGGGTGATCGGGATCGGATTGCGCGGCTTCGAGATGCGGCGTTGCGCCATCGATTTGCTGCCGCTCGCGGCGCCGCTCGCCGATAATCCTACGATCGGTCGGCAACCCGCCCTCTATCTCGCGGGCGAGGATCTTCTCGTCGAGGCTTGCCGCATCGAATTGGACGCGCCCGCCGCCGCACCGCGCGAATTGGTCGCGGCCATTGCGGCGGCGCGCCGGCCGCTCGGCGGCATTCAGATCGGCGGCGGCTCACACCGGGTGCGGCTGCGCGACAATTTGATCCGCGGCGGCAACGGTCACGGCATCATTCTTGGCAGCGTACGCTTCGTGCGCGTCAACCCGCAGGCTGTCGGCGGTGTCGAAGGCGGCGATCTGGTCGCGGTCGCTCCGCTCGGCCGCGGCCAGGATGGTGGGGCATTCGTCTTTATCGGCTTAGGAATCACGATCGACGAGAATGGCTGCATCATCATCGATCCGCAGCCGCCCGGTGACGGTGGCAATGGCGGGCTGGTGCCGGTCTCGGAAGGCGCGCTCGTCGACATCGCGATCCTCGACAATCGCATCGAGACAATGGGCGCCAGCGGCATCTCGGTCGCCCGCTTTTTCGATCTCTCGGGCCCGGTGCCCGAATACATTTCGATCGAGGGGCTGGAGATCGCCCATAACCGCATCATCGGCTGCGTCAGGCTCGAAGGGTCGGCGCTGCCACTCGATCTCCGAGCGCATTCGGCGATCGGCGGCATCGCCTTGGCGCATTGCGAGCGACTCACAATCCGCGACAACCGGATCGAGAAATGCGGCCCGCATCCCGGCGATCCGGTCTGCGGCGTCTTTGTGCTGTTTTCCGAAGGCGCCGTCGTCGAGCGCAACCGCATCACCGACAATGGCACCGCATCGACCGAGGCGTCGCCGCCACGGCCCGGCCGCCGCGGCGGCGTCGTGTTCGGGCTTGCGCTGCCGGGCTCGTTCCCGTTGACAATCCCGCTTTTGAGGCGCCCCGGGCTGCGGCAGGACGGCGCGCCGGCGCTCCGCGTCCACGACAACGTCATCGTGACGCCGCAGGGTCGCGCGCTCGATGTCATCGCGGTCGGGCCGGTAAGCTCCTGCGACAACCAATTCACCAGCCGCGGCGGCGCAAGGCAGTTCCGCACGCCCCCGCCGGTTTTGGCGACGGGCGCCGGCGGGTTCGGTCTGCAGCGCTCCGCCGCTCTCGGCCTTACGGCCGTCGCGGCGCAAAACAGCGATCCGCTGCTCGCCTTTATCGATCTGCTCGGCGGGCTGGTCGTCGCGATCGTCGATCTGGGCGTATCGAACGAGCTCTACGGGCAGCTGCTCGGCTTCAGCGGGCTTGGCGTCGTTGACCGCGGCCCTCCGGGGCTCGCGGCCTTCAACAGCGACGAGGACGATCTGTTTTTCGGCGGCGAGGTGCTGTTCGACGACAATCAGGTGTCGCTCGACGCAATGGCTGCTGACATCCAAACCGGCGTCAGCGCGGTATTGCTGCTCAGCCTCGACGATATCGGCATGACATCGAACCAGTGCACCTGCGATCTGCTGCTCGATTTCATCCTGACGAACGCGTTGGTCCTCGGCTTTTCGCTGCGGGTCACCGACAACCGCTTCAAGGAACCGGTCGGGATACCGGGCGCCTTTACCCCGGCGTTTCTGTCTGCGGTGACGCTCGCGCTGATGAACGAAACGAGCCTCAATCAGGGCACCCATTGCTTTTATGCAATCGGCGCGCCGGCGCTCAGCGTGCTGATGCCAAACCGGGTGCTGATCGAAGCGTTCAACCGCGACATCTGTGCGCGGTTCGAGCGACAGAGCGCCGGTGCCACGGGCCATTTTGCGTTGGGACAGCCGGTATAAGGGGGGCTGAGCGATGTCGGATCGCAGCAGCGGACAAGCCGCCGCCGGCACTCCGGGCGGGGGCCCGGATGAGCAGGCCGCGCTTGCCGATCTGGACGCGCTCGCGCCGGCCGCGGATCGTGCGAGATTGGCGGGCCTCGCCGCGGCGCGCCCTTTGATGGCGGCGCGTGCCGCGCAGCTGCAGCGCGAGGCCTATCGCGCTCAGGCGCGGTTCGGCGAAAACGATCCGCGAGCGCAAGAGCTGGCGCTCAAATCGGAGCGGCAAGGCGTCCGCATCGCCCGCTTCGAAACCGAGATCGCGCGCGCCCAGGTGACGACGCCGGCGGCAAACCCGGATGCCACGGTGATCTGGGGCCGCGTCTCCGAAGGCGGCAAGCCGAAGGCCGGCGTCACGGTCAGCGCGCGCGGCGCGAAAGGCGAGGTGCAGGCCTTCGATTGCACCGATGCCGTCGGTGGGTTCTCGATGGCCGTACCGGGCCGAGGCACGGCCCAGCTCCGTGTCAACGATGCGAATAACGCGGTGCTTTATGCTGGCACCGAACAGATCGCGATCTCGCCGGGGGCGGTTTTCTTTCGCGATATCAGGATTGGCGAGCAGCCCGTCGACATTTGCCAGCGGCCCGCCGACGACGCCGGGGGTGATGCGCATCCCGGCACGGTGCGTGTTCCTGACCTTGTCAGACGCAGCGAAGCCGAAGGTGTGCGCCTGTTGAACGCGGTCGGGCTCAAGGCCGGCGACCGTACCGAAGTGCAATCGGACCAGCCGGCCGGACAGATCGTGAAACAGCTGCCCGACGCGAATGCGAAAGTTGCGCCAGGCAGCGCGGTTGCGATCGAGGTGGCGGCGCGCAGCGACCGCGTCGTGCCGCATCTCGTCGGGTTGCATATTGCGGAGGCGAAAGCCGCTCTCGACCAATCCGGGCTTGGCGCCGATCTGTCGTTCCGAGCCGACCCGCGCCGCACCGGGATGGTATTGGCGCAGGACCCGCAACAAGGCGCCCGCATCGACCCGGCGAAAGGCGTAGAGCTGGTTATCGGGCTACCGGAAAAGCCGGTTCCGCCTCGGCTCGTGCTCGACCTCGTCTCGCTTGACGGGCGCTTCCAGGCGGTCCGCCTCGCCGGAGAGCCACTCTCCGCGCGGGCGGAACAGCTGGGCTTGCGCGATCGGGGCAGCCTCACCGAGTTCGCGGGGGCTGAGGATGCCAAGCTGCGCGACGCGCTCGGCCTGCCGGCCTTGCGCGATGCGCAGATCGTCAAACGCGTGTTGCGCGACATGCTGGCAAAAACCGAGTAGCGCCGATGCCTCTTGCCGCGCTGAAGAAAAAGTCTGCACCGGCGAAGCCTGTCGCGAAAGCCAAGCCTATGCCCGCGCCGCCTATGCTGTCATCGCCGGCGTGGATGCAGACAAAGCTGGAGGTCGGTCCGGTCGGCGACCGCTTCGAGCAGGAGGCGGACCGCATGGCGGACTCCGTCATGCGCATGCCGAGCCCCGCGATGCCCATTGCGGCCGCGCCGCTGCAGATCAGCCGCAAATGCGCGATCTGTGAGAGGGAGGAGAAGGAAGAGAGGGACGACAAACGATTGCAAAAAAAATCGGCGGGTCCCGCTGAAGCGAATATCGGCGAGGCGCCGGCCAGCGTGCATGCCGCACTTCGCTCGCCGGGTCAGCCGCTCGACAAAGCCTCACGCGCCTATTTCGAACCGCGCTTCGGCCAGGAATTCGGCGATGTGCGCGTGCACACCGGCATGACCGCGGCGCAATCGGCGCGCGACGTCAGCGCGCGTGCCTATACCGTCGGACAGAACATCGTCTTTGCTGCGGGCCGGTTTGCGCCCGCAACTCAAACCGGCCGCCGCCTCATCGCGCACGAACTGACGCACGTCGTGCAACAGAGCGGCACGCCGCAAATTATCCGGCGCGCTCCGGCAAACTACCCGAGCAACCAGCCGCTTCCCGCCAAAACCGATGTGAAACGCGATACGCCGAGTCCACAAGTCTCGAATGACGACCTGATTGGGATGATGGTGAGCCTGCGCGAGCAATCTCCGCAGGACTTCCTAAAGCTATTGGCAGGCAACGAAGATTTCTTTTACAGGCTCCTGTCACCTTACGGATTTCATGGCTCGTGGACGAAAGACGAGGCCTATCTCGCCGATTTCGATGCGGCGGTGAAGAAATGGGGCAAGGCATCCGTCTATTTACAAAAGTTCGGGTCGGTTCGCGCTGTCCCGGTACAGCCGAAACCGAAATCGCGGGAGGAGCGGCAGTACGAGGACGCCCAATATCTCGTCATTGACATGAATCGCCACGGGTATAGGCGCGGAGAGGTCAATGACGCTCTCGAATCGGCCGGCTTGATGGAAGATCTGGAGGCCCACGGCTTCGAGCGGGTCAGTAGTCATAGTTTTAAGGATCATGAAGTGTACGCGCGGGAGGCGATCGATGCGCTGAACGGTTTTATCGGCCGGTATCAGACGGCGCACAACATTATTCTTCCAACCACAGCGAGCGTCCCGACGCCGGACCCCGCCGAGTATTACAGGGTGTGGCTGGAAGGGCTGAATTATATCACGAGTTCCTTCGTCGGAGCCGAATTTGCGGAGCTTGCGAGCAAGTTCACCGACGACCCTAGAAAAATCACTGCGGCAGCCGGTCTGGGCGCCGCAGTTGAGGGTGCCGCCGGTTCATTCGCGATGCAGCCCGGCAGCTATTCGCCGGAAGTCGAAAACAAGCCGAGTTCCGTCGTACTCCAAGAGCTGCGGTACAGCGGAACCCAACCGATCAAATCCCCTGTCGATCCGACCAAGGTGGCACCGCCGCCGCTCGCGGAGCGCATTCCACCGCCGGACCTTGCTCTATCGACACCTCCTACTCCGGAGCCCCAAATCCCAGCGCCCGCGCCTGCCGGACCATCGCCCCTTCCGTCCGGTTCCATATTTCTGTCGGAGCCGCACGCACCGAGTTTTGTGCCGCCGTCGGGCGGACAGGGGGCGCTTCCACCCGGTTCCGTATTCCTGTCACAGCCGCAGGCGCCGAGCTTAGTACCCCCGCCGCCTCCTGAACCGGCGCCGCTTCCGCCCGGTTCCGTGTTTCTGTCCGAGCCGGCCGCACAGACCTTTGCGCCGCCATCGGGCGGACAAGCGTCTCTTCCGGCCGGTTCCGTATTCTCGCCGGAGCCGATCCCTCCCGCTCATGTGCCCGAGGATATCCGCGGCATTGTAGATCCGAGCGGTGGCATCACGATCCGCGGCGCTCCATCGGCGCAGCCCACCAAAGAAGCGGTTAGCAGAGCGGAGCAAGCGGTTACCGCGGCCAAAGCGCCGGCTGCACCCGATCCGAGGGTCACACAACAAGAGACAACGGTCGCTCGTCGAATGGACGCCGTAAAAGTGGCGACTGAGAACTACAACCGAGTCTCTATAGAGGTCAATGAGGCCGAGGCCGCGGTCGCCTCGGCGAAACAGCAAGTGGACGCCGCCAAAGCCCAGGCGGAAACGGCGCGCAAGGCGGCCGAGCAAGCTGCGGCCGCAGCGCAAGGGCGCAAACGCAACACCGCCGAGTCTAAGAACGCCAATGCCACGCGCAATGAAGCGGCGAGAGCCGAGAGAGCGGTTCCGCGCGCTGAAGGAGCGCTCAAAAGGGCCAATGCCGATCTCACACGGGCTCGTGGCAACGCAGTCAAAGCCGCCCAACGTGCCAGCGATGCAAGGGCTGCCCTGCAGGCGTCCCAGAAATATCTCGATCGTCTCCGCAGCGACCCCAATTACGGAACGAGGCAACTGACTGTTGTGCAGCCGGAGCGTACGCTTCAAGGGCCATCCGGCGGCACTATCGTGGACCACGGCTATGAGGGAGCGCGGGGCCGCGAGTTTTTCGGTCGACTTGGTTTGCGGAGTTCCCGATGGGCGCACACCGACGCGAATTACCAACTTATGCTCGACGGGCGTCCGCCGGTTGGCGAGGATGGGGCTCCGATCAACCTTCATCACCGAACTCGTGGCCCGATGTCGCGGCTGGACGAATACACCCAAACACAGCATCGCGAGTTAAATCTGCACGAGCCCGGCCTCGATAGCGAGATCGATCGCCGGGAGTTCGACCGGGAGCGGGAGCGTTACTGGGTGCAACGGGCGCGCGACCTGCTGGACAAACGCTAAGCTTGACGGGTTTCTCGCCCCGAAACATTGGAAGTCGAACTTACCGGACGATGTCGAAAAAATAGCTGAGCACGTGGTTCGCCGGTGACGATTGCGCGCAAGCAATGCATGAGCGCTGAATATAGCGTAAAAGTCAGATTAAAATCTGTCTGCTCGCAATCCTGGAACCCGACTCGACACTCAGTCCGTAATGCACCTCGCCAACCTGCTTGGCCACCCGCCGCGCTTCCAATTCTCCCAACGCATGGAACTCGATCTGATCGAGAGAGACATTAAATCACTGACCGTGGCGTGGCGCCTGCGCTCGTTGAACACGAACACGTCGTTGCCGCCATTCCCGCTCAGGATTTGTCAGTCGGGACACTCACAGCCGCCGCTCCGGAATTGTTCATGCTCGAAGATGCCGTCCTCGATCAGGTTTCTGGCCAGGTGATCGAGAGTAAGGGCGCCTACAGCTCCAAGGAGGCGGTTCTTGTCGGGCCTCCGGGTCAGGAGATCGTGGTAGAGCTGGGCTCGCTACTAATGTGGGAAAGACTGGCGTCGTGCCGATCGGGACCGCCCTCAACGCCAAGAAAGTGCCCTAGCGTCTTCCCGGCGTTGCTGACGTCGGCACGGTTGCCCGACATACCGGTCGAACCCAGCTGCGTCGTAACCGCGCGTCCGGCGCTGCCCCCGAAGAGAATGCAGATCCGGGCGGGTAGCGCGGCAGTTACACCTGCGCGGCCAGCTGCCCCGGGGTGATGACCGAGACGACGCCCGCCCACAAACAGTTGCAGGTGCAAGCGCTGTCGAGCGCCGGCAGGCCGCCGATCGTCACCGTGGGCGACCCCGGAACCCAGGGCGACGCCGTCGCGGGGATGCAAGGCTTTGGTGTGAAAGGGGGGACGTTGACCGCCGGGTTCGCGAGGCTGCTGCACAGGCCGAACGGCCTGATATTTACGAAAGGCGCGAAATCCATGATTGTCGCGGCGCCGGCGCTGGTTCCTCCGGCCGGGCTCGCGGGCGACGCCGCCAAACTCGACGGCGCCGTACCGAAGCTGCAGCTCAACACGGCGCCGTCGACAACCAGAACGGCCATGGCTTGAAACTCGAGTTGAAACCCAAGAACAGCGGCTCAGCGCGAACCCGTGTGCGGGTTTCCCGCGGGCGCCCTCGAGCGTAGCAAGCGCTCCGCGAGCGGTAAAGCGCACCTCGTTTCGCAAGGCCGGCGAGGATATCGGGCTGCCGCGCGCCGACTTGGCACGAAGCTCAATCAGCACGAAACACGGCGCTCGCGCCAAGGGCCCGCTTTGGAATGCCGGCCGACTTTGAAGTAAATGAATTAGCCGCGCTGCGGGTCACACGCAGGGCACAGAACACGATGTGCCCCAAAGAAAATTGGCCGAAGCACAAGGCTTCGGCCAAGTTTGAACAGGGAGGCTTCACGTCTAGGAGACGTAAGGGTCCGTAGACCCTCTTCCCGGGCGCAAGTCCCGGAAACTCTATCGGGGTCCCCCGACCCCCGGAAATCTGTAGCGATGTAGTATCGCGCCTGCCCAATATCGCGGTGCGGGGTCCCGATCACCACCGGGAATTCGTTCTGGCTCGTCTGCAAAAAGCGCAATGCTATCCGGAGCCGGCGAATTTACCGCGGCAACTTGCCGCAGATGAGTAATTAACCGAGCCGGCTTTCGGCGACTTTGCGCAGCAGAAAATCACGGAAGACGCTGATCCGCTTCGAGGACCGCAATTCCTCGGGATAGACAAAATAGGCCTCCTGCGGCGGCCCGGTCAGCTCGGGCAGGACGCGCACCAGATTGTTGTAGTCGCTCGTGACAAAGTCGGGGAGGGAGGCCAAGCCCAGCCCGCTCATCACCGCGCGCAGCATGCCATAGCTGTTGTTGACGCTGAGGATCGGCCGGCGCTCCTTGCCTGGCTTGGCGCCGGCGTCGAGCAGCCAGTTGAGCCCGGGGACCGGCGGCCGCGAATCCTCGCCATAGACGATCAGCCGATGCTCGTCGAGATCGTCCGGTGTCTTCGGGGTGCCGTGCTT
>JBKOVT010000154.1:0-14108 GCA_046724035.1 Pseudomonadota bacterium | reverse complement strand
GAGTCGCTATGGCCGAACAGCCAGATGTTGGCGTAACGGCACTTCCATTCGCTAACCAGCTTGTCGAGCGTCGCGCGGCTCTCCTTGCTGACCCAGTTCTTGTTGAAGCCGAAATCCACCACGTAAGCGCGCGGCAGGTTGACGGGCTGGTCGGCGACCCTGATGGTCATGCCCTTGGCGCCAAAGCCGAGGGCGATGCCCTGGGTTTCGGATTTGAGCCTCATCGCAACGTTGTTGTTGCGGTTCTTCATCGTGCTTCCGCCGGCTCCGGCCAAGAGCGTCACCTCACCCTCGGTTGCGCCGTAGTCGCCGGAAAGATCCGAGACCCTGGTCATGTTCGCGACCGGTCCGGACGCGCTCACCTTTGAGACGCCGACTTGGATGCCTGCGCCGAACCCCGAGACCGTGAACGGGTAACTGCACAGTTAGTTCCCAGATTGGGCAGGTGCAGGAGGCCATCGCCGGTCTGCCCTCCGATGCCTGCGTTCACCGACATCGTTTCCATCTGGACCCAGGGCAGGTTCTGAGTTTGGGCTATTGCGGGCGCCGCACCCGCAATCGCCAGCAACGAGGCGAAAGCGGGCAGATATTTGAACGGCTGCATGACTAGTCTCCCTTGTTGATGCCAAAAATTCACCGGGCGCTTATGCGAAAGGTCCTTGTTTAGCAGCCGAGGCGAATATTCCAGTTTCAATGCAACCATTGATCTATGTCAACGCGATACGCCGTTCGCGAAAATTCCTGCCGGATTCCGCCGAATTTCCAATGTCCGCCGGGGAGCTTTGCCTAAAGGCAATGTTTCCTTTTTCGGACGCGGCACAGGCGCGAAGCAGAGCGCGGCCGCCTTTGGAGCCGGTGGAACACAACATGAAGGCAGTGTGGGGAGCTGTGAGCTTGGTTGCCCTCACGCTGGGCACAATCGGCATGCCTTCCGCCGCCACCACTCTCGAATGTGCTGATGCAAGCCTGTCGAGCGTTTCGGCTTGCGGCGCCCAGGAGCGCTTCCGGCCGAAGGCCCGGCGACAAATTGCCCAAACAAAGCGGCTAAAGGCGTTGCCGAACCAATCGGACGCCGCGCGGATCGGGTCTGAGGCGAAGTCCTGCGATGTCTCGCGCCAAATCGCAGAAAAGGCTCTCGATGCCGCTTTAGCCAAAACTTGCGTCACGGGCCCGGCGAGGATCTCCGAAACGCTTACCGACAAGGCACCGACGAGGCTTCTCGCTCCGACGTCCCCCAAACCTCAGCGCGCCGGCATCGGCACCGCGTTTGCGATCAATGGAGCAGGCGAATTTTTGACCAATTACCACGTTGTGAAGAGTTGTACGACCGCACCCCGTCTGCGCATCGCCGGCGAGTGGCAAGATGGCCGGGCGATCGTTAGTGACGAACGCAACGACTTGGCGGTCGTCCGGGTGCAGTCGGCCAATGCGGTGCCCGCTTTGCGATTTCGAGATGGGAGCAGCATTCGCCGGGCTGATCCTGTCGTTGTGGTCGGGTTTCCCTATGCGGGTCTGCTGACGCAAAGCGCGCAAGTTACGACTGGCGCCATATCGGCACTGGCGGGCATCCACGATGATTCGCGATATCTGCAGCTGACGGCACCGGTTCAGCCCGGCAGCAGCGGCGGTCCGTTGCTCGATTCCAGCGGCAATGTGGTTGGCATCGTCTCGTCAAAGCTCGACACCATGGCGGCCGCGGAATGGACGGGGACATCCGGGTTGATCCTGACGCTGCCCGAAAACATCAATTTCGCCACTAAAGACATTAATGCCCGCGAATTCCTCGACGCGAACCACATCGCCTATGACACGGCCCAATCGACGACCAAGCTCGAGCCCGCGGATGTCGGAGAACTGGCCGCCAGATCGGTCGTTCTGGTTGGATGCGCGGGGGCCGATCAAGGCGCGATATCTGGCGTTTCCGATAAGTGAGCTTCACGGCCCATACGCCAGACGCGTGCGGGCGAGAGCGGCAGCTGGTTCGGCATTGCCCCAAACGAGGCCAGAGCATTGGCGACGGCATTGGCCATCAGTCCGCCGACCGGGATAATCGGTCCCTCGCCGGCTCCTTTCACGCCAAGCGGATTGCTTGGCGATGGGTGATTCTCGAGGGCAATCGCACGGATTTTCGGAAAATCGCTCGCTGTCGGAATCAGGTAGTCGGCCAACGTGCCGGTCAACAGCTGGCCGTTTGCATCGTAGACGAGGTTCTCCATAAACGCGCCGCCCAGCCCCTGTACGACGCCGCCGATCGCCTGACCATGCAGCGTCAGCGGGTTGACGATGCGGCCGACATCCTCGACGACCAGAAAGTCGAGCAATTCGACCCGGCCCGTCCCGAGATCGACCGCCACATGCGCCGCCGTTGAGCCATAGGTATAGGTCAGCTTGTTGTTATTCGCGAACGTCGCTTCCACCCGCAGACCGTCCCTCGCTAGATCGGCGAAGGAGAGCGAGCGACCATCGCTCGTACGAGCACGGGAGTCGACCAGCTCGATGTCGTCGGGCGGGCCGCCGAGCCGAGCGGCCGCAGCCGCCCGGACCTTTTCGAGCAGCGACTTCGCGCCCTCATAGACCGCCGCGCCGCCGAGGACCGTCGAACGCGAAGCAAACGCGCCGTATCCCTCATTCAGATACGGCGTTGAGCCATGAAACACACGCACCAGGTCGATTGGCATGCCGAGCGTGTCGGCAGCCACCTGAGCCATCACCGTTTCGAGACCTTGCCCGACCGCGGTCGAGCCGACATACACCGCTACGCTGCCGTCCGGCTCCAGTTCGAGCCGCGCCGTCTCCTTCGGCCCGGCGCCGGCGCCCTCAATAAAGCAGGCGACCGCGATGCCGTGATAGCGCCCGTCGATCAGCCGGCCCTGTAACGCGCGCTTTTCCTCCCAACCGAACTCGGTCAAGCAACGTTCGAGCGCCTCACCGTAATCGCCGCTGTCGCATTCGGTATCCACCGCCGCGCCGCCAGGCTCTAGCCGGGCCAGCTTGTACGGCATCTCGGCGGCGCCGATCAGATTACGCCGGCGCATCTCCGCGCTATGGATCCCCAGATCACCCGCCGCCAACTCGATCAGCCGCTCGCAGAAGAATGACGCCTCATAGCGGCCGGGTCCGCGATAGGTGCCGGACGGTGTCTTGTTGGTCAGCAGGGCCCGCACGAGCATGTGCACATTGGGCACGCGATAAGGGCCGCTGAAGCATTGGGCAAGGGTGCGCGGTTGGATCAATCCGTTGGTGCGGATATAGGCGCCGAGGTCGACAAAGATCTCGCCGCGCATTCCGAGGATTGTGCCGTCGCGGCGGCAGGCGATCTCGACCTCGCAATCCGCCTGACGTGCGTGGTTCATCGCAGTCAGGTGCTCGCGCCGGTCTTCGAGCCAGCGAACCGGGCGTCCGACATGCCGCGCGGCGAATGGGATCAGAAAGTCCTCGGGATAAAACTCGCCGCGGGCGCCAAAACCACCGCCGACATCGTTTTCGATCAGATCGACGCTCGCCGGGCCAAGTCCGAGCATCGCGGCCAGGGTATCGCGGTTGAAGAACGGGACCTTGGCGGCGCCGAGCACTGTCATCCGTCCTTGCGCACCATCCCACTCGGCGAGGACGCCGCGCGGTTCCATCGGCAGCGCGGTGTGGCGCTGAATCTCGAAGCACTCACGCCTGACATAGGGGGCGTCACGAAAGGCCGCTTCAGCATCGCCGAGGACCCCGGTAAACGTCATGGCAAGATTGGTGCCACTCTCTTCGAACAATAGGACTTCATGCCGCCCCGAGGCGCGACGATCGGCGACCGGCGGCAATTCTTCGAGATCCAGGATGATCGCGCCGACCCCGTCTTCGGCGATCGCAGCGCTATCCGCCAAAACGACGGCGATTGGCTCGCCGACATAACGCACGCGATCGGCGGCGATCACGGGCTGAAGGAACCGCTCAGTCCCCGGCAAGGGGAGGAGGCGCAACGGGATGCTCGGCACAGCGCCGATCTCCGCCGCCGTGATGACGGCCCGAACGCCGGGAATAACGCGCGCAGGATCCGAGTCGAGACCGCGAATTCGGCCATGCGCGATCGGGCTGCGCAGGATCGCTGCGTGCAGCAATCCCTCGCGCTGCAGATCGCCGACAAACTCGCCTCGGCCGCGCAGAAACCGCAAATCTTCGATCCGCTCGACCGGGCTGCCGATATAACGGTTCGTCCCCATCATGGTTTATCGGTCTTCCGGTACGCTGCGCGAGCTTCGAGCACTGCATCGACGATCGGGATGTAGCCCGTGCATCGGCACAAATTGCCCGACAGCACCGAGCGGATGCGGTCGGCATCGGCATCCGGCTCATCGGTAAGGAGCGCATGCGCGGTGGTCAACATGCCGGGCGTGCAGAAGCCGCACTGGAGGGCGTGATGCTTGCGGAAGGCGGTCTGCAACGGGGTCAACGCCTCCTCGGTCGAGAGACCTTCAATCGTGACGACGCTGCTGCCTTCAACCTGAACCGCCAACATCAGGCAGGAGCGGACCGGGGCGCCGTCGATGATGACCGTGCATGCGCCGCACACCCCATGCTCGCAGCCAAGATGAGTTCCCGTCTGTCGAAGCTCGTCGCGCAGACAATCGGCGAGATGCATCCGCGGCTCGACATCGACCGCGACCGCCTTACCGTTAAGCTCGAAATTCACCTGCATCACGCACCCCGGTGCTGTGCCGCGCTGCGCAGACCGCGCTCGATAAGCGTCGCGACAAGAGCGCGGCGATATGCGGCCGGGGCATGCAGATCCTCCGGTGGATCGACGGTCCGCGCCGCTGCCTCCGCCGCCTCGCGGATTAACGGCTCATCGACGAAGCGGCCGTTCAGCAGCGCCTCCACCTCGATCAGCCGCTGCGGCCGATCGCACGCGCCGATGACCCCGATATGCGCGTCAGCCACCCGGCCCTCCTGATCTTCGTCGTAAAACAGAGCGATGCCTGCAAGGCTGAAATCACCCTCCCGCTGAGCGAATTCCCGGAACGCCCAGCGTCGACCGCTGGGCCAGGACGGCAGATGCAGCTCGGTAATAATCTCATCGCGCCGGCGGACCGTCGTCAGCGGCTCGGTGAAGAAGTCGCGGGCGCGTACCACCCGAGTTCCGGCTGCGCCGGCGAGCGTGATTTCCGCCTCGCAGATCACGGCGAGGCCCGGCAGTTCCGCAGCCGGGTCGGCATGCGCAAGGCTGCCGCCGACGGTGCCGCGGTTACGGATCTGATAATGCGCCACCTGAGCGATTGTCTCCCGCAGCAGCGGGTGCGCGGTCTGCAGCCGCCCATCGTTCTCGATGTCGCGCCAGCGCACCCGGGCGCCAAGTCGGATGCCGCCATCGCCAATCGCAATCGCGTCCAGCCCCGGAACCCGACGCAGGTCTACGAGGAGGCTGGGTGTTGCCAGCCGGAGGGCGAGCAGCGGCATCAGGCTCTGCCCACCCGCGATGACCATTGCTTCGGGTTCCGATGCGAGCAGATCCACCGCTTCCCGGAGAGTGGCCGGGGCTTGGTAGTCGAAAGGGGCGGGCTTCATTCCTCTCTCGCAAAACAGGCCCAACACAGTCCGAACCCGTAGCGCAATTTGGGCGCCGATGCTCGGTCTCGCCCCATGACGGTGGCACGCCTATTCCGATCCAGCAACGGGTTGCTATTCTCCGGGACGGCGGCGGCGGGGTCCGTTCCACGCGGCCGTTGAGAAAAGCCGGTGCTGGGCCGACGCGCCTTCGTTTGTCGCGGGCTCGGCCCGCATTTGCCGCGCTTGCCAACGCTTTGCTAGGGTGCCCGTCGATAGCGCGGCGAGATTGCACGACAACCGAAAGGACAAAGCGTGGCTGACAACAAGCTGAAGGAGCGGTGGAAGGCCGGCAAGGCGGCGGTCAACGGCTGGCTGGCGATCCCCTCCGGGTTCTCGGCCGAGGTTATGGCGCAGTGCGGATGGGACAGCGTGACCGTCGACATGCAGCACGGCGTTCAGGATTACCAGACGATGGTCCAGTGTTTTCAGGCGATGGACCGGTTGCCCGTGACGAAGCTCGTACGGGTGCCCTGGAACGAGCCCGGCATCGTCGGCAAGGTGCTGGACGGCGGCGCCTACGGCGTCATCTGCCCGATGGTAAACACGCGTGAGGAAGCGCAGGCACTCGTTTCCTACTGCCGCTATCCGCCAAAGGGGCAGCGCAGCAATGGGCCGATCCGCGCCGCCATGTATGGCGTTGCGGGCACCTATCAGCAGACCGCGAATGACGAGATCCTCGTCATTCCGATGATCGAAACCCGCCAAGCGGTCGAGAACATCGACGAGATCCTCGATGTGCCCGGGATCGATGCGATCTATGTCGGCCCCGCCGATCTTGCGTTCTCGCTCGGCAAGACCCCTAAGCTCGACACCGAGGATGCCGAGCAGCTCGGGATGTACGAGGTCGTCCTGGCGGCGTGCCGCAACCGCGGCATCTACCCCGGTATCCATTGCGCCGATCCGGCCTATGCGGCGCGAATGATCCGGATGGGCTTTCGATTGACCACGATCGCCAATGACAGCGGACTGATGGCGAAAGCCGCGCGCGAGGCGGTCGCCGGCGTGTGGCGGGAGGTCGGTGAATTTCGTTAGTACACTGAGTTCATGAAGCGGTTTGCTCCTATCGTGGTTGCAATGGCGTTTAGCTCCTCCGCCTTTGCCGCCGGAGTGGATTCCCGAGCCTACACGTGTGTTGGCCTGCACGGTCTCGTCACGGCAAGCCGCTTCGTTTTTATTAACTACCCTTCGTTCATGGACTTCGTTGTGGCCAATGCCTCTTATTGCTCGGGCGGAGAAATACTTCAGTTGCGCAGCGTTCCGACCAGCGACAACCCCGAGTGCCCCGTGAACTACTGCAGGTCTCGCGGTGGTGGAGGCAGCAACTGAATCCAGTCGGCGAGCGCATTGCGCGACAGTCCCGGCGCCAGCGGGCCGAAGCGCATCGCTTCGATTGTCGGCAGCTAAGCGTGAATGCCGCCGTTACCTGCGGTTGCCTATTAACCAAGAGATCAAGCAACGGCGTTCAGCATCATGTCCGCCGCCTTTTCGCCGATCATGATCGATGGCGCGTTGGTGTTGCCCGATGTGAGCGTCGGCATGATCGAGGCGTCGGCGACCCGCAGCCCTGAAATCCCGTGCACGCGAAGTTGCGCGTCCACGACCGCCATCGGATCTGAGCCCATCTTGCAGGTCCCGACCGGGTGATAGGTGGTCTCTGCTGCCTTCTTCACCCAGTCGAGGATTTCGTCATCGGTGGTGCGGTCGGCCCCCGGCACGATTTCGCTCACCTGAAAGGGGCTCATGGCGGGAGCGGTCATAATCGCGCGGGCGATGCGGACCGCGCGCACCGTCAGCTCCGCGTCGGGAGGCGACGACAGAAAGTTGAAGTTGATTGCCGGCGGTCGGCGCGCATCCGCTGCGGTGATGTGAACGTGGCCTTGCTCTCGGGACGATCGCGTGCGCGTAAAGGGTCAGACCCGATTGCCGCGATATCCTCGGGCCTCGCGGGCTGGGTTCAGTCAGCATCGGGATCCAACCCAGCATCAGGTCCGGTGCTTCCAGCCCCTCGCGCGAGCACACGAATGCGCGGATCGGGGCGCCCGTCATCGCCAGCATGCCCTGCCGGAACAGCGCGTAGCGCAACACCTGGTGCGCCAGACCGAGACCGCGTCCCCGATCGTTGAAAGTGATGCCTTTTTTGCCGACGCGCCAGCGCGTGCGTGGAACATAATGGTCACGGAGGTTCTCGCCGACGCCGGATAACTCATGGCGCACCTCGATGCCGAGATTGCGCAGGCGCTCGGGCTGGCCGATGCCGGATAGTTCGAGCAATTGCGGCGAGTTGAATGCGCCGGAGCTGACCACGACCTCGCGTCCCGCCCGAGCCTCGCGCACCTCGCCAGCGATGGAGTAGCTGACGCCGATACAGCGCTTCCCGTCGAGCACCAGCCGTTCGGTCAAGGCCTGCGTTTCGATATGCAGGTTGTGGCGGTTGCGAACCGGGTCGAGATAGCAGCGCGCCGTGCTCATGCGGCGGCCGCCGGCAACCGTCGCCTGACTCATCGCGATGCCTGCCTGGCTGGCGCCGTTGTAATCCGGGTTGTGCGGGATACCGACCTGCGCCGCCGCCTGGATGATGGTCGCGAAAAGCGGATCGCGCGGTTCCGGATTGGTGACACGCAGCGGGCCCTCGCGACCGCGAAACGCATCGTCGTCCTCGCCGGCATAGCTTTCCATGCGTTTGAAGAACGGCAGGACCTCTGTGTAGCTCCAGCCGCGGTTACCCATCTGCGCCCAGGTATCGAAGTCCTGCGCCTGACCGCGGACAAACACCATTCCGTTGATCGAGCTGGAACCGCCGAGCAGTTTTCCGCGCGGCACCGGAAGCCGGCGCCCGTTAGTGCTCGGCTCAGGCTCGGAGGAGTAGAGCCAGTTGGCTGCGGGGTTAGTGATCAGCCGGGCCATTCCGATCGGAATGAATGACCAGGGATGGCTAGCTCGACCGGCCTCGAGCAACAGCACCTTATTGCGCGGGTCTGCCGAAAGCCGGTTCGCGACGGCGGCACCGGCCGAACCGGCGCCGACAATGATGTAATCGTAGGTTTGCATGTTCTCTTGCTCGCCCTCAGCCTTGACGCCTTCTACTCAGGCACTTTATGCCAAGGGGTGATCAAGCCCGCGAGAGGTTGGCGGAGGGAGCGGGATTCGAACCCGCGATACGGTTTCCCGTATACACGCTCTCCAGGCGTGCGCCTTCAACCACTCGGCCACCCCTCCACGCCGGCTTTTTCGCGGCGCGGCGGAGGGTAACGAACGGGCTCCAGACGCGCAATCCGGCGCCTGCCGTGCGGACGAGCTGTCGCTGACAAGACGAGGGGGACGGCGGGCGCGCGATCTATGACTTTCGCTCGGGGCCGGCGCGCACGATGACCTGCATCAGCCCGTCGGCGCCGGCGATCGCGACGCTGTAGGCGACATCGCCCCAGGGGCCGTCAAGCATGCCCTTGGGCACATCGTTCTCTTGTCCGACCGTACCGATTTCGGCTCCGTCGGCGCGGCGTACATGCCACACAATCTTGACATGCTGCTTGTCGGGTTTCACCGGCGCGATTGACACCTGGCCATCGAGGATCACATCGGCCTTGGCGTTGGCGTCGTCGATGACCGTCAGATCCTCGCGCTTCAACACCGTCGCGATCGCATTGGTCAGCGATTTCGCGCCATCGCCCGGAGCTCCGCTGACGGGGCGGATCGCGACCCGTGTGCGGCCCGCCTGTTCGGCTTTCGCAGCCGTGACTTCGGCCTTGGCCGCAGCGAGTTCGGCTTTACCCCCGGCCGCTTCGGCTTTGACCGCGGCTACCTCGGTCTTGCCTGCGCTCGCCGCGGCTTTGGCCCCGCTGGTCTCGGCTTGAGCCGGCGGTGGCTCGTCCGCGAGCAAGGGCGCGATCTCGGCGGCGCTCGCTTCGGCCAGTTGGGCGATCACCGCGTCAGCGCCTGTTTCCCAGGTATTGGCCGGCGCTTCGAGTTGCGTCGTGCGTTCCCCGACGAGGCGTCCCGAGGCGTCCTGCAGTTGCCAGTGCGCAGCGACCGTTTCCTGGCCCGAGCGCGGGCGCTGCGCCTCGAGCCGCCCATAAAGCAAATAGCTCGTCAGGTTTGTCGTCCGATCGCTGGCCGGGATATCGTGCTTGACCAAGGCACTCGCCACCGCCGCGCCGAGCTTGCTCGCGGCGGCCGGCGGCCCACCCTCAATCGGCGCGATCGAGATGCCGGCGCTGTCGCGCACACGCAGCAGCGATGCGGGTGGCCGATCGTCGGCAAACGGGTGCGGCAATGGCTGGCAGGCGCCGAGTGTGACCGCGACTGCGAACACCGCAATTGCCAACAATGGGCGGGTGCTGCAGCGCGGCACTCTCATAGCATCAGCGCGCAGGTCGCAAGGAGGCCGAACAAGCAGAACGCACCGAACAGCACGAGATAGGGCACGGCGCTCTAGCCCGTCAGTGCGATGGCCGCGAGACCGCGGCCGTAATCCCGCTCGCCCCGCAAGCAAGCCCGGCGATAGCTGAAGAACAGGTCCTCTTCAGCCGCTGTGTCATGCGGCGCGCGCTCGACCGCGGCGAGCCCGAGCCGCTGCAAGCGCAGCGCGATATAACCCGACAGATCGAACAGGAAATGGCCGGGGCGCGACGCCGGGACGAAATAGCGGGCGCTCTCGGGATCCGCGGCGATGAAATTCGCGGGGAATTCCGGGCCGACCTCGTAAGAAGACTGGGCGATACAGGGGCCGATGCCGGCCCGGATCCGTTCGGCGCGGGCGCCAAGCCCCACCATCGCGTTGACCGCCGCCTCCATGACACCGGCAAGCGCGCCGCGCCAGCCGCCATGCGCGGCGCCGATAACGCCGGCTTCGGCATCGGCGAACAAGACCGGCGCGCAATCGGCAGCGAGCACTCCCAGCGCGATCCCGGGGACATTGGTCACGGTGCCATCGGCATGCGGGTTGTTTTCGCGGCGCCATGGCCGCTCGACGGTCACGATGTCGGTGCCATGAACCTGATGACAGGTGACGAGCTGCTCGGGAGCGAGACCGAGTTCGGAGGCCGCAATCGCCCGGTTGCGGGTCACGGCTTCCATGTCGTCGCCCGAGCCGAGACCGCAATTAAGCGACGCGAACAGGCCACGGCTCACTCCGCCCTGGCGCGTGAAAAAGGAATGGCGGATCGCCGAACCGCCGTCGAGCGCGCCGAGTGTGATTTTCGATTGCACGGTCACGTGCCGCCTGGAACCGCTGCCTCTGCAAAACCCGCCGACACCGGCAAGCCGGGCGACGCCAATGCGATCGCCTTGAACAACGTGCCCATTTCGCCGGGATCGATCAAGCGCCGGAGCCCGCTCTCCAGGAGGGCGCGCTGTTCCGCGCCGGCGCGTTCCGAGAGCATCCGCAGGCGGGCTTCGGCACCGAGCGCGGCAAGGAATCGCCCCTGCGGCACGGGGCCCCAAACGGCAGCGCCGCTGGCCCGGGCCGCGTCGGCCAATGCTGCGAAATCGACATGCGCGCTGAGATCGGCATCGCCCGGATCTTCGAGCGGGTTTACGGGCCGGTGCCGGCGCAGCGCAGACAAGGTGGGCCCAGGCTGGCTCGGAAAGTAGCCGTAGTCGATGAACAGCGCGGCTCCGGCAGAATGGGTGAGGCGCTCGGAGACTGAAGCGGCTAAGGATGCTGCGGCCGGGCAGACCTCGACGATCGTGCCTTCCGGCTCTTCTCGCAACGCCGGCGGCACCAGCAGGCTGAGCGCCGGGTTCTCCCGGCCCAGCACGAAGATCAGCTCCCCGTCGCCATCGAGCCCGACCAGCCGCTCGGCCCATTCCGAGCGGCCGCGGATCAATTGCCGTATCGGCAGTGCATCGAGAAATTCGTTCGCGATGAGCAGCAGCGGACCGGGCGGGAGCTGCGCGATATCATCGGCAAACAGCGGCTCGGCCGAGGCAAGCCGGCGCTGCTGCTCGGCCCGCAAAACCGGGCTAGCTTCGACCAAATAAAGGCGCAGCGCACGGTGAAATGCCGGCACGTTCGCGGTGGCGCGCAGCAGATCGGCCATCAGCGTGCCGCGTCCAGGACCAAGCTCGGCCAGAATGACCGAGCCCGGCGCGCCCATGTGCTGCCACAGATCGGCGCACCAAACCCCGATCAGTTCACCAAAGATCTGGCTGATTTCGGGGGCGGTGATGAAATCGCCGGCGCGGCCGAGTGGATCGCGCCGTGCGTAATAGCCGGCCTGCCGATCGTGCAACGCCATCGCCATAAACGCGGCGACGGAAATCGGCCCATGGCTGCGGATATGCTGGGCAATGCGGCCGGCGAGACCGGGCGTGCTCACGCGCGCAAGGCCGCGGGCGGCATCAACGAGCCGCAGCGCGGTGCTGCGGCGCGGCGGTCGATGCGGGTTGGCGCCGGGCCCACCAGATTAAGAGGATGCCGGCGATCAGCACCGGGATCGACAAGAGCTGCCCCATCGTCGTGCCCAACACCAGGAAGCCGAGCTGCGCATCGGGCTGGCGAAACAACTCGCCCGACATCCGCGCCACCGCGTAGCCGACCAAAAACAAGCCGGTCACAATGCCGGGCCGCCGCCGCGCCCCGCGATGCTCGGCAAGCAGCAACAGCAGAAACAACAGGAGGCCCTCGCACACAGCCTCATAGAGCTGGCTCGGATGACGCGGCACCGGCCCGCCATTCGGGAATGCCATGGCCCAGGGAACGTCTGTTTCCCGCCCGAACAGCTCGCCATTGATGAAATTCGCGATGCGGCCGAAAAACAGACCGATCGGGATCGCCTCGGCGATGACGTCGGAGAATGCCAGGACCGGCAGCCTGCGAGCGCGCGTGAACAGCATGATCGCAAGCGTCACGCCCAGCGCGCCGCCATGGAACGACATGCCGCCATGCCACAAATAGAGCGCTTCGACCGGGTGCTGCAGGTAGTAGCCGGGCTGATAAAACAGGACGTAGCCGATCCTGCCGCCAAGCACGACGCCGAGCGTCGCCCAAACCAGGAAGTCATCGATATCGCGGCGCTCGATCAGGCGCGGCGGCCGGTCCGCCAAGACTAGGCAATACCGCCAACCGATCAGGAGCCCAGCGATGTAGGCCAGGGCATACCATCGGACGACGAACGGGCCGATGGCGACGGCGACCGGATCGATCGCTGGGAACGGGATTGCAAAGAGCGGCATTGGCGCTGCTGATGTGAGGGCGGAACGTCTTAGCGATTGCCGGTATCGGTCGTCGCCTTATAGGCAGCGGCCCGGACCGCGCCAAGCGGCCGCTACGCCGAATAATGTCGCAGCGTCACTCTGGCGGCGGTGGCGGTGTCCAGGAGCCGAGCGGCGGTGCATGATTTCCGGGCGGCCAGCGATCGTAATATCCCGGGATGACGGCGCTCGCCGGCACGGCGATCGGCTGGTAATCGGGCAAAGGATGGGTTGTCGCGACCCCTATGGCGGCCCCGAGCGGCGCGCCGATCTCAGTGCCGACGAGGGCGCCGAGCCCCGGATTGATCCCGATCGTGGCGCCAAGGCCGGCTCCGAGGGCGGCGCCGACCGCAGCGCCTTCGACAGCGCGCTCGGCCGCCTCCTGCGCGTCGATGCGGGGGAGTTGGTAGGGGTAGTCCCCCTTCGGGTTGGCGCTGTAGAAGAAGGGGAGTTCGTCTGGAGCGACGCAGCCGGACAGCCCGATGCCGAGCGCGACCGCCGCCGCCAGACCGGTCATCCAAAGCCGCATCGACAATCCCCCGCCACGCTCGCGCAATAATACCTATGCGGGCGGAGCCACGTCACGTGCGATTGCAGCGCGGGTTTGGCGGCGCACCTATCCGATTATCAAAGCGGCGGAGCGCTTGAAAATTCAGAGATCGAGGTAAAGCCCACGAGTGGCGAGCGGCGGGAAGATCTGAAAACCGAGCGTTTGCAGCCGAATCGGTGATCCGGAAAGGCCGCGTTTCACGGATGCAAGGGCGTCCTTGGCGTCCCGGTATGGATGGTGGGCGCGACAGGGATTGAACCTGTGACCCCTACGATGTCAACGTAGTGCTCTCCCGCTGAGCTACGCGCCCGTACCCTGCGGAACGGCGCGAGGATTTAGCGGAAATGGCCGGCCCGGGCAAGGGAGGCGCGCGGCTCTGCGGCGGTCATCGGGGCAGCGTTGTGCCAAATCCGCGGCCAAGGGTCAGGCGTGCCCCTATCAGAGCCCCGCGCCCCGTGGGCTACCAGCGCAGCGGCTGCCGGCAAACCGAGTACCACAGGCCGAGGTTCTTTTCTTTCCACTGCGGATCGGCGCATTCCCGCTTCAGCTGCTCCGGCGAGATCGTCGAGCCTATCGTCGCCGGCTTGTCATCGGAGCAGCCGCCCACCATGGCGAGGACCGCCAGCATCAACAACCCCGCTCTCAACCGCCCCGCCTTTCGTGCGCCAAACCCGGTTGGCCGCGCGAGCGCGCAGCCGACCAAATCATCGGACGCGAATGCTGCTTCAACAGTCAAACAAAATCATCATCGCAGCACATCCCCAGGGCGTCGGCTGGT
>JBKOVT010000220.1:0-7740 GCA_046724035.1 Pseudomonadota bacterium | reverse complement strand
ATGGGCGCGATGGCGCGAACCTTGGCCGCCTTCCGCGACACGACACAAGAATTGCACGAGTCGCTGGAGTATCAGACCGCGACGAGCGATGTCCTAAAAGTCATCAGCCGATCGACCTTTAACCTGCAACCCGTGCTCGATTCGCTTCTCGAGGCGGCGGCGCACCTATGCCATGCGGAAATGGGCCTCATTGCGACTCGCGACGGCGAACTCTATCCAACCGCGTCGACCTTCGCCTTTTCCGCAGAATGGGATGCGTTGGCGAAGGATATTGCCTTCAAACCAGGCCGCGACACTGTCATCGGGCGAACTGCCTTAACGCGCCAAACTGTCCATATTCCCGATCTTACCGCCGACCCCGAGTACCGGATGACCGAGGTGATCACCATCGGAAAAATGCGGACCGCACTCGGCGTGCCGCTGCTGCGCGAAGGTGAACCGATGGGGGTCATCTATCTGGCGCGTCAGCGTGTTGAGCCCTTCACCGATCGCCAAATCGAACTGGTGCGCACCTTTGCCGACCAAGCCGTTATCGCGATCGAGAACGCGCGGCTGCTCGACGCGATCCGCCAGCGCCAGGCCGAATTGCGCGTCACCTTCGACAATATGGGCGACGGCGTCGCGATGTTTGATGCCGATCTGCGCCTCGCCGCTTGGAATATGAACTTCCAACAACTGCTCGATGTATCGAAATCATTCCTCGACGAGCGCCCGAGCTTTGCCGATTTTTTCCGCTATCTGTCGGCGCGCGGCGAGTTCGGCTCGGCCGATCTCGAATCGGAGCTGAGCCGCAGCGTCGAAGACGCGCAGCGGGAATTGCGTTTCGAGCGCACGCGGCCCGACGGCCGAATTGTTGAAGTTCGGCGCAATCCGGTGCCTGGTGGCGGGTTTGTCATCATTTACAGCGACATCACCGAGCGTAAGCGGGCCGAGGCCGAAATCCATGCCGCCCGCGAGGCTGCCGAGGCGGCGCTCGGCGAACTGCGGGCGGCGCAGGCCAATTTGGTCCATGCTGAGAAGATGGCCTCATTGGGTCAGCTGACCGCCGGCATCGCGCACGAGATCAAGAACCCGCTGAATTTCGTCAACAACTTCGCCAATTTGTCGGTGGAGCTGCTCGACGAGCTGAAGGAAACCGCCGCTCCGGCCCTCGAACAGCTCGACGATGACAAGCGCGCCGATATCGACGACACGATGCAGATGCTGACCGGCAACCTCGAAAAAATTGCCGAGCATGGCCGCCGCGCCGACGGCATCGTCCGCAGCATGCTGTTGCATTCCCGCGGCGGCAGCGGCGATTGGCAGAGCGTCGATCTGAACGGCCTCATTGAGGAGACGCTGAACCTCGCCTTTCATGGCGCGCGCGCTCAGGATCAGGGGTTCAACATCACGATGGAGCGCGATCTCGACCCGAAGCTGGCGCCGATCGAGGTCGTGCCGCAGGATATCACCCGCGTCTTCCTGAACCTGTTCGGCAACGGCTTTTACGCCGCCGCGAAGAAGACCCGCGAGGCCGGCGACCGGCCGATATTGAAAGTGATGACGCGCGATCTCGGAAACGAGGTCGAGATCCGCGTCCGCGATAACGGCACCGGGATCCCGCCGGAAAGCCGCGACCGGCTGTTCCAGCCCTTCTTCACGACGAAGCCGACCGGGGAGGGCACCGGGCTCGGGCTGTCGATCAGCTACGACATCGTCACGCAACAGCATGGCGGCACGATCGGCGTTGACAGTGAGCCCGGCGCCTTCACTGAATTCACCGTGCGTCTGCCGCGGCGCACACATGGCATGACAGCCGGGAGAGCGGCGTGAGCCTCAGTATTCTGATTGTCGATGACGAGCCGGATGTCGCCGAACTCTTCCGGCAGCGCTTTCGCCGCGAGGTGCGGCAGGGGCTTTATGTGCTGCATTTCGCAGGTTCCGGCGAAGAGGCGCTGGAACGGCTCGACACCGGCATCCGCCCGGAACTCATCGTGATCCTGTCCGATATCAATATGCCGGGCATGGACGGGCTGGCGCTGTTGCGTGAGATCAAGACGCGCTGGGCCGAACTCCCGGTCATGATGGTGACCGCGTATGGCGATGACGAGCGGCGGCGCCGCGCCGATGAATACGGCGCCCTCGAATTCATCACCAAGCCGGTCGATTTCGATCTCTTGAAGGAGCAGCTTCGGCAGCTGCCATCCGGCGCCGCATGAGCGACCTGGTTCCTGCCAAAATCCTCGCGGTTGACGACGAAGCCGATTTCGAATTGCTGCTGCGGCAGCGGTTCCGCCACCAGATCCGCGCCCGCGAATTCGATTTCCGCTTCGCCTGTCACGGCGAGGAAGCGCTCTCGAAACTGGCGGACGAACCCGATATCGAGCTTCTCCTGCTCGACATCAACATGCCGGTCATGGATGGGCTGACGCTCCTCGCCGAGTTGCGCGCCCGCCAATCGCCAGCCCGCGCGATCATCGTTTCCGCCTATGGCGATATGGCGAATATCCGCACCGCGATGAACCGCGGCGCCTTCGATTTCGTGACGAAGCCCGTCGATCTCAACGATCTCGAAATCACCATCAAGAAGACCCTCGACGAGATCGGCCGCATTCGCGAGCTCGACCGGCAGCGCGCCGCCGCCGAGCGTGCTCGCGCCAATCTGGCTCGCTATTTTTCGCCGAACCTCGTCACGATGCTGGCCGACCGCGACGAGCCCCTGGGCCCGGTGCGGCGCGAGATGGTGGCGGTGTTGTTTCTCGACATCGTCGGCTTCACCCGCATGGCTGAGCACCTGCCGCCTGAGGCGGTCGTGACGATGCTGCGCCAGTTTCACGACCGCATGACAAGCGAGATCTTCGCCTGCGGCGGCACCGTCGAAAAGTATATCGGGGATGCGATCTTCGCCGTCTTCGGGCTGCCGAATGCCGGGGCGGACGACGCCGCCAACGCGCTGCGCTGCGCCGAGGGCATGTTGGCGGCGCTCGACGCCTGGAACAAGGAGCGCGCAGGGGTCGGCGAGCCGCCGGTCGCGATCGGCATCGGACTGAATTATGGCCCCGCCGTCGTCGGCGATGTCGGCAGCGCGCACGGCCTCTCCTTCACCGTCATCGGCGACACGGTCAACACCGCTAGCCGGCTGCAAGGGCTGACGCGCAGCCTCGACACGCCCCTCGTCGTCGGCGACCCGCTGGTCGAGGCGATTGCCGCCGGCGCGTCAACCGGAGCCGCGGCGCTCCTCGAGCGCTTGCAGGATCAGGGCGAGCAGCAATTGCGCGGGCGCAGCGAGCCCGTCCGCATCTGGACCCGGCGCCGCCCAAGCTGACAACGCCGCGCCAAGCAATCCGCTGACCAACGGCAAGCTCGCATTGCGCCGCTCGCCCGGTGATCTCATATTGAGGGATGAATTCGCGAAGAGGAGAGGCTCGATGAGCGCGCCGGTGAAATTGGAGATCTTCTCCGACTACGTCTGACCCTGGTGTTACCTCAGCACCGTGCGTGTTGAAAAACTGCAGCAGACATTCGACGTCGAGACGGTTCTGGTGCATTTCCCGCTGCACCCGGACACGCCCGCCGAGGGCCGCTCGATGGCCGAATTCTACGCCTCGCGCAACATCGATCCCGAGGCGGCGTACCAGCGCATGAAGGGCTTGATGGATGCCGAGGGGCTGCCCTATGGCCGCCGCACTCACACCTACAACAGCCGCTTGGCGCAGGAGCTCGGGAAATGGGCCGACACGCAGCCCGGCGGCGCCGCGTTGCACGATGCCCTGTACAGGGCCTACTTCGTCGAAGCCCGCAACATCGGGGATCCCGAGCTCTTGGTCGGGCTCGCCGCGTCGGTTGGCTTGCCGGCCGATGAAGCGCGTGCGGTCCTCGCCGAGCGGCGTTGTAAGGACGCGATCGATGCTGATTGGGCGAAATCGGCGCAATACGGCGTGACCGGTGTCCCGACTTTTGTCGCCGGCGGTTATGGCGTCGTAGGCGCTCAGCCCTACGAGGTGCTCGAACAGCTTGTCGAGCGCGTCGGCGCGCCGCGCCGCGGCTGACGCTCGCGCCTCTCATCCGGCGAGCCGCGCGAGTGTTTTGCGCGCGTTCGCCGCCGGTTTTGCGCTCAGCGGTGTTCAAAGTTGCTGCGCATCCGGCAAAACGTCAGCGCTGCTGAACGTTTCTCCAATATCACTGTTATGTTATTGAGAGATTTGGAGAAATGAATGCTGCTCATTCCCACGGACGAGCTCAGAATCTTTGACCACGAAGAAGACATTCACCGCGAAGCGCAATCCCTGGTGACCGACGCGTATCGGAAAGCCCGCGAAGATCTGTCGCCGACCGAGGCCTTCGACACGGCGCTGAAAGCCTATCGGGCAAAATTCCCGCATATCCCGAAAGACATTGCCAGCCAGGCGGTGGCCTGCATTCTCGCCGCCCCCGATTTGTGATTGCGATCTAAGGGCGCCGGCGCTTCCGGCCCGTCCGATTCCGGCTAACATCCCGGCATACCGAGAGAGGAGGCCGTGAATGCCGGTGCGCATCGGATATCTGCTGCCGACCCGCGAGCAGGTCATGCAGGGCCGCCCCGAGGCGGCACCACTGCTTGCCCTCGCGGAACGAGCCGAGGGGCTCGGCTACGATTCGATCTGGGTCGGCGACTCGATCCTGGCGCGGCCGCGTCATGAACCGCTGACGCTGCTGTCGGCCGTCGCGGCGCGCACCCGCAACGCCGAACTCGGCACGGCGGTGTTGCTGCCGGCCCTGCGCAACCCGGTCGTGCTGGCGCACGGCATTGCGACCTTGGACCAGATCAGCGAAGGCCGCTTTATCCTCGGCGTCGGCATCGCCAGCGATGTGCCAAACATCCGCGCCGAATTTGTCGCCTGCGGCGTGCCGTTCGAGAAGCGGGTCGGCCGCATGCTCGAGGGGTTGCGCCTCTGCCGCGAATTGTGGAGCGGCGAGCCGGTCGATTGGAACGGCCGCTGGGTCATGGAAGAGGCGGTGCTCGGCCCGACGCCGCACCGTCCCGGCGGACCGCCGATCTGGATCGGCGGCATGGTGCGCGCCAGCCTCGAACGCGTCGGCCGGCTCTATGACGGCTGGTTTCCGAATGCGCCCGATCCGGGCAAATGGCGCGAGCAATGGGGGCAGATCCATCACATCGCGCGGGAAGCCGGGCGCGACCCGTCGCAATTGACCGGTGCGGTCTATCTGACGCTGACGATCGACGACAACAAAGCGCACGCCGAAGAGCGCATGAACGCCTTCATGGAGGGTTACTACGGCCGCCCGGCCGCCGAGATGCGGGCGCGGCAGGCGACTTATGCCGGGCCGGCCGAAGGCGCCGCCGCCTGGCTCAGGAGCTGGGTCGATGCCGGGGTCAGCCACCTCGTCTTGCGCTTCGCTGGCGATCATCCGCAGCATCTCGAGCAGGTAAGCCGGTTGCGCGGCCGGATTGGCGCTCCTTAAGCGGTGAGGCTTGAGCTTGTCCGCCCTCCGGTTGTGGCCGGAACAGGGCTGGCTTGACCCATGTTAACGTCTTAGTCCCGGGGCGCTTCACCTCACTCCGGGGCCAGGCCGGGCGGAGCGACAGCGTTCCGCCCGGCTTTGCTTTGGGCGCCGGCGCCCTGGTCAGCGCCGGGACACCCCCTTAGGCTCGGCGCCGGACAAAGCACCATAAGAGGAGAGAGGCCCATGGCGGAGCCCCGGCAGGACTGGAAATTCGGGCATATCTATACCCCTGACGAGACATGGCTCGGGGCCGCGGCCGAAGAGCCCGTGCTCGACCCGGATCTGCCGATCGTCGATCCCCACCATCATCTGTGGCAACGCGGCGATCACCGCTATTTCCTCGACGAGCTGCTCGCCGACCTCAACACCGGCCACAACATCGTCGCGACCGTCTTTCTCGAATGCCGCTCGATGTACCGCGCCGCCAACACGTCTGGGAGCGGCCTGGCCGAATATCGCCCTGTCGGCGAGACCGAGTTCGTCACGGGCATCGCCGCGATGAGCGCCTCGGGGAATTACGGCCCAACCCGCGTCGCGGCCGGCATCGTCGGCTATGCCGATTTGACCCTCGGCGACGCGGTCGAGCCCGTCCTGCTGGCCCATCTGCGGGCCGGTTGCGGCCGCTTTCGCGGGGTGCGCCATTCCGCTGGCTGGGACGATAGCCCGATCATCGGCAACAGTCGCTCCGACACCCGGCCGCAGCTCTATGAGCGGCCGGATTTTCGTGCCGGGCTCAAGCGGCTGTCGGCGCTCGGGCTCAGCTTCGACGCTTGGCTCTATCACCCACAGCTCGCCGACGTCGTCGATCTGGCGCGCGCCTTTCCGGCGACCCCGATTGTGATGGGGCATGTCGGCGGTGTGCTCGGCTACGGCCCCTACGCCGGCAGGCGCGACGAGGTGTTCGCCGATTGGAAGCGCTCGATGGCCGAGCTCGCGCGATGCCCCAATGTCGTCGTCAAGCTCGGCGGCATCGTGAACCGCGGCGCGAGCTACGATTTCCACAATGCGGCGGCGCCGCCCGCATCCGAGACCATTGCCGAGGTATGGCGGCCCTATATCGAGACCTGCATCGAATTGTTCGGGCCGACCCGCTGCATGTTCGAGAGCAACTTCCCGGTCGACAAGATGGCGATCGGCTACAAGGCGCTGTGGAACGCCTTCAAGCGCATCGCTTCCGGCGCCTCGCGCGACGAAAAGCTCGCCCTGTTCTCCGGCACCGCCGCCCGCACCTACCGCCTCGACATCGTATAGCGGGCCCCCCGACGCTTCGGCTTTTTCCGGTTGCAGACCGGCCCGGCGCTCCCGACATGATGTGCCCGCCCTCGCAACGGGCATAGCGCACGTCCCTGTCGTTGCACGAGGCTCCCTGTCGATGACCGAGCATTTATCGAGCGAAGCCGAAGGGCTGTTCGCGGTTTTGCGGCAATCCGCCGACCCGGAGACGGTCGCCGAAATCGAGCGGTTTGTCGCCGAGGCGCCCGACCGCGAGCTGTGCCGGGTCAATGTCATCGATTTTGCCGCCAGACGCCGGCTCGATGAGGAGCGGGTCATCGCCGCCTTCCTGCATGCCGCACGGCTCGGGATTTTCGAGCTGTCGTGGAACGTGCTGTGCCGCAGCTGCGGCGGTGTGCTGGAGAGCGGCGTGACGTTGAAGGCCATCAATCGCGACGAGTACAACTGCGCATTTTGCGCAGCCGGTTACGAGCCGGTGCTCGACGAGCTGGTTGAGGTTGCGTTCATGGTCACCCGCCGGGTGCGGCGGATCGCGGCGCACGACCCACACGAATTGCCGGCCTGGGAATACTACCGGCAGATCTTTTGGTCGTCCGGCATGGACCTGCCTGACGATCTGGCCCGCCGTGCCGAGGATCTGACCCTCGATACCGTCGAGCTCGGCCCCGGAGAAAAGGCGCTGATGTCGGTTCAATTACCGGCAAGCTTCGTGATCGTGTTTGACCCGGTCACTCACACCGCACAGTTCATCAAGGTCGTGGGCGAGGGGACGCGGGAACGCCAGCTTCTGTCGATGATGTTCGACAAGGTCGGTGTTCCGATTGTTCGATCTGAGATGAATCCGGGGCCCCTGCGGCTCTCGCTCGAAAATCACTGCGAGACGCGCGTGCTGCCCACGCTCTGGATTTGCGACGAGCGGCTGGAGAAATTGCTCGCCCGACGCAAGCCGTTCCTCACAGCCAAGCGCCTTCTGAGCAACCAGGTGTTCCGCGATCTATACGGCACCGACACGATCGAACCCGA
>JBKOVT010000083.1:0-22612 GCA_046724035.1 Pseudomonadota bacterium | reverse complement strand
CGTCATTATGGTGGTGACGCCGCGGGTCAATTCGGGCGGCCTCGTCTCGCTCGACATCTCCCAGGAAGTCAGCGATGTCGCCACGACGTCAACCGGAAACATCAACTCGCCGACCTTCAACCAACGGCTGCTTCGGACGCGTGTTGCGGTGCAGGACGGGCAGACGGTCGGGATGGCCGGTCTGATCCGTGACAATGACCAGCAAGGCAATTCCGGGATCCCGGTCCTCAAGGATATTCCCGTACTCGGCAGCCTCGTTTCCAGCCAGACGAATGCGCGACAGCGCACGGAGCTCCTGGTCCTGATCACGCCGCGAGTGGTGCGCGACCAGCGCGATGCGCGCGCGCTCACCGAGGATCTGCGCAACCAGCTCATCAATGCCGGGCTGGTTCGGCAAGAGCTGCAGCGGAAGCCGCTTCACGGATTGCCGAACCCAAACCGCCTCTAACCATGCCGAATGCTTCTGCCCGATCCCGCGGCTTTGCGCTGCTGATCGTGTTGTGGATGCTGGTGCTGATCGCCTTTCTTGTTGCGCATATGACAGCCGCCGGCCGTACCGAAAGCCGGATCGCGGGCAATCTTGCGGCGAATTCGAGATCGCAAGCGGCTGCCGACGGAGCCATCTACGAGGCCATCTTCCACGTTTCAGATGCGCGGCCGGAGCAGCATTGGCCAGTCGATGGCAGTGAACACGCAGTGCAAATCGGCCAGAGCCGGATCACGCTGCGGCTCGAGGACGAAGCCGGACGCATCAACCCCAACCTTGCCTCGGGAGTGCTGCTGGAGGCGTTGTTGCGGGCGGTTGGCAGCCCGCCGGAAACAGCGGGTGACCTCGCCCGAGCAATCACCGAATGGGTCGGTTCGGCAAAGCGGCCGGTAGAGGAACTCCTGGCCGAATACCAGACGGCCGGTCTCGATTACGGGCCGCCGGGAGCGCCGCTGGAAAGCCTCGATGAGCTGTCTCGCGTGCGCGGCATGACCGCACCCTTGTTCAGGGCACTGCAGCCGCATCTGACATTATTCGGGCCGGCGGACCCGAACCCGGCGGCGGCCGATCCGGTCGTATCCGCCGCGCTCGTGCTCTCCGGTGCGCTTGCGGCGTCGGGTGCGCCGCCCCCGCCCAACCCGAACGCATCCTCCGACATCGTCGTCGCGCGGATTCACGCCACGGCCGAAGGTCCCGGCAATGCCCGCGTGAGACGCATGGCAGTGGTTCGCATCGGCGGGCGCGAGCCGCCCGGTTACCGGCCACTCGCCTGGGGCAACGACGAGGACTGACGGATTTGGCGCCAGCGGCTCGTCCGCTCGGCTACCCCGCACGCCTATTCATTATAGATTGCCGAGGGATCGCCTGGACCGGCAGCCTGCCCGTTCGGGCCCAGCGAATAGAGATCGAATTCATGATTGGGGCGCTGGCTCGGGCTGCGGTAAACGAAGGGGTGCCCCCAGGGATCTTCGGGCAATTTGTCGCCCTTCAGATAGGGGCCGGCCCAGCGGTTGACGCCCGTTGGCGGCGTGATCAGCGCCTGTAACCCCTGCTCGGTGCTGGGGTATCTCCCGACATCGAGCTTGAACATGTCGAGGACGGTTGCCAGGCGCTCGATCGATTGATGCGCGATCTTTTCCTTGGCCGAGCCGAGCTGCCGCAGCGCCGCCGGCGCTACGAGGCCGACCAGAAGACCGAGGATCGCGAGTACGACAAGCAGCTCCAGCAATGTGAAGCCGCGTTCCCTGCGGCGGTCTCCATCATACTCCCGTTTGGGAGTTATGCCGCGCGACGCGGCTGCTTCGCGCCAATGCCGAATGCCGTGCCTCTTCAGATGATCGGGGTGTTTAAAACAGGCGTTCTGTTCTACGCCAATGCGCGCCGGCTGCATTCCTACTTCCTACAATGGCAACTTACAGATTGTTCGCGGGGGCCCGCATCAAGCAGCGCCGGAAACCTCCGGCTCCGATGCTCGCCGCGCCGCGCTTTATTTAGACGACAGCCGCAATTCCGGGTCAATGAGCATAGCGACGCGGCGGATTACGGCGGGGGCGGAGCCGAGCAGCCGAGCACCGCCAACGCTAAAAGACGAGCGGCCCAAAAAGCCAGGTCAGCCATGTCGCGAGGCCGAGAAAGGGGCCAAAGGGCAGCGCCGTGAACGCCCGCAATCGGGTCCCGGCGAGGCCGAGCGCGGCGGCCGTTGCGAGCGCGGTGACGGCGGCGAGCAGGATGATCTGCGGCAGCGCCGCAAGCCCGAGCCAGGCGCCCGCTGCCGCGAACAGCTTCGCATCGCCTTGGCCGAGGCCCTCACGGCCGCGGTAGCGCTGATAGGCCCAGGCGACGGCTTGCAGCGCGAGATAGCCCAGAGCAGCGGCGGCGGCCCGGTCGGCGAGGTCTTCGGGATTCAATGAGAGGCAAACCACCAGACCGAGCACGAGGAGCGGCAACGTCAGAATGTCCGGCAGCAGCCAGGTCCGGACATCGATCCAGCCCAGCGTCAGCAGCCACCAACCAAGCAGGCAATCAAGCCAGGCCTGTTCCGGTCCATCGACCACGAGCGCAACAACCGCCACGGTGAGCGCGGCAAGCTCGACCCCCGGGTAGAACCAGCCGAGCACGTGGCCGCAATGACGGCATCGTCCGTGCGTCGCCAGCCAGCTGATCAGCGGCACGAGATCGCGCGCGGTCAGTGTCGCGCCGCATGATTCACAGTCGGAGCGCGCCCAAGCCACTGGCCTGCCCTCGGGCAGGCGGCGAATCACGACCCCCAGAAAGCTGCCGATAAAGGGCGCCAGCAGGAGGAGAGACCAGCCCGCCGCGCCGAGGCTCGCGCCGCGTTCGGCCAATTGCGCCAGCACGTTGCTTAAACCGCTTTTGTGGCTTCTCTCTGCCCGGCTGATTCGACACTCGCCAAGCCCGGCGGGTATATATCCCGGGCATGGTCATCGAAGCCATTCCTTCTCCCACGCCTTCTCCCACGGCGGAAGCCGCCGGGCAGCCCGGCGACGAGCTGTCGCGTCTGAGCGATATTTTGCTTGCCCGCGGCGCGCTCGATAACCGTACGCTCGAGCGCGCGCGCCGCGTCGCGGCCGATACCGGCGGACGCCTCGATCGCGTGTTGACGCAGTTGGGCATGGTCAGCGAGCGCGATCTCGCCGAGGCGCTCGCCGAACTCGTCGGCTCCGTCTTGATAAGCCCCGCCGATTACCCGGAAGCACCGCTGTTCGTGGACCGGCTCAAGCCAAAATTCCTGCACAAGGCGCGCGCCCTCCCGATCGCCGATACGCCGGACAACGTGATCCTGGCGATGGCCGACCCCCTCGATGGATTTGTCAGCGGTTCGATTGCCGCCGCTCTTGGCCGGCCGGTCGCGATTGCGGTCGCCGTCCCAATCGAGTTCGAAGCCGCCTTTAACCGTCTTTATCCCGACGCCGAGTCCGGAGGTGAAGGCGGCGCGCACTCCGGCGACATCGTCACCGATGCCGAACCGAGCGAGGAGGATACCGAACGGCTGAAGGACCTAGCGAGCGAAGCGCCGGTCATCCGCCTTGTCAATCAGCTGATCGCCCGCGCCGTCGAGACCGGCGCCTCGGATGTGCATATCGAGCCGTTCGAGGATCGGCTGCGCATCCGCTACCGTTATGACGGCGCGCTGCACGAGGCCGAACCGCCGCCGGCCCGCCTGCGGGCAGCCGTCATTTCGCGGATCAAGATCATGGCGCGGCTCGACATCGCCGAGCGCCGTCTGCCGCAGGACGGGCGCATTCGCCTCTCCGTGCGCGGACAAGAAGTTGATTTCCGGGTTTCGACGATCCCCTCGCTCAATGGCGAAAGCGTCGTGCTGCGCGTGCTCGATCGCACCGCCGTCGAGTTCGATTTTGTGAAGCTCGGGTTGCCCGACGATGTCCGCCAGTCATTGGAACGGGTGTTCGACCTGCCGAACGGCATGGTGCTGGTGACCGGGCCGACCGGCAGCGGCAAGACGACCACCCTCTATACCGGTCTCCTCAAGCTCAACTCGACCGCCCGCAACATCATCACGGTCGAAGATCCGGTCGAATACCAGCTCACCGGCATCAACCAGATCCAGGTGAAGCCGCAGATCGGGCTCAATTTTGCGACACTGCTGCGCTCGATCCTGCGGCACGATCCGGACGTCATCATGATCGGCGAGATCCGCGATCTCGAAACCGCCCAGATCGCCGTCCAGGCAGCGCTGACCGGCCATCTCGTGCTGTCGACCGTGCATACCAACTCGGCCGCCGCGACGGTCACGCGCCTGCGCGATATGGGGGTGGAGGATTATCTGCTGTCGGCGACGCTGAAGGGAGTGCTGGCGCAGCGGCTCGTGCGGCGGCTGTGCCCGAAATGCAAAATACCCGAACCGGCGGCGCCGATCATGATCGAGCGCTTTGGGCTGGATCGGCTCGTGCCGGCCGGCCAGGAGATTTCGCTGTACCGGTCGGCGGGTTGCCCGGAATGCCGCGACACCGGTTATCGCGGACGCCGCGCCATCGCCGAGCTGCTGGTTCCGAGCCGGGAAATCGACCGGCTGATCTTCCAGCGTGCGGACCAGGGCGCGATCGAGCGTGCTGCGGTCGCGGACGGGATGCGGCCGATTTTCGACGCTGGCCTCCTCGCCGTCATCGAGGGCGACACGACGATCGAAGAGGTCGTCCGCTGCATCCGCAGCGAAGCCTGAGGCCGCGGAGCCGGAAACCGGTCATGCCGTCGTTCAGATGGTCGGCGATAAACTCCGGCGGCGAGGTCGTGCACGGGCTCAGTGACGCCGCCGATCGCGCCTCCGTGGTGGAACGGCTGCAGCGCCAGGGCCAGATCGTGTTGCGCGCCGAGCCGGCCGGCCGCCGCGCGCTTGCCGATCTGCTGCACATCGAGCTCGTCACGCGCCGCGGGCTCGACCGCGCGGCGCTCGCGGAGGTGACCAACGAGCTTGCGACGATGCTGGCCGCTGGACAGGATCTCGACCGGGCGTTGCGGTTTGTGTTCGAGAACGCGCCAAACGCCAAGGTGCGCGCGATCCTCGGCGAGGTGCGCGACAAGGTCCGCGGCGGCAGCTCGTTGGCGGCCGCGCTCGCGGCAGAGCCGCGCAGCTTCTCGCGGCTCTATGTCGGGCTGGTGCGGGCCGGCGAAGCGGGCGGCACTTTGCCCGCTACGCTCGACAGGCTCGCCGGGCTGCTGGAGCGCGAGCGCAGCCTTAAATCGAGCCTGCGCGCGGCGCTGATCTACCCGGCGGTATTGGTGATCGCAGCGGTCGGCTCCATCGTGCTGCTGCTGGATTATGTGCTGCCGCAATTCGCTCCGATTTTCGAGCAAGCCGGCGCCCAATTGCCGGCCTCCACCCGGGCGCTGATCCTCCTCGGGCAAGTGGTCGGCGCGGCGATGCCGTGGTTGCTGGTGCTTGCCCTTGTCGCAGCAGTGGCGGGGCCGCGCTTGCTCGCCGTGCCGTCGTTCCGGCTCAAGCTGGACCGGCTTCTGCTGCGCCTTCCCCTGGTCGGGCGGCTGCTGCGGGAGACGGTAGCAGCTCGTCTGACCCGAACCCTCGGCACCTTATTGCAAAACGGCGTCCCGCTTATTCCGGCGCTTGCCGTTGTCAAAGACGCGCTCGGCAATCTCGCCGCGAGCGCCGCTGTCGAGGCGGCCTCGATCGAAGCCAAAGGCGGACGCGGTCTCGCCCGACCATTAGCCGAGGCGGAGCTGTTCCCGCCGCGGACGATCCATTTGCTGCAGCTCGGTGAGGATGCGGCGCAGCTCGCGGCGATGTCGTTGAGGGCCGCCGATATCCATGACGAGCAGGCGCGGCTCATCGTGCAGCGCATCGTCGCGCTGCTGGTGCCGGTCATCACGATCACGATGGGCTTGGCTGTCGCCGGCATCGTCGGCTCGCTGCTCACCGCGATGCTGAGCCTCAATGATCTCGCGATGTGAGCGACAGGCGCCGACCGGCGGTGGAGGCCGTGGCCGGGAGGCCGGATTTACGCTGATCGAGGTCATTGTCGTTTTGGCGGTTCTCGCCTTCGCCTTGGCGTTGATCGTCGGCTACAAGCCGCCCTGGAGCTCCGGTCTCGGATTGCGCGGAACCGCGGCCGAGCTTGCCTCGAGCCTGCGGCTTGCGCGCTCCGAGGCGATTTTGCAAAACCGGCCCGTCCTCTTCGAGCTCGACCTGCCCGGCCACCGGTTTCGCGTCGGCAACGGCAATGTGCGCCAACTGCCGCGTCAGCTGCTGATCGAGCTGCTGACGGTAACCGGCGAGCGGCGCGGTTTGGCGACGGGCGACATTCGCTTCAACCCGGACGGCAGCTCGACGGGCGGCCGCATATCGCTGGCCGATGGACGGCAGAAGATCGCGGTCGGTGTCGATTGGCTCAGCGGCCGTGTGAGCGTCGCCGATGTTCAGTAAAAAGGTGCTGCCGACCGAAATGAAATATGCCGGCGGAAAAGGACGCAGCGCCGGTTTCACGCTGCTTGAAGTCGTCGTCGCGGCGGCGATCACCGGTTTGGCCCTGGTCGGCTTGTTCCAGGCCGGCACGAGCGGCGTCTTCGCCGTCGATGGCGCGGCACGCGTGGACGAAGCGATCGAGCGGGCGCAATCCCACCTTGCCGCTTTCGGCCGGAGCGGCGCGGTAGCACCGGGCGAGATCGAGGGCGACGATGGCGGCGGATACCACTGGCGCCTGCGCTCCCGTCCCATCGCAACGCAACAGGCCGCCGCTCCTGATCAGATCGCGTCAGCGATGACCCTGTTCGCAGTCGAGGTCGAGATCTCCTGGGGCCGGAACCGGTCGGTTGTTCTCGACACCCGCCGGCTCGGCAGCGGCGCGTCGGTGGAGTGAGGCGAAGACGATGCACGCCAGGACCGAAACGCGGCGTCAGCGCGGCTTTACCCTTCTCGAAATGCTGGTTGCGCTGACCGTGCTCGGCTTTCTGATGGTCGGCTTGAATGAGGGCGTTCGCACCGGACTGGGAATGTGGAGCCGGGAAGCTCGGCAGATCGGCAGTATCGCGGAATTGGATTCGACCGCGCGCATCTTGCGCACCCTGCTCGGCGGCATTCCGCTGGCTCCGGCCGTACCGGCGGATCCGACTGGCTCATCGCATGTCATATCGTTCTCGGGCACGGCGGACCGCCTCGTTTTTGTGGGCGACATGCCGACCGGGGTTGGAACCACGCGGCTCGCCGATATCACTCTGGCGTTGCGAGGCGAGCAGCTTGTCCTGCTGTGGAACCCGCATCGTCGCGAACAATCGGCCGCACCCGCCCCCAACGAAACCGAGCTGCTCCGAGGTGTCGCTCGCATCGAATTTGCCTATTGGGGAACGCCGGATCGGGACTCGCCGGCGACCTGGGTTACGCAATGGAACGGTTCGGCAATGCCGCAGCTGATCCGCATCCGCGTGAGCTTCCCGGAGGGCGACCGCCGTCATTGGCCGGATATGATCGTCGCGCCGCCCGTGGGACTGCCCCAGGTGACAGGACCACCGGTTTAAAGCCTCCCGGCCTCGGCGCGTGACATCGCCGCCAAAGCGGAAAAGCACAAAGGAATGGACATGAAAGGAGGCACAGCGGCGCACCCCACGGGCTACGAACGGTTGCGCAACCCCCGGCTCAACAAGGGCACCGCCTTCACCGAGGCGGAACGGCGCGCTTACGGGCTCGAAGGCCTTCTGCCGCCGGCCGTCACAAAGATCGAATTGCAGGTCGCACGGCGCCATGCCGAGATCGCCAATCTCGACAACGATCTCTTGAAATACCTCGTGCTGACCGATCTGCAGGCGCGCAACGAGACGCTGTTCTATGCCGTCTTGATGTCCGATCCGGCGACGTATCTGCCGCTGGTCTACACGCCGACGGTTGGCGAGGCCTGCCAAAAATTCGCGCATATCTACCGCGAGGCCCGCGGCATGTACCTGCCGATCACGGCACGCGGCCGGCTGCGCGAACTGCTCGGCCATTGGCCGGAAAAGGATGTGCGCTTTATCGTCGTCACCGACGGCGAGCGCATCCTCGGCCTCGGCGATCTCGGTGCCGGCGGCATGGGGATCCCGATCGGCAAATTGGCGCTCTATACCGCTTGTGCCGGCGTGCCGCCGCAATACTGCTTGCCGGTCGTGCTCGATGTCGGCACAAACAACGCCGCGCTGCTCGAAGACCCGCTTTATCTCGGGCTGCGCCAGAACCGGGTGCGCGGCGCCGAATACACCGACTTTGTCGATGAGTTCGTCGCGGCGGTGCAGGCGCTCTACCCAAAATGCTGCATCCAGTGGGAGGATTTCGCCAACCTCAACGCCGTCCCGATGCTGGCGCGCTACCGCGACAAGGTCTGCACTTACAATGACGACATCCAGGGCACGGCCGGCGTCGCGCTCGCCGGCATTCTGGCCGCGCTGCGCATCACCGGGACAAAGCTGACGGACCAGCGCCTTCTGTTTCTCGGCGGCGGCTCGGCCGGGACCGGCATTGCCGAATTGATCAGTCTCGCGATGGCCCGGGAGGGGCTCGACATCGCCGAAGCACGGCGACGCAACGCGCTCTTCGACATCAACGGGCTCCTCGTCACCTCACGCACCGATGTCGCCGATTTCCAAAAGCCCTTCGCGCAAGACCGCCCACCGATCGGCACCTTTGTCGAGGCCGTCAAGGCGTTGCGGCCGACCGCGATCATCGGCGTCAGCGCGGTGCCGAAATTGTTCACCCATGACATCATCGAGGCGATGGCCGCGATTAACGAGCGGCCGATCATCTTCCCCTACTCGAATCCGACCTCGCGCTCCGAATGCTCGGCGGAAGAAGCCTACCGCTGGTCCGAGGGCCGCGCGATCTTCGCCAGCGGCAGCCCGTTCCCGCCGATCGAGATCGCCGGCAAGCATTTCGTGCCAGGACAGGGCAACAACGTCTACATCTTCCCGGCCATGGGCATGGCGATCTTCGCGACCGAGGCCACGCGGGTCACCGAGGACCTATTCATCACCGCCGCGCAGGCCGTCGCCGAGCAGGTCACCGAAGCGGATCTGGCGACCGGGCTCATCTACCCGCCGCAGAGCCGCATCCTGGAAGCCTCGCTGCACGTCGCGGAGCGGGTCGCAATCGAGATTTTCGACCGGGGGCTCGCGCGCGTGAAACGGCCCGACGATGTCGGCGCGCTAATTCGCTCCCGCGCCTACCGGCCGGTCTATCCGGAGTGACGGGCCCGCGCCGCATAGGCCTGATCGCCAAATTCCACTGACGGGAGTTGACCGATGACCCGCCCGCCGTTGCCGCCCTTCACCGCCGCAAATGCCGCCGAGAAAGTACGTCTGGCAGAAGATGCGTGGAACACGCGCGATCCCGCGCGGGTGGCCTTGGCCTACACAACCGACAGCCGCTGGCGTAATCGCGCGGAATTCATCGAGGGCCGGGGGGCCATCGAAGCGTTTTTGACACGCAAATGGAACCGCGAGCTCGACTACCGCCTCATCAAGGAACTCTGGGCGTTCCACGAGAACCGTATTGCCGTGCGCTTCGCTTATGAATGGCATGACGACAGCGGCCACTGGTTCCGCAGCTACGGCAACGAGAATTGGGAGTTCGACGAGCATGGTCTGATGCGCCGGCGCATCGCTAGCATCAACGATCTGCCGATCCGGGAGAACGAGCGCCAATACCATTGGCCGCTCGGGCGCCGTCCCGATGACCACCCCGGCCTCTCGGAACTCGACCTGTAATCGGCCGTTGCCGGCGTGAAAGCGAGGACCGGCATGAAGATCGGGATCATCGGCGCGGGCGCGGTCGGCTCGGCCTGCTTGACCGCGCTTGTCCAGCGGCGTGTCGCGCGCGAGATCGTCGTCGTCAACCGCGACCGCAAGAAGGCGAAAGGGCTGGTGACAGACGTGCAATATGGCGCGGTATTGTCGCCCGGCACCGAGCTGCGGGACGGCGATTATGCCGATCTGAAGGGCGCGGCCCTCGTCATGATCACCGCCGGGGTCAATGAAAAGACCGGCGGCGCGACCGACCGCAACGATCCCGCCGGCCGGCTGCGGCTCCTCGACACGAATGTCGACATCTACAAGGACATCGTGCCGCGGCTCCATGCCGCCGCGCCGGAGGCCATCGCGCTCGTCGTGACGGATCCGCCCGATCCGTTGGCCGACGCGGTCCGCAAGCTCGGGCATGAACGCGTGCTCAGCAGCGGCACCTATCTCGATAGCCTGCGGTTCAAGTTCCACCTCGGCCAAGGCCTGCATGTCAGCCCGGCCTCGGTTGACGCACAAATATTGGGCGAGCACGGCACGTCGGCGGTTTTCGTGTGGTCTTCTGCAACGGTCGCCGGGCGGCCGATCCGCGAATGCCTGTCGCAATCCTCATCGCAGAGCTGGGACGAATTCCGCCGCGAGATCGAGCAGCAGGTGCGCTTTGCCAATATTGCGATCATCGAGGGCATCGGCGCCAGCCAGCACGGCATCGGCATCGTGGCGGCGCGCATCGCCGAAATCATTTTGCGCGACGAGCGCACGGTCATTCCGATTGGTTCCTATCAGCGGCAATATGGCGTCACGCTGTCGTTGCCGAGCGTCCTCGGCCGCGAGGGTGTCCTGCAGCTATTCGAGCCGGCCATGTCGGCGGAAGAGCGCGAGGCATTGCAGCGCAGCGCCGATACATTGAAGACTGCTGTCGGGCGAATCAAAATCTGAGCGCTTGCATGCAACAAATCCCGATCGGTGCGAACGGGCGGTTCGAACTGCTCGTGCGCCCCGAGCACCTCGCCAATCAGTTCAAGGACACGGCGCTCCCTCCGGTATTGGCGACACCGGTCATGGTCATGGTGATGGAGAATGCGGCGCTCAACGCGATCAAACCCTATCTCGACGCAGGGGAGAGCGCGGTCGGGACGCGGGTCGAGGTGCGCCATCTGGCGCCGACCCCGATCGGGCAGAGGGTGGTCGGCGAGGCCGAGGTGACGAAGGTTGACGGCCGCCGCATCGAGTTCACCGTTCGCGCCACAGATGAGACCGAAGAGATCGGCGCCGGCACGCATGAGCGCGTGATCGTCGATCTGGCGCGCCTCGCAAAGCGGCTGAACGCCAAAGCGGCGCCATAGCGGTACCCTGATTGCGACCGCCGCGATCGGCTGATTCGGCCGAATTACAGCCGCAGCTTCGCCGGACCCTGGAACGCACCGGTCAAGATGACCGCCAGCAGGCCCTCCGAAAACCTGCGCCTCTGCCTCGCTCTGAATCCGGGCTCACCAGCGCCGCTCAACGAACCCGACGCGACAAATTGTACAGCAGGCCGCTTTTGCCTTGCGTTCCGCCGGCCCCCCTCCATTTAGGAACCCGCTTGGGGCCGCTTGAACGAGGGCAGTATCCCTATCTCCACTTGGCAGGATTCGCCGTGGCGGATCACGGCCCTGTGAATACCGTGGACGCATAAGACCAATCGAAACTCGCCGTTTCAAATAGCCCGGCCCCCCGGGTTATGATTAAAAAAGATGCTCTTTAATTCTCCGCTCTTTTTATTCCTGTTTTTGCCGGCGACCGTCGCCGCCTATATCGTATTGCGGCAGATCGCGGGGCCGCGCGCCGTTCTCGGATTGCTGCTCCTGGCCTCGCTGTTCTTTTACGGCTGGTGGAACCCAATCTATGTGCCGCTGCTGTTTGGGCTGGCGGCGTTCAATTTTCTCGTCGCCCGCGGCATCACCGCGGCGCGGGAGGGCGGCCGCAGCGACTGGGTCTCGGTGCTCCTGACTTTTGGCATCGTCGCCGACATCGCGGTGCTCGGCTATTTCAAATACACCGACTTTTTTCTCGACACGGCCAACGCGCTGTTCCGCACCAATTTCATCCTGCAGCACATCCTGCTGCCGCTCGGGATCTCGTTTTTTATCTTCCAGAAGATCGCCTACCTCGTGGATACCAGCCGCGGCGATGTGAAGGGGCACGATTTCCTCGAATACTGTTTTTTCGTGATGTTTTTCCCGCAGCTTCTGGCGGGGCCGATCACCCATCACGAGGTGATCTTCTCGCAGATCAAAGGGCCGTGGGCCTTTGCGATCAAGCCGAGCAATTTCATGCTCGGGCTGACGATCTTTGTCATCGGCCTCTTTAAGAAGGTCGTGCTCGCCGACAATTTCGCGCCGATCGCCAACAACATGTTCGCCGCGGCGGCGGCCGGCGAGCCGCTCGATTTCTTCACCGCCTGGCAAGGCCTGATCGCCTTCAAATTCCAGCTTTATTTCGATTTCTCGGGCTACTCCGAAATGGCGCTCGGCGCGGCCCGCCTGTTCGGGATCCAGCTGCCGCTTAATTTCAACTCGCCCTATCGCGCCCTTAACGTCGCCGATTACTGGCGGCGCTGGCATATGACGCTGTCGCGCTTTCTGCGCGATTATGTCTACATCCCGCTCGGCGGCAGCCGCGTCCGGACGCCCCGGCTTTATTTTAATCTGCTGGCCACGCTCGCTCTGTCCGGGCTGTGGCACGGCGCGGCTTGGCATTTTGTGCTGTGGGGCAGCCTCCAGGGCGCCAGCATGGTCGTCAACCATGCCTGGCGGCAGGTGTGGCGGCCGATCAATCTCTGGTGGTCGCACACCGTGGCGCGGCTCGTGACGTTTTTCGCGCTCGGCCTAATCCTGGTGATCTACCGTTCGCCCTCGCTCGATGTCGCGCGGCAGGTCTATCGCGGCATGTTCAATCTGCCGGTTTCATGGCAGGATGCCTTTGGTCCGCTCGCTTGGCTGGGCGTCCATTTCGACGGCCCGCCGGCCGGGCTGGACCAGCTGATCCTCGTGATGTGGCTCGTCGTTTGGCTCGTTGTCGCATGGTTCTTTCCGAACACGCAGCAGCTCTTGGCCCGCTGGCATCCGGCCTACAATTACGGCTTGGCGGAGCGCGACCGCGACCCGCCCTTGCTGGAGCCGGCCGGTGCAACGGCGCCGCTGCTGCCGTGGCGGCTGGAATGGCGCCCCACCGCGGCCGGCGCCGTGTTTGTCGGTGTCTTGGCGGCATTGGCCTGCCTCAACCTTAGCCATGTCAGCGAGTTTCTCTATTTCCGGTTCTGAGCAGTAAAAAATTCCAAGACGGCGAACAGGGTTATGGCGCAGGGAAAGAAACGGCTCCGGACATTCATCATCTGGCTGCTGGCGGCTGCCGGAGTGGTCGTGGCGGGGTGCTTCGCGGTCAATTGCCTCGTCGATCCGCTGTGGTATCTGCGCGGCAATGTGCTGACCGGGATCAACTATCCCTTCAATGAGCGGCTGGCGAAGATCATCCGCTTCCTGCCGCGCATGGCCGACTACGATTGCGTGATCTTCGGCACCTCGCGCGCGACATTGCTGCCGGAGAACGAGGTCAAGGGTTATCGCTGCTACAATCTCGCCGTCTCGGACGGGCAGGTCGGCGAGTGGCTTTATTACGCCGAATACCTGCGGCAGCGCGGCTTTGCGCCGAAGCTGATGCTCGTTGAGCTGAAGCGCAACGATCTGCTCGGACCGGTGCCGCAGCCGGAAGTGCCCGATTTTGTGCGCAGCGGCAGCTCGCCGCCTTCGATCCTGATCAGCTATCTCTCGCTCGATGCGCTCGATTTCTCGATCCGCACCTTGCGGGGCGAGGCGCCGCATCACCGCTATTACGATGCCGAATTCGGCGCGCAACTGGAGAAGCGCAGCAAGCGGCACTATTACAACCCGGCCGGCCCGATCAAACCGGCGGAGCCGCCGACCGACATGCACCCGGAGCGCGCCGATCAATATGTCGCGCTGCGCCAGAAATTCCCGATGGCGCGCGCGATCGGGTTTGTGCCGCCGGAATCGGCATGGCGCATTGCATCATTCAGCCTGACTGATGGATTTGGCGACTACCTCGATGCGGTTGCGCGCGTCGCCGCCGCCTATGACGAGTTCCTCGATTTCTCGATCCCGACGGCGCTGACCCAAAGCAAGAGCCCGAACGACACCTATGACGGGCTGCACTATTCGCGCGCCGTCAATGCGCGTGTGCTCGCCGCGCTTCTCGCCGACAAGACCGATCTCGCGCTCGATTGGCATGCCCAGGACGGCACGGCCGCAGCCGCGCGCTACCGCAGCCTCCTGGCCGATTTCTTGACGACCATGGCGCAGGCCGAAGCCAGCCCGGCAAAGAAAGAAAAATCGGCGCCCGACACAAACTGAGCCCGACGCCAACTTAAAGGGCGCGGAACGCTCAGCCCAGCGGACGGCCTTTGCGGGCGATGAATTCCGGGAAGGCCTCCTCGGCCTTGGCGTTCTGAAATTCGCTCTTGGCGAATTCGCGCTCTTCGCGCCATTGCCCTTCGAGGTCCTGCGACATCTGCCGCAACAGGAGCCGCTTGATGCCGCTGACCGCACCGCGATTGTTGCCCGCGATCATGCGCCCCAACTCCATCGTCTTGGCGCGCAACTGCTCGCGCGGCACGAGATGGTTGAGCAGGCCGATGCGGTAGGCCTCCTCCGCCTCGACGGTGCGCGCCGTGAACAAGAGCTCCTTGGCCATGGGCCAGCCGACCTGGTTAGGCAATGTCCAGGTGCTGTTGATGCGGCCATAGGCGGCGGCCAAAAAGCGGAACTTCGTATCCTCGCAGCCGACCCGCATGTCGAGCGAGGAGGCCAATACCGCCGCGCCGCCATAGGCAAGCCCGTTCATCATGCCGATCACCGGCTTGGCGCAGGTCGCGATGTCGAGGCTGCTGCGGCCGCTGCGCATCCGGTCGAGCTCTTCCGCGCTGTATCGGCGATCGTCCTCGCGCTGTTCGTGGATGTCGCCGCCCGCCGAGAAGGCGCGGCCCGCGCCGGTGACGACGATGCAGCCGACCGCGTCATCGGCCTCGAAGCGCTTCACCGCATCGTGCAATTCGCTCGACAAGCGGCGGTTCATCGCGTTGAGCTTGTCCGGGCGGTTCAGCGTGACGATCCCGACGCCGTCCTCGATCTCGACGAGGATATGCTCGTAATCCATGTCGCCTCCGCTCACGCCAGCGCCGGGCGCGCGTTGCGATGCGGGGTTGCCTTTTCGAACGCGTCGGCGACCCGGAACAACATCGCCTCATCGAATGGCTTGCCCACCAGCTGTACCGCGACGGGCAGCCCGCCCTCGCCATAGCCGGCGCAGATCGAGATCGCCGGATACCCCGCGACGTTGAAGGGGATCGTAAAGCTCGGCCGATCGAACACATCCCAGACCGGCACGTTGTCGATCTTTGGCGCCTCGCCCGGCGCGGCGGCGGTGAGCACGATATCGAGCCCGGCCATCGCCGCTTTCAGTTCGGCGCGCAATTCACGGCGCCGCCGCACGGCTTGCACATAATCGACACCCGAGACGAGCGCGCCGAGCATCAGCCGGCGCTGCACCCGCTCGCTGAAATCGCCGAGCCGCGTGCGCGCCCATTCGTCGTAGGCGCTCGCCCGCTCGGTAATCGAGATCAGGGAGCCGCACGCCTGCCAATCCTGCAATGGCGACAATTGCACCTCGCGGATCTCTGCGCCGAGTTCGCGCAAGGTCGAGATCGCACCGTCGATGCCGCGCTGCGTCGCCGGGCTGACCTTGTAATCGACCTCGTGAAAATGATGGATGATTCCGATCTTGAGGCCCTTGATGCCGCTGCCGAGCGTTGCCGTGTAGCTCGGCACTGGCCGGTCGGCGCTCGCCGGGTCGCGCGGATCGTGCCCCGCGAGGGATTGCAGCATCAGCGCGCAATCCTCAGCCGTCCACGCCATCGGCCCGATATGATCGAGGCTGAACGCGGCGGGCGCGACCCCGGCCCGGCTGACGAGCCCGTAGGTCGGCTTGATGCCGGCGATGCCGCACAGGGCCGCCGGGCCGCGGATCGACCCGCCGGTATCGGTGCCGATCCCGCCGAGGATGAGCCCGGCCGCCACCGCCGCGCCGGTCCCGCTGCTGCTCCCGGCGGTGAAATGCTCGGTGTTCCAGGGATTGCGTGCCGGCGGCTTTGGCAAGTCGAAGCTCGGACCGCCATCGGCAAACTCATGCGTCGTCGTCTTGCCGATCAAGACCGTGCCGGCCGCCGCCAGCTTCTCGGAGCAAGCCGCGTCGGTATCGGGGATGTTGTCCTGCAGGATCTTCGACCCGCAGGTCGTCGGGACCCCTTTTGTGTCGACGATGTCCTTGAGGCCGATCGGGATGCCGTGCAGCGGCCCGTTCGGACCGCCGGCCATGATCGCCCTCTCGGCCTCGCGAGCCTCGGCAAGCGCCCGCTCCTCGGTCAAATGGACAAAGGCATGCAGGCGGTCGTCCAGCGCCCGGACCCGGTCGAGACAGGCACGGGTTAGCTCGACAGGGGACAGCTGCTTTGCGGCGATCTGCTTTGCCGCCTCGGCGATCGTCGGAATAGCGGGCGCAGCCATCACAGGTCTTCCTCATTGAAGCCATAGGCGTGCGCCGGCTCGGCCATGATGCCGCGCGGCTTGCGGACCCGCTCTGCCATGGCCGCGATCCCGGGATAGACGCTCTTCAGTTCGGCCTTCTGGGCGGGCGTCAGATCGAGCCCGGCGCGGGCGAGCAGGAAATCGAGTGTCTGGTCCGAGATGTCGGCGGGCATGGCTCTCTCCGGTGCGGCGATTCGCGCCTATTTTAAGGCCGATCGCAAGCCCCGGGCCAGCCCGCCCGAGAGGCGGGTTATTCGACGGTGATCTCACCGGTCATGCCGGCCCAGTCGTGATCGGGGCAGACCAGCTTAAAGTGCCCGGCCTGTCTCGGGATGAGATAGAGGTCCTTGGTCTCGCCCGGGTGCAGGACGAGTTCGGTCTTGTCGGCGTTGAGGACGGCCGGATTATTGATCTTGGCGGCCTTGAACAGATCGGCGGCGTTGAATTCGTGCATTTCCTTGCCGCGGTTCTCGACATGCAGCCGGTAGGGAATGCCGCGCCGGAGGGTCAGCTTGTTCGGCGTGAATTTCGACTCGGTCGTAACGACGGTGACCTCCTTCGCCTTCTTCCAATCCGTCGCCTGCGCGGCAACCGCGAAGAGGGATAAGGCAACAGCCGATCCGGCACACAGCAGGAGGCGTCCTGGCCTGGAGAGGGTAAGCATTCGATAAGCGCCCCGGGTGTCGGGTTTCGGATCGGCGTGTCGCAAATAGGCATCTTCGCCAGGATTGGCAATCGCGCCGCCCGATCGCGCCCCGCCGCATCGATCAAAATCGCTTGAGCGGATCGCCGCTGAGACGCTTGGGTGAAATCCTTGGACTATCCGCGCCTATGGCTCTCAGCACCTACATATCAGGCGCGGGATCGTGAGCGCAGGAGCACGGGATGAGCGACGTCCGGATCGAAAGCGACAGCCTAGGCGAGATCGCTGTTCCCGCGGACCGCCTGTGGGGCGCGCAGACCCAGCGCTCGCTGCAATATTTCAGCATCGGCCACGATCTGATCCCGCGCGAGATGATCGGCGCCTACGCGATCCTGAAGCGCGCGGCCGCCGTCGCCAACCACAAGGGCGGCCGCCTCGACAAGAAGCGGCACGATCTGATCCTGCGCGTCTGCGACGAGATCCTCGCCGGAGAGCATCAGGACATGTTTCCGCTGCATGTCTGGATGACCGGCAGCGGCACGCAGTTCAACATGAACGTGAACGAGGTCGTCTCGAACCGCTGCTGCCAGCTCGCCGGTACCCCGCTCGGCAGCAAGGAGCCGGTGCATCCGAACGATCACGTCAACATGTCGCAATCCTCCAACGACACCTTCCCGTCGGCGATGAACATCGCGGCGGCCGTCGCTGTGAAGCAGCGGCTCATTCCCGCCGTGACGGCCTTGCGCGACGCGATTGGCGCGAAGGCGACGGAGTGGGACGGCATCGTCAAGATCGGCCGCACGCATCTGCAGGATGCGACGCCGCTGACCCTGGGCCAGGAATGGTCGGGCTATCAGACGATGCTGACAGACAATCTGGAACGCATCGAGGATGCGCTGAAAGGCGTGTACCAGTTGGCGCTCGGCGGCACGGCGGTCGGCACGGGCATCAATGCGGCGCCGGGTTTTGCCGAGGCGGCGACCGCCGAGATCGCGCGGCTGACCGGGCTGCCGTTTGTCAGCGCGCCCAATAAATTCGCCGTCCAGGGCGCGCATGACGCGCTCGTGCAATTGTCGGGGACGCTGCGCACGCTCGCGGTGTCGCTCTACAAGATCGCCAACGACATCCGCCTGTTGTCGTGCGGGCCGCGCGCCGGCTTTGCGGAATTGCTGCTGCCCGAAAACGAGCCGGGCTCGTCGATCATGCCCGGCAAGGTCAACCCGACCCAGGCCGAGGCGCTGACGATGATCGCCGTGCAGGTCATGTCAAACGATGTCGCCGTCGGCTTCGGCGGCGCCGGCGGGCATCTCGAGATGAATGTCTATAAGCCGCTGATGATCGCCAATATCGCGCAGTCGATCACGCTTCTCGCCGATGGTTGCGACAATTTCCGCAAATTCCTTGTCGAAGGCGCGCAGCCGAACCGCAGGAAGATCGCCGAACATGTCGAGCGCTCGCTGATGCTCGTGACGGCGCTTGTTCCGGTCATCGGCTACGACAAGGCGGCGGCGATCGCGCACCATGCGATGGAGCACGATCAGACGCTGAGGGAAGCCGCGCTGGAGCTCGGTTTTGTCGACGAGAAGACCTTCGACCGCGTCGTCGATCCGAAGAAGATGGTCAAGCCCTATGTCGCCGCCAAAGGCGGCTGACCCTGTGGCCCTAAGCGATCGATTAAGACAACCCGTCCTTAAGCAATAAACGAGGCCTTAACCTCCCCGGCCTCACTTTCTTCCCCGCTATGAGATCCTGGGGGAATACACAATGGCCGAAATCGCCCTGAGCGAAGAGCAGAAGGGCGTCGTCCGGCGCTACGTCCAGACCTGGCGCCGCTGGCGGCCGGGCATCCGCGCCTTTGCCCGGCTCGAAGACGATCTGGAAAAGCGCTACGAGGTCCTGGTCGACGGGATCGCCGTCGACAACCGCCCGGACCATCCCGTCATCACCGCCGACAGCAAGGACAGCTGCTTCCACGCCGCGATTTTCGGCGATGACGATACCGCTCTACCGGACGTAACGGTCGATGAATTGATCCAGGTGCGGCGCTACATCCTGCGCGGCGAAGGCACGATGCCGGTGCGGAAATGGCGCGAGCTCAAGATCAGCCCTGCCGAGGCGGCTGCCAATCATCGAGCCGCCCCCAGCGCCGCCTTTCGCCAGCCGTAATCCCGGGCGGGGAACCTCTCGTCCAGAAAAAAAAGGGCCGGCATCTGCCGGCCCTTTCGCGTTCGGGTGGGAATATCCAAGGCGGGGGTCAGGCCACCTTGCCGCCGGCAACGACGGCGAGCTTGCCGCGCTTGTGCCGCGCCGGCTTGCGCTTTGCCTGCGCCGGCTCTTCGTCCTCGCTCCCGAAATCGAGCGCGCCGGTGTCGAACAGGCCTTCGAGCCCGCCATTGCGGATCGCCGTCTCGAGCGCGTTGCGGTTGTGGCGCTCGCCGGGCCAATCGTGCCAATGCTTGTCGCGCAGGCTGCGCAGCCGCGCGATCATTCCGTCGACCGCCTTTGGCGTGAACAGGCAGACTTCCTCGATCTTCACCATCATCAGAGCGCCGTGATTGTCGTATTCCAGCTTGTACATACAGATCCCTCCTTGCGGCCGGGGTGGCCACGCCAGCGCGGAGCCTAGGGACGGGTTGCTAAATCGGAGGTTAAAAATACGGGCGAGAACTCATGCCGCACCGCGGTTTAAATCGCGATTTTGTTGCGCGCCCTTTGCGATCCTGAAAAACCGCAGCAAATCCTCCGCATTGTTAGTCGCCTGTGGCAAACGGATCAGCCTCGTTAAGGCGACCGCTGGCAGGAATTTCGCTAGATGCGGTGAGAAAAACACGGCAGCGAGCGCAGGTGCCCTTCCGCCGCCCGGCCGTCACGCAGGAGGCTGCGCCTCGAACGCCTCATCGCCCGCGGGAAGCGTGACCCAGGCCTGTTTGCTGCGGGTCCAGATGTGGCGCGTCGGCCGCAGCCACGACGTATCGTCGAGAGTCCCCGCCCGCACCCGATGCATCCCATCCCGTGGCATGCCGCAGATCCACGTGCCGCATTGCGGGCAGACCAGCCGGATATTGGGGCGCCCGCTATCGGCGATGCGTTGCAGCGGACGCGGCTCGGCGCCGCTGAGCCGGAATGCCCGTTCGGGAACCACGACGCCCATGCTGAACGCGCTGCTCGTCAAGCGCTGGCAATCGGTGCAGTGGCACGTATAGACCAGCTGCGGTTCTTCGGTGATCTCGTAGCGGATCGCGCCGCACTGGCAACCGCCGGTCTGCGGGAGCTGCATCGACTGCGCCTCAGTGGCTTAGTGGAAGGGTGGTGCCCAGGGGCGGATGGGTATCTAATAACTTATGCATAGCAGTCATCAATAATTTAATGAGAACCATCGAGATTATTTGCCCAATGCTTTTGCCCGAATATGGCCAGCGTATTTTCGGGAAGATTAGACGAACCGCTCGCGAACTCTAGACCTTCAAAAGTGCGGTTTGCTGCATTTTGCTGCTTTCCGGCGACCGAGGCTTGGAGTTGCCAAGCGCTCGCGCCTGATCTTTTCCCGGCGGCGCAGGCGCCCAATGGCCTTGCAGGTGCCGCCTTAGCTCTTCCGGACGGTTAAAGGCAATTTGGGATTGTAAGCAGATTTTTCATGCAATTTATGCTTGTAAGAAGGATGCTTTCACAGGTAGTGGTAGCGCTCCCCGGGGGCAGCCGGGGGCCCTCCCCGCCAGGCGGCGTGGCCCGCGGCGCTGCCGCCCTTTCGAGTGGTAACGCGATGAGCACATTCAGCACGGCTGGCCGGGACGTCCGCCCGCCGGCCAACTCCCCCGCGCTACCGGCCCGTTCTTAAACCCCGCCCCCAACCCGTCAAAGAAGCACGTTCGGAGGCTTTAATGAGCATGGTTGACGCCCGCATTTATCGGCAGCACGCCGCCACCTCCCGCGAAATCGCCTTTATCGATCCCGGCGTTGCCGATCTCGGCAATCTTCTACGCGGCCTCCGGCCGGAGGTGCACGCGATCGTGCTCAGCCCGGCGGGCAATCCCGTCCGGCAAATGGCGGATGCGCTCGACAATAGGAGTGAGTTGCGGGCGATCCATATTATCGCGCATGGCGCACCCGGCGAGATCGCCTTCACCGACGGACGCCTTTCGTTGGCAACGATTTCCGCCGGCGCGTGCGACCTCGCCCGCATCGGCGCGGCGCTCAATGCCGATGGCGAGCTGCTGCTGTGGAGCTGCGAGACCGGACGCGGCGCGCGCGGCGAGCGGTTTATCGACGCGCTGTCGCACAGCACCGGGGCGCTCGTCGCGGCGTCGACCGGCATGGTCGGCGCCGCCGCAAAGGGCGGCAGCTGGGACCTCGATGCAAATTTTGGCGCGGCAATTACACCGGCCCCGCTGAGCACGGCGGGCATCCGCGAATATTTGGCCACGTTTCCCACTAACACTTGGAGTGGAAGCACGAGCACTGCCTGGGGCACAGCGGGCAATTGGAGCAGTGGCGTTCCAGGTACCGGCGACGACGTCGTCATCGGCACGACGACAAATTCACCAATACTCAGCAGCAACGCTCACATAAAATCGTTAACGATCAGCGGCAGCGACACCCTTACGCTCTCCGGCTCCTCGACGACGCTAACCGTTACGAATGGGACAACGCTCTCATCGAGTGGCGGCATAACGGGCGTCGGTACGGTCACAGGGGCGATAACCGCCACCGCAGCTTGCACCGCTACGATAACAGCGTCGGGTGGTACGCTCGACCTTTCGGGTAACATTACCAACAGCGGATCGCTCAAGCTCGCAACAGGCAGCGGCAGCACCGATCGGCTCAAACTCGACGGGGCCGATTCTGCGACGTCGATGACCTTCGGAGGCACGTCCGGTACTTTGGAGTTGGGCGCCTCAGGCACGCTGACGCTGACCAATGCGTTGACGATCAACGCAAATACCGTGCAGCTCGATGGATCGAGCTCGCACTTAACCGACAATGCAGGCATCTCGCTGAGCACGGGCACGATCACCGGGCTGGGCACGGTGACGGGCGCCATCTCCGTGAGCGGCGCGGCTCATATTACCGCCTCGGGTGGTACATTGGAGATTGCCTCGAACATCAGCAAAACCGGCCCCGGATCCTTGACACTGACCGTGGGCAGCGGAGCGAGTGACCGGCTTTTGCTCGACGGCACGAGCGTGGCCAACACGTTGAGCTTCTCGGGGTCGACAGGCACCCTGGAGCTCAACACCTCGGGCACGCTGACGCTGACCGCTGCATTGTCGATCGGCGCCAACACCGTCCAGCTCGATGGATCGAGCTCGCACTTGACCGATAATGCAGGCATCTCGTTGAGCACCGGCACGATCACCGGGTTGGGCACGGTGACGGGCGCGATCACCGCGAGCGGCGCGGCGCACATCACCGCGAATGGCGGCACGCTGACGATCGCGAACGGCATCACCGACGGCGGCAGCGCTTTGGTGCTGACCGTCACCGGCGCCGGCGACCGGCTGGTGCTGGACGGGACGAGCGCGGCGCATACGGTAACCTTCTCTTCGAGCGGCACGCTGGAGTTGGCGGCCGGGTTGACGGTCGGTACGGCGTTGT